>JANTGP010000007.1 GCA_024762835.1 Bacteroidota bacterium
GCTTTCAGCCCTGTTTGGTGTTCGTTTGTTAATAAAACAGACTCGGTGTGTCTTTAAGACACGCCGAGTCTTGTCATAACAAAACGAGTATCAAGCTCCGCCTTAGGCGAGGCGATCTGTAATAGCACAGGGTGAATCTCGCCTCAGGCGAGGGAAACCCTGTGATATAATAATGACAAAATGAATATCAAGTCTCGTCTTAGGCGATGCTTGAATGGTATCGTGTGCATAATACTCACAATTGATAATTGATAATTCATAATTGATAATTAATAATTCATAATTCACCATTCATAACCCTATAATTTATGAATTGTAAAAAGTTAGAAAAACATATATCCAACTACAATATTATTTTATCAAATAAGTTTATTTCTTTGCATTAGCATATTAACATAAAAGCTTATTTGTGGATATTTATACCAAAAAACAAAAGTGGAAGTTAATCCTGTTTCTTACAGCAGTTCTAATAGGTCTTTCATCACTTTTATTTACAAACATACTGGTACGTAAACTTGCAGTCGAAGAACGTAAGAGTGTTGAGCTTTGGGCAGAAGCAACACGTCAGCTTTCCAATCTTAATGTAAATCAGGACGTTTCTTTTATTTCTGAGGTTATCATTAATAATAAGACAATACCTGTTATTCAGGTAGATGAGGATAATAATATACTTGCTGCCCGAAATCTGGATTCATTAAAATCAATAATCAATTCGAAACATCTTAGCGAGAAAGAGCTTGAGCGTAATTTGAAATATCTCCATAAAGAACTGGAAATTATGAGGGCTGAGCATGAGCCTATTGAGATTCAGCTTATGAATGAGCACAGGAATTACATTTACTATAAAGATTCAGTGTTATTGAATCAACTCTTTTATTATCCATTCTTTCAACTTGCCGGAATTTTTCTTTTCATAATTCTGGCCTACTTAGCATTTAGTTCATCGCGTAAAGCCGAGCAAAATCAGGTATGGGTCGGAATGTCAAAAGAAACAGCTCACCAATTAGGCACACCTATTTCATCACTTTTGGCATGGATTGAATATTTGAAATTGAAAGATACCGAAGTAGAGATTCTTTCTGAGATAGAAAAGGATATCCAGCGACTTGAAACAATAACTGAGAGATTTTCAAAAATTGGTTCTGCTCCAATTCTTTCACGATTAAACATTGTTGAAGTGATTTCAGAGGCTGTTGATTATTTGAAAACTAGAAGCTCTGATAAAGTGACTTATTCAATGCAAATAAGCAATAATGACGAAATTTTAGTGCCTATTAATAAAGCACTTTTTGAGTGGGTAATTGAAAACCTATGTAAAAATGCCCTTGATGCTATGAATGGAGTAGGTTCTATTGAAATATCTATCCAGGATAATACTCAGGTGGTTTATATTGATATTAAGGATTCGGGAAAAGGAATTCCAAAATCAAGATATAAAACCGTATTCCAGCCCGGATATACAACAAAGAGCAGGGGATGGGGACTGGGATTATCACTGTCAAAACGTATTATTGAGATCTATCATAAAGGAAAAATATTTGTAAAAAGCTCTGATCAGGTAAACGGAACGATTTTTCGTATTGCTCTTAAAAAGTAAAAGGCTTTATTTTTACTGATAATTAATTTATTAAGCATATTTTAAAATATATTTTAGGTTTAGAATAAAAGTTTTAATTTTGCACCACATTTTTTTTAAAGGTGAACTATTTAGATTATTACAGTATTCCTCTTGCGGGAATGAAAATAGGTAAGCACGATTTCGTTTTTGAAGTCGATGATGAGTTCTTTGAGCAGTATGAATATTCTGAGGTTGATAGAGGAAAGTTAAAAGTTGAACTTGAATTAATTAGGCAAGAAACTTTAATGATTCTGAACTTTGTTATTTCAGGACATGTTAATGTCGCTTGCGACCGTTGTTTGGAAATGTTTGATATGCCTATAAGCATTAAAGATAAAGTATATATCAAATACGGTGAAAGTATTCCCGATTCTGTTTATATTGGAGAGGAAAATCAGATATTTACTTTTGATCAAGCGGAGATTAATATTGCACAATTCATTTATGAATTTGTAAATCTTAATATTCCGTATAAGAGAGTTCATCCCGACAAGGAAAATGGGGAAGCGGGTTGTGAGCTTGATCTTACCGAAGATTATGATATTCATGAGGCTGAAGAAATAGTTGACCCGAGATGGAATAAATTAAAAGACATATTATAAAATTTAATAATAATAAATCATGGCACATCCGAAACATAAAATTTCGAAACAAAGACGTAACAAACGTAGAACACATTATAAAGCAACTGCACCTGTAGTAGCTGTTGATCAATCTACCGGCGAACCTCATATCTTCCATCATGCTCACTGGCACGAAGATAAACTTTATTATAAAGGCCAGGTAGTAATGGAAAGAGGCGACTTAGCATAGTTAGACTAAACTTTTTGATATGAGAATTGGTATTGATATTATGGGAGGCGATTTCGCTCCCAAGGCAACCGTTTTGGGCTCTATTTTAGCTTCAAAAGAATTATCTGATAATGATAAAATTGTCTTGATTGGCGATGAGTCTCAAATATTACCAATACTCAAGAGCGAGAATATCGAACCATCGGTTTTTGATATTGTTCATACTGATGAACGTATTGAAATGGGTGAACATCCTGCCAAAGCATTTAAAAACAAACCGAAGTCAAGTATTTCTTTAGGTTTTCATTTGTTAAATTCAGGCAAAATTGACGGATTTGCAAGTGCAGGGAATACAGGAGCTATGATGGTTGGCTCAATGTATACGGTTAAGGTAGTTGATGGAATTATTCGACCATGTATTAGCAGTGTTCTGCCAAGACTTGACGGAGGAAATTCAATATTACTTGATGTTGGTATTAACGCCGACTGTAAACCTGATGTGTTGTACCAATATGCAATACTTGGGTCAATATATGCCGAATTTGTGCATAAAATTGCTAATCCCAAAGTTGGTCTTTTAAATATTGGCTCAGAGCAGGAGAAAGGAAATATTCTTACACGTGCTACACACGAACTGATGAAAGGTACAAAAGATTTTAATTTTATTGGTAATGTCGAAGGTAATGATTTGTTTACCGGTAAAGCAGATGTAATTGTTTGTGATGGTTTTACAGGTAATGTCGTTTTAAAAGAAGCTGAGGCCTTTTATGTAATCTCTAAGAAAAGAAAAATTAAAGATGAGTATTTCGATCGCTTCAACTTTGAAAATTATGGAGGCACACCTATCCTTGGAATAAACTCTACTGTTGTAATAGGGCATGGTATTTCAAATTCAAAAGCAATAAAGAACATGATATTACATACAAGAGACGTTTGCTACGCAGGAATAAATTCAAAATTTAAAGCAAAATTTAAGTAATGGATAAAATAACAGCAGAGATAAAAGGAATTGCAACTTTTTTACCTGAGTACATTCTTACGAATAAAGAGCTTGAAACAATTGTTGATACTTCAGATGAGTGGATAGTAACACGTACAGGGGTTAAAGAAAGAAGAATATTAAAAGGTGAAGGATTAGGAACATCTGATATGGCTACTGAGGCTGTTAAAAAGCTTCTTAAGAAAACAAATACTTCTGCTGACGAAATTGATCTTGTAATTTGTGCTACAACCACACCTGATATGCAGTTTCCGGCAACAGCAACTATTGTAAGTGATAAGGTAGGAATTAAAAATGCTTTTAGTTTTGATATTAATGCTGCCTGCTCTGGTTTTATTTATTCTTTAGCTACTGCTGCAACTTATGTTGAATCAGGTAAATATAAGAAAGTTATTGTGATAGGTGCTGATAAAATGTCATCTATTGTTGATTATACCGACCGTACAACATGTATTCTTTTTGGAGATGCGGCAGGGGCCGTTTTGCTTGGACCAAGCAAGGATGGTACAGGTATTATTGATTCTATCTTAAAATCAGATGGTGTTGGTAGAAGATACTTACATCAAAAGGCCGGGGGTTCTGTAAAACCTGCGTCTCATGAAACTGTTGATGCACGTGAACATTATGTGTATCAAGAGGGGCAAATGGTATTTAAGTTTGCTGTGAAGAAGATGGCTGATGTTGCAGTTGAAATAATGGAAAGAAACAATCTTGAGTCAGATGATGTTGATTGGCTGGTTCCACATCAGGCAAACCTTAGAATAATTGATGCTACTGCTCGCCGTATGGGAATACGGAAAGAACAAGTGATGATAAATATTGAAAAGTACGGAAATACAACAAATGCTACAATACCTTTATGTTTAAGCGATTGGGAAAGTCAATTGAAGAAGGGCGATAATATTGTTCTTGCTGCATTTGGTGGGGGCTTTACATGGGGAAGCATTTACATTAAATGGGCTTACGACTATAAATAATCCAATTGTAATTCAACCCCGATACCAATTGGATTCATTTACTAATCGGAATAATTATAAAAATATTATTTCAATTGTAATAACAAAAAAACCTCTGATAATCAGAGGTTTTTTGATATATTATCTTTTTGTAGCCGGCTTATTTTATTTTTGAGAATACTTTTGTTGTAGTTCCATTTTTACTCAATATTTCAATATAATATGTTCCAACAGCTAAGTCTTCAATATTTAGGCTTGTAAAATCTTTGTTTACCGATTTTGAAAAAATCAATTTTCCATATGAATCTATTAAGCTAATTTGATTTATTCTTTCATTTGAGCTTATGCTTAAAAATTCTGAACTTGGATTTGGATATATACTTATTGTTGAATTTGCTGACTGTTCGTCGATAGATTCGGTATAAATATAAGGAATTGCCAAACCGGTTAGCTCTGTTCCTCCTGCAATGTCACCAACATAAATAAGCCCTGGTAAGGATAAATCAACTTTGTAAAATTCACCTGAACCTGCGGTGTTATTATATGCTGCCATATAACATGTATCAGTATATCTGTCAAATTCCATGTCCTGTGCATAAGCAGCATCAAAACCCAAATCAAATAAAACAGTAAAAGCTCCTGTTGTTTTATCAATTGAGCCAAATTGGTCATTTACTAAATCAACTGCAAAGAGTAAGCCTTGAGAATTACATGCCAGATTGATTAATATTTCTGAGTTTGTTAAACCTACCTGACTAAGCGATCCGTTGGAAAGATCAACCGTATTTAATATTGCTGTTGTGTTATTATATGTAACGGCAAACATTGTTTGGCTGGTAAAATCGTAAGATAAACCATGTACAGGACTTGTTCCCATAAAGCCTATAAACTGTCTGTTTCCTGTAACCGGGTCAATAGTAACTAACTCGCCCCCCGTACTGGTTTGTTCATCATAAAATGATGCAGCATACCATTTATTATCAGGTCCCCATGTGCCGGCCGAGATAAAACTTTCAGTACTTTGGTCTTCTATTGAAACCATTATATAAGGTGCTTCGAGGAACAATTGAGCAGGACCCTGAGGAAGAGTTGATGTAGGGTCAAAAGCAACATAACCGTATGCTTCAGTTAGGTCTTGAATTGTTACGGTCTGCTCCATTACGTCATTGCTTGCCTCCACATCGGTTGTAAGCAAAGTAGCGACTGATATTGTATAACTTCCTTCGGTAGCTGCCCAGTTATCAAAACTTATTTGAGTTGTTTGCAATGATGCTAGGTTAGCTATCGGAACAGTAGTAGTATATATGCCGGATATTGAGAATGTAATGTCAAAGCTCTGTGCATCAGTGCCATAATTTTTTATTGTAACTTTGGGGGTAATGTCGCCGGGTTCAGCCATAGGAGTAATATCAATAGAATAAACACCAACATCGTTTGCCGGAAGTAAGAGACTCCCTGTATATTTATTAATACCACCTGTTGTTGCATTTGTTGTAAAATCACCTGCCCATCCTGTTGATGGATTTAAGAATTTGACGGTCAGGAAGCTCATTCCTGTTGTGTTTTGAAATAGTTCCCAATTATGTCCTCCGTCATAGCTAAAGGAAACTCCTTCGGCGTTTCCTGTAGATATCCATGTATTACCCGATCCGGGCACATTACAAATATCAACCGATAGGATTGGACCATTTGGAAAAAACTCAGTCCAAGTATCACCTCCGTCTGAAGTTTCAAATGTGCGTAAAGGGGTACTTTGGTTGTCGTAAATAATACCGTTCATCGGGTCTTTAAATATTATCTTAAACTGGTTGCTTGAAGTAACAGGAGTTGTTTGGCTTGTCCAGGTCATTCCTCTGTCTAAAGATTTCAAAAGTCTGCTTTTATTAGTTGAGAACCATACGGTATCTCCAACTACAGAGAAAAATCCTGTTACTCCGTACTCATCAGAAGCAACCGGATCAGGAATGTTTGCTTGTGCTACTCTTGTCCAGTTGTCGCCACCATCATTTGTTGTGTATATTTCAAAGTAACCTCCATTTGGGTCTCCGGCACAAAAGCCGTTATTTGCATCCCAGAAATAGACCATGTTAGGGAAACCTGCAGGAGCGGAGAATGATGCTGTTGTCTGTTCTGTCCATGTGTTTCCGCCATCTGTTGTTTTAAGAATTGCACCACCACCACTAGGCCCAAAAACAGGAACCCATGCTGTTAATGCATCAATTCCAAATATCATAGATGTTCCGTAACCGCTATAACCGGGAATTGTATTATTTGTCCATGATGTTCCGCTATTTGATGTAGTAGCAAACATTGTGCTTTGGTTTGCAGGAGTTACGCCATCGTAGCCTGTAAGCCATATAACTTCTTCATCTACCAGATTAAGATATCTAACACCTGTTGATGTTATAGGAAAACCAGTTGAGTATTGTGTCCATTGGCCAAGTGAGCTCAAAGAAAATCCGAATAATAAAAAGAGAATGAAAGTAAAGTTCTTCATAATAATAAGTATTAGTTTATAAATGTTATTCAATTTCAATTAATTGATTGAGTACTTCAATTTTATCACCTTGTTTTAATTTTGCACGCTTTCTAAACTCAACTTCTCCATTAAGTTTTACCAAGCCATCATCAACCATTAATTTTGCTTGTCCACCGGTTTCGCTTATCCCCAATGTTTTTAATAATTGAATTAGTTGGATAAATTCAGTACGAAGTTTGTATTTGCGTGTTGTCATCTTTATTTATTTTTAAGAGGCAATTAAAAGTTCTTCATATTTCATCGTGTTTAGATGAATGGTCAGTTTGTTATTCCTAAACTTTCATTACAAATGCAAATAATATTAATCTTTAACTAATGAATTAGAACCAACTCTATAAAAAGTAAAGATACTAAAATATGGGCAACTATCAAATACCTTGATTAATTGAAAGTGTTGCTTAACTTAATTAAGCCGGGAAGGTTTATTATTTTAATCTTCTTTCCTTTAAGTTCAACCAATTTATCTGCTTTAAATTCTGACAAAAGACGAATGACTGATTCAGTTGCTGTACCAACAATGCTGGCTAACTCATTGCGTGTAAGCGTAATTTGCAGATTTCCATCTTTGTCTAGATCGAATTGGTCTTTTAAAATAATCAATACTTCTGCAAGTCGTTCACGAACTGTTTTTTGAGCAATATCCGTAATAAAATTATTTGCATCGCCAAGCTCTTTACAAGCAAGCTTTAATATTTCCATAGAGAAATTCTGGTTACTATTTACCAGTTTTAGCAATAGCGATGCTGGAATATAACACAATGAAGTATCTTCGATAACTTTTGCTGTTGTACATGCAGGTTCTTGGCTAAGAATAGAACGGTAGCCAATAATATCTCCTTTTGAAGCAAATTTTATTATCTGATCTTTTCCAACAACTCCTGTTTTAAATAATTTAATGATACCACTGTTTATACAATAAAACCCATTTATGCGTGTCCCTTCATGATAAAGATAATTATCTTTCTTGAAAAAGTTACAACTTTTTTCGTACTCAACCTCTTCTAACTCACTGTCGGTTAAATGGCTAAATATTGAATTTAATTTGTGTACACAGGCGTTACAATCATGATCTTGCTTTGGACTTTTCATTAAAACAGAAATTTATATGTATATAAATTAATATATGTCAATATTCTTAACTTTGCCGTCAAATATACAAAAAACGATTTTACACTTTGGTATAAATGATAAAAAAAACTATTGTAATAGGGGCAAGTGATAATCCGTCGCGATATTCATATAAAGCAGTTCATGCTTTACTCAATCATGGACATGATGTTATTCCGGTTGGGATAAAAAATGCAGAAGTTGCTGGCATGTCAATTTTAAAGGGTTTTCCTGTATTTGATAATGTTCATACTGTGACTTTGTACGTTGGAAAGAGTAAGCAAGAGTTATATTATAATTATATTGTTGATTTGAAACCTGAAAGAGTAATCTTTAATCCGGGTACTGAGAATGATGAATTGAAATCACTATGTGAACAAAATAATATTGAGACTGTTGAGAATTGCACTTTAGTAATGCTCGCAAATAGTAGCTTTTAAACTAATTAGATTATATAAAATAATAAATTAAAGAGAATGAAAACAACAATTGATATTGATTGGATTGGAAAAATGGCCTTTGAAGGAAAGCCTAACGGTCATAAAATAGTATTTGATGCTGAAGGAAATGTAGGTGGCGAAGATCAAGGCCCCAGGCCTAAGCAATTCATGTTATACGCTTTAGCAGGTTGTACAGGAATGGATGTAGTTTCGATTTTAAAAAAGATGCGCGTTGATATTATGAAATTTACTGTATCTGTTGATGGTTATCTTACCGAAGAACATCCAAAGCATTATTACAAAATGCACGTAAAATATAACTTTACCGGTAAGGATCTTCCAATGGATAAGCTTAAAAAAGCAGTTTCTTTATCAGAAGACAGATACTGCGGTGTTAGCGAGGTTTATAAAAAAGCCTTAGAGCTTACTTCGGAGATTATTGTTAACGAAGAATAAAGATAATTTGATAAACTTGTATTTGCAATAAAAAACATGTTTGATATATTTGCAAATACAAAAGGGCATTTAACTCAGTTGGTTTAGAGTGTTACCTTGACAGGGTAGAAGTCACTGGTTCGAATCCAGTAATGCCCACATAAAAGACCTGTTAGTAGTTTTGCTATTAACAGGTTTTGTTTTTATTACATGAAGTTAAAGTGAAATTCACATTTTATTAAAAGATGTTATAAGTTTATTCTGTTGGGTTTTTAATGTTTTATTTAAAAGACTAAATAATACTTGTATTTATTCCGTTAAGAATTAGCAAACAACTATACAAAAGTTTACTTTTGCAATATATCAATAAAGAATTTATTTGCTTAAACTATAATGAAAAAGATAATCCCTTTAATTTCTGTTCTTGTGCTATTATTTCTGATTTCATGTACTGAAAACAAAAAATCACAAGAGTTAAGACCAAAGACCGGCAAAGTTGAGCCTAAGATAAATATCCCCGATTTTAATAGCGATTCGGCTTATGTGTATACTGAAAAACAAGTTGATTTCGGGCCTCGTGTTCCAAATACCAAGGCACATGAAAAGTGTGCAATTTACTTAAAAGATAAAATGGAATCTCTTGGGGCAAAAGTCATTGTTCAAAAAGCAAAAGTAAGAGCATACAATGGTAAATGGCTCAATATTCAGAATATTATCTCAAGCTATTATCCTGATAAAAAAGACAGGCTACTATTGTTTGCCCATTGGGATAGCAGGCCGGTTGCCGATCATTGTGATGACCCTTCACGCAGAAGTGAACCTATTCTTGGAGCGAATGACGGAGCAAGTGCAGTTGCTGTATTAATGGAATTGGGAAGGTTGCTTATGAAAAATGAACCTAATCTTGGGGTGGACTTAATATTTTTTGATGCAGAAGATTATGGCACACCCGATAACTTAGACCTACCTTCTGATCCTGATTCATGGTGCCTTGGATCTCAGTATTGGGCAGCTAATTTGCATGAGTTCGGGTACTTCCCTCGTTATGGGATTTTGCTTGATATGATTGGTGCAAAAAATGCAATGTTTTATAAAGAAGGTGTTTCAAATTATTTTGCCCCATCTATTGTTCGAAAAGTATGGACTACTGCTGAAAAGATTGGCTATTCAAATTATTTTGTTGATGCCGAGGGTGGACAAATTACAGATGATCATTTATATGTAAATAAAATAGCCGGAATACCTAGTATTGATATAATACAAAACGACCCGTCAACAGACTCTCATTTTGGTGCGTATTGGCACACTCATAACGACAATATGGATGTTATCGATAAAAATACATTGAAAGCTGTAGGTCAGACATTAATAACGGTTATTTTTAATGAGAAATAAATTAACAGAATGAAATCATTTGTATTCGTTTTATTGCTTGGTATTGTTTCTTTTCAGAGCAGAACGGATGTTATCTCTGATATGAAACTCCCTTTCAATGCTGATTATTTTCAAATAGATAATCTTGGAAATATTTATATAGTAAAGGAAGCCCGTTTAGTAAAAATATTTTCTTCCAGTAAAGAGAAAATTGAATATAGCAATTATGTTTTAGGAAATATCTCATCAATAGATGTGAGTAACCCGCTCCGTTTATTATTGTATTATCACGATGCGAACCAGTTCCTTTTCTTAAACAATAAACTTTCAGAGCTGTCGAGTCCTGTTCTGTTAGATGATGCAGACGTTTATAACTCACAATTAATGTGCAATTCAACCGGAAACAGAATTTGGGTTTATGATAGCCAAAACATGCAATTGTTGCAATTCAATGACAAGATGGAATTAACTGAAAAAGGAACTCCATTAAACAGGATACTTGATGATATTGATGTTGCAAATATATTATTTGAAAGAAATGAGTTTGTATATCTGAATATTCCGGAAACGGGAGTTTTGGTTTTTGATAGTTTTGGAGCTTATTATAAAACTTTCCCTGAAAAGGGAATTAATTCTTTTCAGGTGTTTGGAGATTCCTATTATTATCAAATAGATAACAAGTATTTTTATTTTGATAAAAACACTTTTGAAAGCAAAGAAATAGAACACTTAAATAGTGATAGTATTAAGCAAATCATAAGATTTAATAATAAACTCTATTTATTAAAGGGTAAGGTGATAGAGATTAACACATAATAAAGATTACAACTCCAATCTAATATCAAATTTATCATAAACAAAAACACTCCGTATTGAAGAGCCTTCTCGAAGGTTTATATCAGCTGTTCCATATGTCTCTCGTCCTAACTCAATTGCTAATTGCCAGTAATCCATTGTTGCATTAAAGAAAGTTGAGGGTATTGTGTAAGAGCCATCATCGCTTATTTCCGTACTTAGCATTGATGTCCATTGCTCGTTATGATTTGGTCTAATCCAGATTTTTAATAACATTTTCTGGTCAATATCTCCTGCATCCCATAAAATATCAACATCCTCACCAATTTGTATTATTGATGGAATCTTAACATTCGCAAATTCTATCGGAGTTGTTATAGTTGAAACAGCAGTAATATTATCAGGAAATCGAATCTCAAATGAATAATTGGTTTCAGAGCCGATACTAAACAAAGTTTGTAATTCGTAGGCATTTATTCCCATATTAAATGCTAAAGGCATACCATTAAGAAATATTTGACCATTGGGGAAATCGGTAAACTCGTTATTCAAATTCTTTAATGAGACAATTATCTTTTGAGCTATTGAATCACCAAAGCTTTTATCAATTGACATAAATGCAGTTACTTCGTCAGGTTTAGTAATAGTAATTTCTTCCTCTCTTATGCAGGATGTAAAAAGAATTAACATTGAAATAATCGAAATATAAAAAGTTCTCATTTTATTTAAGCATTAAATTACGAGTAGCTAAAATACTTTAAAAAGTAGTTTTAGCAAATTAAAAATAGCCATGTGAATTTCACATGGCTATTTTTAAAATATATCCGGTTAAGGATATGTGTAATAATTATCTTATCTGTTTAGATTCATCACTTTTGTTGCAACAAAATCGTCAGTTACTATTTTATAAAAATAGTTTCCTGAAGGTAAACTTGAAGCATCAAACTCAATTGTGTGTTTACCACTTATATATTGATCAGACACAAGTTCTTCAACAAGGTCACCAATTAAGTTATAAACAGCAAGTTGAACATGGCAATCTTTTGGCAGATAGAAACTGATATTTGTTTTTCCGGTAAAAGGATTTGGCATATTCTGATAAAGAACAAATTGATCATCTCCAATTCCTGCCAATGAAAGTTTTTTAACAATACTTATTGCATTTGTCTCAAACTGATCGTTGCCTTGCTTCCAGCTTTCAACTACGATATCCTCCTCAATTCCGGTTGTGTTATGCCATAATTTAAGAGAATAAATAGTGGCTTTGGCTGATTCTGTATCCTTTAGAATTTCATTACCCCAAATAGTAATTGCAGTAAAATCATCGCGATAAACAGAACTACCAATTAATTTTCCATTAGAGTCGAATACACCAATTTCATCACCATTCTCAGGTTTTGTATTCCATGCATCTTCAGGAATTCCAAGTGTCATATTATTACCGGTATTTATAATTTCGGTATAATTTTGAGGGTAATAGTTCTCATCATAACTCTTAGCAGAACTTGAAGTGTTTGCCGGATATGTATATGTCTGTGTACTATTCATTTTTAATTGATAACCTTGTCCGGGTATCATATTTATAATAGTATTCAGACCGTAATATGGCCAGTAAACAAGTCCGTTACCACTTTTCACAATCTCAACAGGACCTGTTGTAAACATTGGCGCCGTAATAGGAGCAAACATATCTGCAATTGGAGCAGGGCTTGTCCTTAAGTAACCAATAATACTCCAGCCTGAGTTAAATGTAAGAGGAGTAAGTTCAGGTGGAACAATTAATCCAACTACATTGAAAGCAGTATCAGGACCATTAATCTTAATCTGATAACCTTCGCCAATAACAACATTAACGATTGTATTAAGACCGTAGAATGGCCAGTATACTAGACCACTTCCACTCTTCACAATTTCAACAGGACCAGGTGTAAACATTGGAGCTGTAATTGGATCTAGAATGTCATCAATTGCAGGGTTAACAGGATCAATATATGTAGACCATATACTCCAACCTGAAACACAAGGTACATTTTGAGATACTATTGAGAATGCTTCAAGAGGATTTATTCCACTTAATCCATTTATCACAAAGTTACCTGCATCAGGATAAGATGGAAGATATGTTGCATTTCCTCCGAACTCAACACCTAAAGCTGCATCATAAACTCTCCAATGGAATACTTCGTTTGGAGCAAAACCATTATTTTGTCCTGCATCAGAACCATATGCAATTACAGATGTTTCCATACCTGACCAGTAAGCCCATCCACCACATTCTAATGTTTGGGTTGTTTGGTTCAGATAAAATACACCAACATAACTACCTGGTGATAATGGCGAACCATCTAAAAGAATTACAGCACTTTGAGGAATTACAATTTCATGAGAAACGGCAGTTTGTGTAACTTCCCATCCTGAAGGAGGAGGAAGAGTATTTAAAGTATCAACTGCTTCTGTAGAACAAACATTTGCATCGGTAACCGTAAGAGTATAAACACCTGCATAAGCATTTGTAATATCTTCGGTTGCAGCATTGTTAGACCAATGATATACATAAGGTGTAACACCGCCTGTTATTGTTGCATCTATTGCTCCGTCACCTGCTCCTAGAATTGTCGGGTCGGTTCCTGCAAGTGAAACAATTAACTCAGAAGGTTGTGTTATTTCTAATGATTCAACTTGAGTTAGTCCACCGGCGTCAGTAACAGTTAATTCATAAATGCCCGCTGTTAAATTAGAAATATTCGGGGTTGTTTCACCGTTTGACCATAAATATGTGTAAGGCGGTGTACTTCCCGGCAATCCTATAACATCACTTGTTATTGAGCCTGTTGCTTCGCCATAACAATTAATCATTGTTCCTGTCAGATCAACTTGCATTACAGGAACTTGTTCTCCTGTAATCTCAAGAATATAATCACCAAATGAACCACTATATCCATAAACTTTGGCATAATAAGTTCCGGCAGATAAGAATGAGAATGTTATTTCTGAACTTTGGGTATTCGAAGAACAGCCAAAGTTATCATCATTGTATTGCATATATGAAGCTGCATTACAATCATTCCAAACTTCGAGTTTAGTGTCATATGTTGACCCGCATAAACTTACTACAACGTTATTTGCATCAATCGGAAGAACAAATCTCCACCATTCAAGGTCATAGGCAAAAGCTGTACTTCCCATTACCGGTGGATCATTTAACATTAAGTAGGGGAATGCACTGGCACAAGAGTTTCCATCACCATCCATATTCTCTACAACAGTACACAGAGTATCGTTTGGTGAATAACCATCATTTGGAACACCAACAAAAGCACATAAATCATAACTTGCATATGTTGATATGTCAACGTTTTGGCTAAATGTGTATGTATATGTCATTCCCGGAGTGATAACAGCAGTAATTGTATCTGTTACTAAACCTGCACCATTAAGAGTATATGAAACAGGGAAATTTGAAATGTCTAACAATCCATTGTTATATATATCAACAGTAACAGGTTCAAGACCTAGATATGAGCCGGTAACAGGTGAAACTATGTTTGCCAAGGCTCCGTCATAATCTGCATATTGAACATTAACAGTTACCGGAACTAATTGAGTTTCGCATCCACTTCCTGTTCCTGAAATGACCATATTTGGATTAGCAACACCTTTTGTATTGGTAGTTAAATTCTGCCAATCTGTTAATGTATTACTGTCATAGTTTGTTCTTGCCAAGAAGTCAGATGTGTAGTTTGTAACAGCCGGTCCGTCCCATGCCGTTGTTAAATCAACTGTAAATCCATTAATGTTTGCACTAAATGTAGCAAGTTGAGCAGGATCCCATCCCATTGAAATGAAATCAACAACCTCGCCCATGTCATTTACAATCATTGCCCAGCCTTTGTAATTTGATGATGAGCCAGGATTCCACAATATATTGTTTCCCCAATAATTATCAGATGAAGAGTCAGTTTTATATTGTACTTCATTTGCCTGAAGAGTTCCTAAGTTCCAATAAATTGTGTTTACTGAATTAATATCAGAATAACTTGCACTTATAGCAACAACCCATCCGGTTGCATCAACAACACCATTTGTCATATTCTGAATCTCGATAAAGTCAGGTCCACCTAGGCTTATTTCTGTAATTGCCAATGAAGCGCCTGAACCGTTTGCTGCAGAAATATAATACGTTGTTGTGTCAAATAATGCAGGTGTAACCATAAATGTATCAGTAAACAACTGTGTGGTATCAGAATCATACCAATAGTAAATGTTATTAGTGTCAGGATTTACAATATTTAGAGTTGTAAATTCACCCGACCAAATAGTTGCATCATTAGCAAATGGTGATGCAGGACTTACTCCTGAAACAACAATTTGATTTATAGTATCATTTTGCTGTACCGGATCAAGAGGAGAATTAATCCATGCATAAATATCAAACTCTGTATCTATACTAACTCCTAAGTCAATCTGAGTTGTAAAAGTATAGGTATAAACATCGCCTGGATAAATAGTATCACTAATAACTTCATCAACTTGAGCTGCCATACCTGTAGTAAAGTATGATGCTGTTATGCCTCCATAAAGAGTATCACCATTATTAGCAAATTGGATTGTAACATCTTCAAATCCATAATCACATCCATCAACCGGAGCATCAAGAGATAATATTCCTAGCTCAAACTGAGGATCTCCGTACAGTTGAACACACGAAGTATCATTGAAGTAATTGGTGTCGCCTGTTAGGACAGTGTATGAGCATAAATCGAAATAACCACCCGGTATATTCATGCTGGGGAATGTAACAGTGTCCGATTCCAGATTAGCAAGTGCACCGGAATAATTGTAAACAACAGGATTTATTCCATCAACAGTATAAACCACGTCCATATTAAAGATAGTATCTGTTCCAAAATTTGTAACAACAACCTCAACAGGTTCTAAAGTGTTTTCTAATAATGAGCCTGAAGGTGATAATATTTCCGATACTCCACCATCGTGTGGAATAGGAGTTGGGACAAATACTGAATAATCTTCAGTCTCACCCCATGAATAATATCCACATGGAGTTGTTGATAAAGCAGTTCCTCCTTCCCTGAATACAACTCTCATTCCGTGAGTTCCCGGCAGGGCTGTATTAGGAACTGTAAAGCTGCTTGTTACAGTATTTGATGAGTTTGTTGCCATCGACATAAATACTTCGCTTGGCTCATCAAAGGTTCCACTATGGTCAAAATCAATATAAACCTCAACCCAACAGTTATACGGGTAAGAATATCCAGGTGGAAAATCAGTAACAACAGTTATAGGATATGTTATTCCTGGCATTAATACAGCCGGAGCAATTCCTGTAAAGTCTTGGTACATCGAACCGAATGCCGGACCAGAAAAATTATCAAGGTCACTTACAGTAAACTGTATAATTTCCTCGTAACCCGGTGAGTTTGCACCCGAAGAACAATAAACCAATGGTTCATTTGTTACCTGGAAGGTGATTGTATCATTTGGTGAATATGCATCTCCTAACAATGAAGTGTATACTGTAAAGTTATATATACCAAAGGTCGTTAAATCAGCATATGTATTGAAGTTATAAGTTAATACGTCACCGGGAAGAATGGTTGCGTTAATAATTTCATTCACCTGAACACCATTATCTATTTCGTAAGTAATATTAATGTTTGAAATAGTATCGCTACCCCAGTTTTTAACATCAACTGATACAGGCTCCATTGTTAACTCAATACCTGAGGAAGGTGAGTTTTCATATAAGATACCAGCATCTATTGCAGGAATACCTGTTACAATAGCTTCAACCGGAACTAAATCGCTGGCACATCCACTACCCATAGTATAATAAATAGTACCAAGCCATAATCTTGGTGAGAAGGTAGATCCAAAAGGATATGATTTACCAACACTATTATCAATTAATAATTCACCGTCAGTAATATATGGTGGAGCAGATAAGGTGTAATAATTAATGCCACCTGATGTTGTAGTTATATATAAGCCATAAGTTTGACCGGCAGGTATTGTTAAACCTCCAATAGGAAGGGGTGAAGGAACGTCAACACCATTTGAAGATATTGTTGTACTTCCAAGCAATGTCCAAGCACTTGCATTTGTTTCAAATCCAATAAATGAACCTTCCTTATACCAGACCTCCATTGTTGTGGCATTATCAATATTAACATCAAACGATTCAATTGTAATATCTGAGTTTAACGCTGTAACATCAATCATGTTACCATCCTGACCATTGTTATTATTCCATTGAGTTGTAAATGCAATAGGATCAGTTAATGGTGAACCTGCTTGTACCCAATATGTTGTTGTGTCAAATAATGGTGGTGTAAGATAGCTGTTACCTGTGCCAATTGAATTAGCTCCAAGTGTATCAATATCAAACCAGAACAAAGAATCTGCTGAAACTGCTGTTAATAAGGCTTGATTACCATAGGAAACAGTAGCTCCGGTAGCAACCGGTGCTACCGGTACGTAAAGTGATTCTACTTCGTACATTGTTGTGTCATTATACTGAGCCGAATCCAAAGGTAAATCAACCCATGCTACAATATTAAATGCAGTATCCATTGGGGCAAAGAGGTCAGCAGTTTGTGTAAATGTGTAATCATATATTGCACCCGGTGCTATTATTGCACTTACACTTTCTGTAACTACTGAGTTTGAGTCAACTTGGTATGATGCATTTACGCCTCCGTTAATTGTATCTGAACCCATATTCTGAATTTGAATTGTTATTGCTTCGTTAGTTGTAAGTCCGCATCCTCCAATTGGTGACGAAATTGCAATACATGAAGCATCAAATGGGTCAGGATCACTTATGGTAGCACCAATCATAAATCTACCAAAACTATTATTTTCGCTAGGAGAACCTGTTAAATCGGCAGTATAATATGAGCCGGCACGTGCAGGATCTTCTTCTTGTACACCAAGAGGATAATAACCTGTTGAGCCCGCAACTTGTGCAATTCCAACAAATAGATCAGCATTCGCTGTTGTTGTTTGTCCGGTCATTAATATTGGGAAATTAACATAAGTACCTGTGTCTGCTGCCGTTAATATATAATTGTCAGATGTAGACAGGATTGTTCCTGCAGAATCTAAAACAACGGCATAAACAGTCTGTCCAATGGTTGAGCTTCCTGTAATATATGCATTTACATTAGATATTACTTTTAAGCCATTAATATAATACTTTACAAGGAATAATCCTTCACCTGTATTGTAACCTAAACTTATGCTTGCTTCTGTTGTATCAGCAATGTTATATGTGTTTGTTGTAACTTCTTGTGCATAGAATCCACTGTTATTTGTATTGTTATCATCAGCAGGAATTGTTACTTCAACATTATCAAATCCTAAATTAGCAGGTGTAAAAGGTGCAAAATAAATAGTATCAATACCATAAGAAGGAAGTAAAGGAATGGTTACTACATCTGTAAATGTATTTGCACCTGTAATGTTTAAGGTAACAGGAAGATTTACTTGATCAGTGGTTCCCCAGTTGCTTACAACAGCAGAAACAACATGATTATCGCCTACACCCAATGGTAGTTGACCATATGAATAAACAATATCAATTGCTGCTTCATTTGCCAGTGGTTCAATAAATAAGACATCATCAAGAGCAACGTCGCCAGTATAGCTTGTACCTCTTTTAACCATAAATCTTACTCCTTGAGCATTTGAAGGAACTCCAGTAATTGCTTGTAGCCAAGGATCTGTCATTGCAGATTGTTGTTGACCTTGTAATCCCCAGAATGTTGTCCAAACACCATTCACCATAGCCTGTACAGCAAACGAATCGATGGTTGCACCATACATATGGTACCAGAAATGCAATTCAACCCCTGATAAATCACCACATGGTGGGTATAAGTAACATTTTGCTCCGGCAGTTCCACTTGAAGCCTCTGAATACATAAATACACCTGTGCTTGTTCCGGTGGTGTGGTCAACATTAGGTCCTGTATTTGATGACGGTGTGTTGCTTACATCAACTTGCCATCTAAAGCCTGTTAATGGGTCAATGGTCCAGCCGTTATTTAGTGTGCCGGGTGCACCGGGAATAAATGTCTCAAAATCTTCTGTATATGGAAGGTTATTAAGGTTAACAACAGAGATAGTAACTGGTAACATTGCATCATTCATTGCATTACCATCACCTATTACAACTGTTGTAGCATCAAAAGTATAATCGCCAGTTAGAGACATATCTAAATTGGAATCAATAAGTACATCCATAGATTCACCTGGGGCAAGATTACCGGTACTTAATACAATTGGTGCATATGTATTAGGAGCTATACCACTTAATACGGCTTGAACTGTTACAGGGGTATTTGCAAGAAATACTGTGTCTAAACCAAAGTTTGTTAATGAAACAGTGAAAATTTCAGATGAACCATAACAATAACCGCTGATGTCGGTTGGTGAAACTAAGGCAGAAATACCTACGTCTAATGTTGCAGGTGTATACTCGTCAGCACCAATATCAGGTGTTGCAGCATCACGTAAATCACCATCAATATCATCCGTAACTGCAGCAAGAGGAATACCTGCATTATTTAAATCAGGTGAACCTGAATGAAGGTTTGACGATGAGGTATAAGCCGGATCAACACTTAGTACATCATTTGGATAATAATTTTGCCAATCGGTAAGTGTAGCTAAAGGAGTTGATTGTAGTTTAGCCAAATTACTACCTGTAACATATAAATTGTTGTTTGAAGATGTAAGAGCTGAACTTAAAAATACTTGCTCAGAAATATAAATTGCATACCCCCCTGCTGTGTTGGCAATAGTATTATTCATTAAACTATATCCTGAGCCATTTGAGGAAGATACATAGAAGTATGCTCCATATGATGATGTTGAAGAACCCGTAACAATATTAACTGAGTTGTGATATATCCTTTGGTTATTTGAATAGTAAACATATAAGCCATAAGCAGTGCCTGTTGGGCCATCGCTACTAATAAAGTTATTTGCAATTAAACCGGGTGCAGCTGTATCAGCATCGCAATAATATACTCTAATCCCGTAAAAGGTCATTCCTGCAGTATCATGAATCTTGTTTTTAGTAACAACAATAGGTCCATCATTATAATATAGATACATTGAATAATTAGTATTACTTCCGGCTGAACTTTGACTTACAGTATTTCCGGTAATTGTAACTGCATTCTGAAAATATGAGTAGATTCCATAATAATAATAATCTTCAACAATATTATTTGAAAAGACATTACCTTCTTCAAGGTCTGAAGAACTTGCACCTCTGAAATAAATACCATAGTAACCATTTTTCAGATGGTTATTCATTATAGTATTGAATTGGTCTAAAGAGGTGTTGCTGTATATACATGCAGCATATGAACTTGTTACACTAACACTTTGAATAACACAATTCATTATAGTATTATAATTCGAAGAACCCTCAAAAACTAATACTCTACCGTAGCTTCCGGTTGCAGTAGATTTTAGTGTTAAGTTTTTAATTGTTACGTATTCCATACCGTTGAGCTTAAATACCCAGTTGTCGGCTGTGGCTGATGCTCCATATTGAATAATAACATCTGTACTATCACCACTAACAGATTGGAAAGTCAGAGTATTTGTTGCAGATAAACCATTTATATTTTCAAGAGTTATTTGTCCTGTATAAGTACCTGATTGAATATTTAAAATAACAGGACCACAAATGCCATGGGCAGAAATATAATTTACAGCTGTATCAACGTTTGCGAAGTCGCCTGTTGCACCAATTGTATATGTGCCAAACACTGATGTTTGCATTCCGTAAACACTTGTTGTGTCATTCTGGTTATTGGGGTCTGCATTACCGTTTGGTAGTGATGTCCATGCAGAAAGATCATATGAAACACCTGAAACAAAATTATATGTTCCTAAAACAACATCAAGGCTTGTTCCGGTAGGTATTAATGTGTTTGACACAAAAGCTGTTTGAGGAACACCGTTAATTTCCCAGTCAATTGTTACAGTTGAAATATCTAACAATCCAAAGTTAAATACAGTTGCAACAACATCAACAACACCAGGGCATACAGCATCTAAACCAACAAATCCTGTAATACCTGCATCATCATTTGCAGGAGTAAACTCGTCAGCACCAATATCAGGTGTTGATGCATCACGTAATTCTCCGTCGATATCAGTTGTGACTTCGGCAACAGGTGTTCCAATGTTATTTAGGTTAGGCGAGAATGTATGCAGGTCATCAAAAGCAGTAAATACAGGTAATACCGAAACAGAGTTTGAATCGCTACCCATAGCCTGAAGTTGAGCTAAGTCGGGTACATTTGTAGTACCTACTTTACATAGATTAGAACCGGAAGTATATAGGTTGTTATGGTCGCTAATTGAAAGATAACCTGAAGAAGCAGCTGAACTTGTTATTTCAAAAGCATAGCCACCTCCGGTATTTACAACATTATTGTTTAAAGCTTGAATATTTCCGTAACCTGATGATCCACTTCCAAAATACATTCCACGTCCTCCTGTTGAAGAACCGGCTGTGATGTTAATGGAGTTATAAAAAATATTCACATAGTTTGAATAATAAACATACATACCATAAACTGTTCCGGTACCTTGAGATTGAACAACAAAGTTATTTGCAATTAATGCAGGATCTGTTTGTGTTCCATTACAATAATAAGCTCTTATACCATAAGTTGTCCCGGAAGGGTTTAAGTTTACATGGTTATTTGTAATAGTTGTTGGGCCATCGCAATGGTAGG
Source organism: Bacteroidota bacterium (assembly GCA_024762835.1). Taxonomy (GTDB): domain Bacteria; phylum Bacteroidota; class Bacteroidia; order Bacteroidales; family M50B96; genus JANTGP01. The sequence continues at coordinate 21,841 of JANTGP010000007.1, forward strand.
CATAAATACCATAGTTTGAACTTGATGCACTTGAATTCATCAATGTATTATTATTTATGGTAATACCATTCTGATAATAGGAATATATACCGTAATAATGGAAACCTTCAATTGTATTTCCTGTTATGATATTGTCAAGCTCCATTGCACTTGAAGAGCCTCTAAAGTAAATACCATAATATCCATTAAGAAGGTGATTATTAGCAATTGTATTATAGCTGTTGGCTTCGGTTTCTGAATAAATACATGCCGCATATGAACTTGTAACCGGTACACTTTCGATATTACTGTTTGAAACTGTATTATTCTCAGCAAAATTATCAAAATCAATTACACGTCCATAGTTTCCGGAAGAAACAGACTTAACAGTCATATTATCAATTATTACCCACTTGGCAGCATTTAATTTAAATACCCAGTTGTTGCTGGATGAACTGGCACCAAACTGTAAGACTGCATCAGCAGCATTTCCTGTTGAAGAGGTGAAAGTGATTGTATTTGTAGCTGAGGCACCAACGATATCACCTATTGTAACCTGTTCGGTATATGTACCGGGTAGTACATTAAAAACAACAGGTCCGCAAACACCAAGTGTAGTTACAACATTTATTGCATCGGCAAATGTAGGATAGTCACCTGTTGCTCCAATAGTATAGGTTCCTGCAAATGCAGTTTCTAAGCCTGTAATAAGAGTATTGTCGTTGTAAATATTTTCATCGGCTACACCGCTTGGTAAACTTGTATATGCTTCAACACTATAAACTGTTCCCGCAACAAAATTATATGTTCCTAAAAAGACAGTGTCTAACTCGTTTACACCAATTGGCGTTGTGTAAGCAAGAGGTGTTTGTAAGACCCCATTCACTTCCCAATCAATATTTACTGATGTCAAAATATTGGCTCCATAGTTTTCAACGGTAACGTAAACATCATTTAAGCCTTCGCAAATAGTGTTTAGGCTATAAATTGAAGAAATACCCGCATCATTATTTGGTGCCTGATATATATTAACATCGTCAAAAGCAAAACCATTTTTTTGTGATGATGCATTTGAACCCATTAAAAATCTAAATTTAACTGAAGATTCATTTGCTAAGTTAGTACCAAAACCTGTTACATCATACAACTTATATTTTCCGGTAATCCAACCACCTGTACTTCCTGCCCAACCGCCGGTATAGTTAAGGCCTTGTATGCTCATCTCATTATACCAGTTTGTTCCGTTAGGGTCGCTTGATAAGTTTCCGAATTCAACCCCCACATGATGCCATGTAGCACCATTATCTATAGTATATTGTAGAGCTGCACCATCAGTAAAACCATCATATGTATCATACCACATTTTAAATTCAATGATAGGAGCAGATAAACTTGAGAAATTAAAATATGGGCTTTCAACCCAAGAGTATTCCATTGAATTATAATTGCCTGTAAGGCTGGTTGTCCATGCGTTTGTTCCGGAATAGGCAGAGTTAATAACCGAAGCTGCAGGAGTACCCATTTCCCACGAGCTACTAGTACCTCCTGCTTGCCAGAACTGAACACTATCAAAGTTTTGGAAGTAGGGATAAGATATTATAGTTGATGCATTTGTTAGCTGAACATTAATCTGATCATTATATGAAATAGAATCACATGCTAAACTAACGTAAGCAACACAATCATAAACACCAACAGTTGAGAAATCAGCTGTTTGAGTAAATGTATGGGTATAAGTTGCAGAAGGTGCAATACTTTGATTAACAATTTCTGTAACAAAAGTAGTACCGCCGTCAATTGAATAGGCAACAGTATATCCTGTTTGAGCCAGATTCCCCATATTTTTAATTTCAATCTCAACACCTTCGGCTGCTGTTAAATCAACAGATGAAAGTGAGGGTGTCAGCCACTCTGTAACTGCAAGATCGCAATCTGATACTGGAGACATGGTAAATTGTATTTGCGGTTTGTTTGAACTGGTATTTGTAGTTGGCACCCCGCATTGTGATGAATTATCATAACGGATATACTTAAATCCATTTGTTTGATTGAATATACGAACTTGTCCAGAAAGATTATAAGTTGGTGAAACCTGATCGAAACATACATCAACTAGTATATTACTTGTTCCATCCCATAGAAATGGATTAGGCAGTGTTAGCATATCAAAACCACCGGCCAAAGGGTTATATGAAGGATTTGTATAAACTTGAGTAAGTCCTGTACCATCATAAATTGAAGGGTCGCTAGCCGTGGTATTTTTCATTTTTACAGTAAAATTAGGCAAAGCATAAATAGGAGCACCTTCAACATAATAACCCATAGCCAGAATTGAACCTGAGCTTGCACCTGCTGCTTGCATTTCTGCAGCTGTATAAACCGTTTGGCAATGTAAACTTCTGTAATAAATATTAATTGGCGAGGCTGTTGAGGTTGAGTTTGTGTTTGTACCCGAGCCAATTTGTACAGAATACTGACTGTAGAGATCAGTAAAGCCAAATAAAATTAAACTGACTAAAGCAATCAGCTTTGACAGTCTTGCAAAGTTAAAATGTTTCATAATCAAATTTTTAAGTTTAAGTTTATATAGTTTGTTGTATTTATTATGTCAAATTTTCTCCTCAAAGTTATTAAATATAATAAATAATACAAGTTTTCAACCGAGTTTTTAACAATTGAAAAGTGCTTTTAGAATTAGATTTAACATGATTAGAGACGTATTTGATACATTTTCAGATAATTACAGTTTGTTGTTAATGGCATCTGTCTTTTTATTAGTTTTGCATAAAATATTATGGACTGGGATCAAACTATAAAATCATTTTCCGATTACTTGTTGCTTGAAAGAACATTGTCAGCAAACAGTGTTGAGGCATATATTCATGATATCGAAATGCTAAATAGTTTTATCAATGGTGGCGATGTGATTATTCCTCCAGAAAAGGTTGATATGTCGTTACTTAAAGAGTTTATCCAAAATATTAATGACTTGCATTTATCAGCACGGTCGCAGGCAAGAATTCTTTCGGGCGTTAGAGCTTTTTTTAAGTTTCTTTTACTTGAGGATAAAATAGAAAAAGACCCTTCAGCTTTACTTGAGCTGCCAAAGATTGGAAGCAAATTACCGGTTTCTTTATCAATTCAGGAGATAGAAAGAATTATTGCTGCAGTTGACCTTAGTACTGACTTGGGGCATCGTAATAAAACTATTATTGAGATTTTATATGGTTGTGGTTTAAGAGTTTCGGAATTAATAAATCTTAAATTATCCAATCTTTTTCTTGATGAGTCTTATATTCGTATTGTGGGTAAAGGAAATAAGGAACGTTTTGTTCCTATTGGAAGGATTGCAATTAATGAGCTTAATATTTATTTGTCGAATTTCAGGAATAAACAGAAAACTGCAAAAGGACATGAGGACTTTGTTTTTTTAAATAGAAACGGCAAACAACTTACACGGGTAATGATTTTTACAATTGTTAAACAATTGGCTGTTAAAGCTGGTATTAATAAAACAATAAGTCCACATACTTTTCGACATTCTTTTGCAACTCATTTGGTTGAAGGTGGTGCTGACTTACGGGCTGTGCAGGACATGCTTGGGCATGAGTCTATTACAACAACAGAGATTTATACTCATTTAGATAACCAGTATTTGCGACAAACAATAAATGAGTTTCATCCGCGATCTGACAAATTCAGAAAGAGGAAAAATACTTAATTATGGCTAGAATATTAGGAATTGATTACGGAAAAAAAAGAGTAGGGCTTGCGGTTACCGATCCTTTGCAGATAACAGCAGCGGGACTCACAACTGTTGATACAAAAGATATTTTTCATTTTCTAACCGCTTATTTTCAAAAAGAAACTGTTGAGGCTGTTGTTGTTGGATACCCTACAACATTGAGGAATGAAGCATCACAGGCTCTTGAGTTTGTTAATCCTTTTTTAAAGAAATTTTTAAAGAAATTTCCTGATATTCCATTGCATACGGTTGACGAACGTTTTACATCAAAAATGGCTTTTCAAACAATGATAGATGGTGGGTTAAAGAAAAAGGCAAGGCAAAACAAAGCTTTGGTTGATTCTATTAGTGCGGCTATTATTCTGCAATCATTTATTGAACAACAAGATAATTTATTAAGGTAATTTTAAAAACTGAATTATCTTTGCAGTCTTAAATATACAAAAAATGATTTTACCAATTACAGCATACGGTCATCCAACTCTTAGGCGTGAAACTGAAGAAATTGATGAGAATTATCCAAATTTGAATGAACTGATTGAAAATATGTTTCAAACAATGTATCATTCTGATGGTGTAGGACTTGCGGCTCCTCAGGTTAATTTGTCAATCAGATTGTTTGTTATGGATGCTTCACCTCTTGGTGATGAAATGGAAGAGTTTAAAGATTTCAAAAAAGTTTTCATTAATCCTTATATTACTGAAACTTCAGGAAACGAATGGTCTTTTAACGAAGGTTGTTTGAGTATTCCCGGAATTCGTGAGGATGTAAAACGGCCTGATAAAATAGTAATGGAGTATTATGATGAGAATTTTGAGTTTCATGAAATTACTTTGGAAGGAATTCCGGCCAGAATTATACAGCATGAGTATGACCATCTTGAAGGTATACTTTTTACAGACCTTTTGCCCCCAATTAAAAAACGATTGATTAAATCTAAATTGGCTAATATATCAAAGGGAAAGATTAATGTGGATTATAGAATGATTTTTCCGAAAAAGTGAAATGCACATTTGATATGAGCTCTTGCAATATTAAATAGCTTTTAATGTTAATGCTTAATAATAGTTTACAAATAAGATAATATTTTGAAAAATATGAAGATTTTACTTTCAGTGCTTATTATTGCTTCGATTATTTTTGTTTCATGCTCCGAAACACCTCGAAACAAAGATGTTGATAAGATTACAACAATTGAGCAAAAACTTGTTGACGACTCAACAATGGTGTTTGATAAAAAATTGGCTATAGACCTTATTCAGATGTACACTACTTTTAGCGATAATTATCCAGCAGATTCTATTACACCTGATTATTTGTTTAAAGCCGGCAGGTTAGCAATGAATATGAATAATGGGAATAAGTCTATTCAGTTGTTTGATAGGATATTAAAGCAGTATCCTAATTTTGACAAATTACCTGAAACAGTTTTTTTATCAGCATTTGTTTATGAAAATATTCTCAATGACAATAAAAAAGCAAAAGTCTTATACCTGCGATTCATGAAAGATTATCCCGATAATATCTTATACAATGATGCAAAAGCCTCAATTGACAATATGGGAAAATCTCTTGAAGATATAATCAAAGGATTTGAAAAGAAGGATGCTGAAAATACAAAATCATTGTAATACCAATTGTATTTCAACCCCGATGCCTTTAGATTTGCAACGATAAAGGAACCAAGCTTGCGAGCTAAACGAAGTTAATTATTAGAACCCTCATTAACTTATTCAACAACTACCTTAATGCCCTCACTGTGAGATGTAAATTCAGGTGCATACATACACTGAATTGTTGAAATACCATTTGAGAATTCTCCCTTATGACTAACAACCAGTGTATATTCCAATATATATTTTCCCTGCGAAATATGATCGAAGAAAAAGTTTGTTGACACATCGCCTGTACTCTGGTAATAGCCTAAGCCGTCCTGGTATTTATAAGACGAAATAACCTGAGTAGGTTCAAAGCCTGATGCTCTCATGTCTTTTAGATGGACATACTCCATCAAGCGGTCGGTTTGTATTTCTATTCTTACTCTTACCCTGTCACCTGTTTGTAGTTTGTAGGTTTCATTTATCTCTTTAAGTTTTTCGCCTGATGGTGTGTTCTCAACTTTAAATAAAGTTTTGTTTAGTTGAAGAGTATTATCCGATTGAGTGATTTTATCAAGATTTTCAAAATATTGCCAATATACTGAACCCCACGCTATTCCCTTGGTGTTTTTTGTTATCTCAAAATCTCCCATTTCTTTTTTTATCTCATTTGCATTCCATGAGGTTGTAAAATAGGATGTCCCTGCTTCGGGTTTCTCACCGTCTTTATCTATATTTACTTTTTTACCTGCAATTTTTATATCAACCATACTGTTGTCAGCCAACCAGTCTGATCCGGAAAGTAAAAGAGCGTAAACAGCTTCTGTTGTTGCTTTTGTAGTTTTCCATGCCTGAGTTTGTTTTTGTTTTAGCAGCCATACTTTCATCTCATCAATAACAGCCTCTTTTTCATTTAACTCCGTAAATAGTTCAATAAACAAAGCTTGTCGCTCTATGGGTGCCTGATACCAATAATATGAATTATTACTTTTCCAATACATTCCCATTTCATCAGACATAATCGAAAACTCTTTAATCGACTTTATTATATCTTTAGGAAGGAAGTTATCGCCAAAACGGTAAAAAGCCAAAGCAATCATTGCCTGTAAATATTTATTTTCTTTAGTCCAATAAGTTTCAGCCTGAGTTTTTATATAATCAAAGGCTTCTTTATATTGCTCTTGTACAGGAATGTTATTAAAAAAACTACGAGTGTAAAGATACTGAATGTCAATTTGGCTTGGTATCCATTTATTCATATTCTGACTGCTTCGCTTTAAGTTTTTATAATCTCGGTAAACTTCTTTATCCATAAAGGCAATAGCCTTATATATTGCTTGATATAGTTTAGGTTTTTTTTGTATGTCAATTGCACCAAGTTTCTTAAGATGTCCCAGTCCCGAAATGATATGCTGTGTGATATATCTGCTTTCCTTCATCCCTGTATACCATGGCCAGCCTCCACTTTCTGTTTGCATTTTTTGAAGTTTGTAGATTGCCATATCTAACTCATTTGCCATTTTATTTAGGTCAAACAGTAATGCAATCCGGCGTTTTTGTTCGGTTTCGTTTTTTGCGTCCAATACCCATGGGGTTTCTTCAAGAAGTATTTGTTTTAGTTCTTTGTTTTTCTCAAGATTTGAAAGAAGAGTTTCTTTATTTGAGGAGGCTTTCCATGCATCAAATATCTTTTTAATTTTTGGATTTGAGTTTGCAACATGAGATGCAAGTGCATTAGCATAATACCGGCTGAAAATTTGTTCTGAGCAATCTCCCTGATTATCCATAATATATGGCAGAGCCTGAACTGCATACCATGCGGGGTTTGAAGTAAATTCTAAAGTGTATTTATAATTTTTCAATGTTGATGAGGTGGTTGTTTTTAGTTTTTTAAATTCAAATTTCTTCGTGCCTTTTCCTTTAATCCATAATGGTAATGATTCCGTAAGCAGAACTCTGTTTGTTAATGCTGGAATAATATTTTCTTCGCCATCGGAGAAGCTGCCGGCTTCTGCAATTACCCGGTAACTTATCAATTGAATATCAGACGGAATGTTTATCAGCCATGTCTCTATGCTGTTGCCATTGCTTTTAATCTTAAACTTTCGCGAAGAATGTTGTATGCCAATTTTAGAGTTAATAGCTTCATTGGTTATAGTATTAAAGAACTCAATCTTAATTTCACCTGACAAGTCTTCTTTACTCAGATTACTTATCTTAACAGGAAATTCAATCTTGTCGTTTTCTCTTACAAATCGAGGTGCATTTGGGACAAGCATCAGTTTTTTTTGTGTTATCACTTCTTTCTCAAATTGTCCTTTCATTAGATTTTGGGTATGAGCAAGTCCCATAAATTTCCATTTAGTGAGAGATTCGGGAACCTCAAATGAAATTACAAATTCCCCTTTCTCATTTGTTTTCAAATCAGGGTAGAAAAAGGCTGTTTCTGCAAAATTTGTTCTTATATCAATCTTATTATTTTCTTTCTTATCTCCATCTTGTGATTTAATTCCATTTGCTGATGTTGCTTTTATCATTTCTTCGTTATCTTGTGCTTTGTCCATTAAACCAAAACTTAGACGTCTTCCTCTTCCCTTAACTTCTTCAGCACTTATATACATTAATTCTGCTCCATAATATCTAAATCCAAACCAATTTAAACGGTCATAAGTCTTTGTAGGATAATTATATGATGGCCTGTACTCGTATATTAATTGATTTGAAACAGAAGTAAAGTTATCCGTCTCAAGATTTAGTTTAGGATAATAGCTTTTAAAAACATTAAGCGACCAGCTATTCTTGGCAAACTTATCTAATGATGCATCATAAAGAGTGGTAAGTAATTCTGCATTAATTTGTTCAGCCTTTTTCCCTTTTACTGTAATCCTCCATTCTTCATTACTTCCGGGTTTAAGTTTATCACGAAAAGTAGAAAACTGAAAGTATAATTCTTTGTTTGTCCACGGAACAATTACTGTTTCGTTATGTGAATATATCCTGTTGTTGTAAACCATATTAAAATGGACAGAGAAATTCCCACGGTATTTTTCCAAAACCGGAACTTCAATTATTTCCTGACTATTGCTTAAACTAAGCCAATCTTGTTTTACAATTCTTCCATCGTGCTCAATCTCAATTAGAACTTTTGCATGTTTTAAACTGCTTGCAATAAGAAAGCGGGCATTATCTCCGGGTTCGGCTTTTTTATTTAAGGCTTTGAAGAAACTTATTGTAGGGTAAGCCGGCTTTTTGTTTTTTTCATTGAAAATGGTAATTGTTTTTGACTTGCTTATATCATTCCCAAAAGCGTCTTTTGCAGTAATAACAATAATGTAATTTCCTGTTTCCCATTTCCTGATGCCTTTTAAATTAATATTATTATTATTTCCTGTATTAAAAGAGCCGGTAAAGACTGTCTTGCCCTTTTTTTGCTTTATTAAATCCAACTCGCCTGCATATTCATTTCCCTGATAGAGCTTTTTCCACTCCTTTTCCGAATATTGCAATTTGTCGGGTTTTTGCCAAATGCGTGACCTTAATAATTGCGTAGGCGATTTTAATTTAGTTATAGTGACTTGTCCTTTCGTTGCAATATGTTCCAAGTTAAGGTTATTTGTTTGCAGGGCAAATAGTGTACTGTCAATTTGTGTCTGGTTTATTGTCTCATCTATTTCAAGGTCGAGAGTAAGGTTTACATATCCAATATTTATTTGTTTTTCAGCTGATTGTGTTTCGCCGTTTATGTCAGTAACATCGGCTTTTATGGTATATGTAAAAATTGTTTTATCATTTTTCGGATAAAGTAAATCTGGGACAGCTTTAAATGAAATTGAAAAAATACCATTCTCATTACTTTTGGTTTCTCCGTATGTAATTTCTTTTTCCTTTTGTGGTAACCAATAATAGCGATATCCCGACGATCTTCTGCTTACTTTATATGTTACTTTTGAATTAGAGATAACAGAACCCGAAAATGCTTTTGCTTGTCCTTTTATTTCAACATTTTTATTTAACAGGTAATTACCTGCAAAAGGAAGAAACTCAACTTCAAACTTGGGACGTTTATATTCTTCTACATTAAAAGTGATATTTCCATTGTCGGTTTTAATTTGAAACCTGCCCGTTAATACCTCTTGCGGAATTACAAAGCTGCCATTAAAAGAGCCAAATTCATTCGATACAAGTTCAAGTTTACTAATTGTCTGAAAATTAACATCCTTAAGCTCTATTGTTTTGCTTTGTATTGGAATTGTTTCAAATCCTTCTTTTGTCTCTTTTGTTATTATAGCTTTAAAATATACGGTTTGTCCGGGGCGGTATATTTTCCTGTCGAGAAAAAAGTTAGTACTTATCTTAGTATTGTCTCTTTCCCAGATTTGGCGGTAATAAATATCATTATCAGATATTAATCTGTCTTTACCGTTTTTATACTCAAGGAAGAAATTTTTATTCTGACTTTTTTCATCATTAGGAATCTCAAAATATCCATCGGAGTTACTTTTATATGTTTTGCCTTTAATAATTTCGTAGCTTCGTATGTTTCTTTCATATTTTCGGAACCATTGAGTGACTTCTGTATTATTTAAAGCTTTACCGCTTTTTCTATCTATGGTAAATATTTGCTCAATGCCTTTGCTGTCACTTCTTTCGAGATAACTAATATCGCTAACTTTTAATACTTCCCAACAAATTATTGAGTTGTTAATATTAAAATTATCATTGTTGGAAATAGTAATCAGGTATATGCCATTCTTTAAGCCTTCATTTATTATTTCAATGGAATGGTTCTGAAAATCTTTTTCATCAGGAATAGAATATTGTTTTACTTGTAGTTTAGTACTATTTCTAAGCAACTTTTTATATAACTTTTTGCCGTAAGTGGAATTTCGTAATTGAATGTATTCGTCAAAGTCTATTTTATTAATTTTTTGCCATATCTCATTTACATTTTTGTAATCTAATTTTACGGCAAAGTTCTCATCTATAGGTATTGTCTTTTCTGTTACAAAACTTAATAATTGAGTGTGAATATCGTCGATAAGACTCTTGCAAAGCTTAGCACCCGATGAGTGGGGAAATTTTTCGACAGCCGAGTTTGCAATTTCAACTGCCATCTTGTTATAGTATTGGTATTTATAGCTCTCTTTTTGTTCAGGATTATATTTCGATGCTAATTGATTATATAATTTTGCAATCTCTAAAGATACATTTGTACTATAATCATTTTCTTCATATTGCTTAAGTAAATTTTTTAATGCCGAAATATAGAGCTCATCTTTATTGTCAATTGAAGAGTGGTTATAAATAATTTGCAGTCTTTTTAGATCTGCATCAATAAATGCAGGAATATTATCAGAATTTAACCGGTATTTAATTAAATCTTTGAGTATTGAAATAGTATTGTATTTGATAAACTTCCGCTTACTCTCTTTACATTCCATTTTTATGAATTGTGTAGCATTTTCAAAGCTTTGAGGATTTGAAATAATAAACTCATCATTTGGAAAAGCAAGAGACAAAGATTGGCTAGTGAAATAGTTTATTGCTCTGTGTACGAGAAAATCGTATAAAGAGGGGCGAAGTTCTTTTTCGTTATCTCCTTCAATCAACAAATCATCAAAATAATCAATCTTTACTTTTTGAAGCCTGTCTGCATTTGAGAGAGATTTTTTATGCAGCTCAATGCTTTTATCAGCTAAGGTACGGAGGTCCCATGTTCTTATATCGCTAGTGTCAACAATTTGACTGTTTGTTCGATTGTAAAACTTCCATTGATTGGCATTAAAATACCATTGATACAGTTCGGCAAGCATAGATTGCAACAATGCTTTTGATGGAAAGTCAAGAGTGGGTATTTCTGTTTGTACTTGTAGTATTAAGTCAGGGTAACTGTCTTCTTCTATTGAATTAATAAATTTTATACGAAAGACTAAGGCTTTAATTATCTGTACTTGATTATTTTCTTTTTTTGCTTTTGTGTATATACTTTCAACAACTTTGAGTGCAGATTTTGGAAGTCCTTTTTTTTCAAAAGATTCAACCGATTTCCATTCTTTTTTATAATTATCACCTTTTTTTATATCCAACCAACTATCGGGTACATTAACAATGTTAAAAGAGAATAGAGATATAATAAAAAGAGAAATAAAAATTACACGAGAGATGCTTGTCTTCATTAAAGTATTCATAAGCTATTATTTAAAATGTCAATAACATAATTATAGATTCAATTATTCTAAATTTCCATAAAAGTAGAAAAAATATGCAGAAATAATATTTTTATAAATCAAAATAATGTAACTATCTTTGCAGCCCCAAATAAGGATCCGTAGCATAATTGGATAGTGCACTTGGTTACGGCCCAAGAGGTTGTGGGTTCGAGTCCCGCCGGATTCACTTTGAAAGAGTGAAACAATAGAATGCAGTCGTTTACCGGCTGCATTTTTTTGTTTAATAATTAAGCAAAACCCAAAAAAGGAAAAGTATTCTGGCGTAAGTTTATGCTTGACTTGACACTAGCTGTTTCCTTTCATTCTTTGAAAAAAGAAATAAACAATAAAAAAATGCGAAGAAACTCACACCCGGTTGTGTTTCAAGTGTATCTTCATTAAGCATTGAAATTACAGCGATTATTAAAAATGCCAGATAAAAATAATTTTTAAATCCCTTTTCGTAATAGGCCGGTAAAAACATTGCCAGTAAAATAACTAATAAACCGATAAATCCGAAAGTAATAGTAAAAGTAACAAATTGATTATGTGCACGATGTCGGTATTCTTTGGGTAGCTTACTCGACATTCTCTCATATTGCTTGTTGAATTCTATTTGAGCATCTCCTGTTCCTACACCGATAATAGGGTTGCGTTTTATTATTTGCACTGCAGCTTTTAAATATTCAATGCGTTGGGCAACCGAATGTCCGCCCGGGTTTCCACCTCTAAGATATAAATTAATTTCCCATAGTGTTTGGTAAATTCTAGGATACAAGCTATACTTATTCTTGAAGATATAATTTGCCTCACCGTTTTCAATCATTTTAATATCCGACTTGTCCAATGCCTTAATACCATCTGCATCTTTCCTCAGATTCTTTGAGCTTAAGTATCTTATCAGGGTGTATTTAATATATTGGCCTTTTTTGTCTTTGCCATTATAATCAAAACTGCTAATACTGTTCCATGCTTCTTTCAGCTCAGGCTCGCAAATATATTTGCCAACCCAATGGCCGTTTTCAATTTGTAGGTTAGTGCTGTCGTGGTTATACTTATTCCCTCTCGGACTTTCTTTTTCAAGTAAGTCAACATTAAAACTATCGAAGTTGTAAAAATCGTCCAAAAGTTTAGCAGAGAGATAAATTGAAAATACGGGTATCAGGATTATTATTATGTATGTAAGAATTTTAGAAGCTTTATTTTTAATATAAAACGATCTGATGATAAGAAACAGGTAAAGGCAAATGAGTAAAATTACTAATCCTGTAAGCGATTGTAGAAGAAAAAGAAAAGCTGTCAGCCATACAAATAAAATGACGTATATGACTTTTTCATATTTACTTTGTATATAATTTTTTGAAAAAATAAAATAACCTAAAGCCGAAAGAGCGATATTAATCAAAAGAGCAAATCGAATATGAGAAATAAAGATTGATATATCACGAATGTCATTTACCTTGTGATCGATAATTCCGAAAAGAACGGCAGTACTAACAAGTGAATTTATTGTTACAGCAGATATAAAAAATACTAAAACCGTTTTAAACTGCTTAGAGCTCATACTTGGTGACGTGCCAATAATTACAGGTAGAATAAGCAATGGCAATTTAATCCGAATATCTTTCAGTGCATTATAACTTGCACCGGTAAAGCCATCGGGCCACGAGGTGTAAATTAGTCCCAAAATATGAACGAGAAAGATGATAAGGAAAATCCAGATTGCTTTCCGGCTTCTTATTATTTGAAACTTTTCTTTAAACTTACCTTCCCAAAGCCAATTGATTACAAGTATTATCTGAGCCAGGCTCATTCCAAAAACGGATACAGGAAGACTAACTGCCAATAGTAATATTGCAAAGAAATAAATATTTGAGTGCTTAAGATATTTAAAAATCGGCATATGTTATTCTTGTCTCAAATTAGGAGGTAAAAATAATAAACTTCGGCAATTCTTTGATAAGGCTATTCTAACATTTTTAATTACTATTGTATTTTGTATTTTAATTAGAATTCTGAAATAGTGTTTTGTCTGATAATTATGTTATTACACTTTAGCAGTTAAATTTACTAATATATGTTTTATACTGTTCTGCATCAACTTGTTGACCCACGCAATATTGGAATGATAATACGTTCTCATGTTGCCTTTGGAGGTAAAGGATTTATCTTTTCAGGTTATGATCCTCCATATAAATTCAGTAAAAAAAATAAGGCTTATTCCCGTTCGCTTGAGAAACATTGTATAGCACAACAATTTGCCAAGTCCGATGATTTATTTGAATGGTTAAAGAATGAAGATATTAAAAGTGTTGCTATCGAAATTACAAAAGAGGCGGTCTTATTACCTGAGTTTGTTTTTCCTGAAAAGTGTGCAATAATTTTTGGTAAAGAGTCCGGTGGTTTACCTGATGAATTGATAGAAAAATGCGATTATGTTGTTAAAATACCGCAATTTGGAAATATCGGAAGTATGAATGTTGCAATCTCTGCAAGTATTGTAATGTACGAGTTAAACAGGAATAATAAGGATATTAAAGATGTTGACAATAAAATGTATTCATATTCTTAAAAAATAATTACATAAATTAATCTTGTTGATAATCAGTATTATAGTGAATTGTTGATATTTTCATATTATAAAATGCTTATTAGCATTTATATTTTTTGTATGTTTGGTCGACATCAATAACTAAAAGATTATAGAATTATGCATATCGCAATAGCTGGAAATATTGGTTCGGGAAAAACAACCTTAACAGGGTTACTGGCAAAACATTACAAATGGGATGCCCATTATGAGGATGTTGATGATAATCCCTATTTGAATGATTTTTATGATGACATGCAACGCTGGTCATTTAACTTACAGATTTATTTTCTGAATAGCAGATTCAATCAAATACTGGATATTCGAAAGTCAGGAATTACCGTTATTCAGGACAGAACAATTTATGAGGATGCATATATTTTTGCCCCAAATTTGCACTCAATGGGGCTGATGACTACTCGTGATTTCGAGAATTATTATACACTCTTCAACCTTATGGCATCGCTGGTTGAACCACCCGACTTGCTTATTTATTTGCGTGCTTCGGTTTCAACATTAGTTACCCAAATACAGAAAAGAGGGCGTGAATATGAAAATACAATCAGACTTGACTATATAAACAGGCTGAATGAAAGATACGAAGCATGGATTGAGGGCTATAACCTTGGGAAAATTTTAATTGTTGATGTTAATAATACGGATTTTTTTAATAGACCTGAAGACCTGGGAGATGTGATAAATAAGGTTGACGCTCAGATTCATGGGCTGTTTTGATAAAAATACTTGCATACAAAGCAAGGTATGAAAACAAAAAGCACTGATTTTTTCAGTGCTTTTTGTTTTGTGCTTAAAAAGAAATCTAAACTTCTTTCACCATTTTATTTATCTCTGTCCATGTGTCAATACCCAGCTTGGCACCAATAACTTCAATAACTTTTCCTGCAAGAATACTTCCTAACTTGCCACATTGCTCTAATGATAAATTTTGTGATAATCCGTGTAAAAAACCTGCTGCATAAAAGTCACCGGCACCTGTAGTGTCAACACTTTTTACCGGAATAACACCAACTTCAACTTTTTCATTCCCCGATTTTATCAACGATCCTTTACTGCCAACTTTTACAATAGCATATTTACACATTCCCGATATTTCTTCTAAAGCAGCTTCCGGTTCCTTTCCCGTAAAGGCTTTTGCTTCTTCTTCGTTTGCAAATACAATATCAACATATTTCTTTGTTAGTCCTTTTAAAAATTCAAGATTATCTTCAACAACATTATAACTTGCCAGATCAATTGAAACTAATAATCCATTTTCTTTTGCTAATTTACATGCCCTGTTTAGCAATTCGTGGTTTTGTACTAGATAACCTTCGATGTGAAGAATATCATAATTATTGAATAATTGTTCGGATAAATCATCAGCCGAGAGCTCAATGGCTGCACCTAAGAAGGTGGCAAAAGTACGCTCCGAATCCGGGCTAATTAAAGCCATTGCATTTCCTGTTTCATTATTACTTATTTGCAATAATGGCTCAATTTTGTTTTTTACGAGGTCTTCTGAGAATAGTTTTCCAAATTTATCATCACCAACTTTTCCAATAAATCCCACTTTAGCACCTAAGTTTGCTAATCCGTTAATCGTATTAGCAGCAGAGCCACCGGCTGTAATTTGTTTTTTAAGATTCTCACATCCCTCATAAATTCTTGATGATCTTGCTTTGTCAACCAACTGCATACTGCCTTTAGGAAGGTCAAAGTTCTCTAAAAAGTTATCATTCTCAAGGCTTGTCATTATGTCGACAAGTGCATTTCCAATACCTAATATTTTTTGCATTTTAATTTTAAATAAAATTTTTAATTTTTTTTTTGCAAAGGTATTGTTCAATTCAAAAAAACCTACTACTTTTGCCATGCATTTTTCAGAAATGGTTATGCGAAATTAAAATTCCTCATTAGCTCAGTTGGTTAGAGCATCTGACTGTTAATCAGAGGGTCCTTAGTTCGAGTCTAAGATGAGGAGCAAAAGAGGTTATCGGAGACGGTAATCTCTTTTTTTTATGGATAATCTCAGCCTTTTGGTTAGATTCCCGTTTGAGCGGGATTAATCAGAGGGTCCTTAGTTCGAGTCTAAGATGAGGAGAAAAAGAGATTATCGGGAAACGGTAATCTCTTTATTTAATGGGTAATTATCAGTATTTTATCATTATGGACGAATATTATATTTACATCCTTTATTCGGATAGCTTTGACAAATACTATATTGGATATTCCGGTAATGTTGAAAACAGACTAGTGTTAAGTCAAGTATAAAGTTTCGGTTAAGACAAAGTTATTTTTTGTGTTTTGTAAAATTAGAAAAAGTAAGCATAGCCGTAGCTCTGTGAGTCTTTTTATAATGAAGCAAAACCGAAAAAGAACAAGTATTCGGGCGTAAGTTTATACTTGACTTAACACTTAACCAACACAATACTTCCAA
>JANTGP010000008.1 GCA_024762835.1 Bacteroidota bacterium
TAAATTAATGTTGTTTTAATGTCCGAATGTCCTAATAATTCTTGAATAATCCTAATATCTGTTCCTTTTTCTAATAAATGAGTTGCAAATGAGTGTCGTAAGCTAAGCTAAGTTGCCTTATTCATTATCCCTGCCTCTTGTTCTGCCCGGTGCAATACATTTTGCAGAAATATAAAAAGGCATCAGAAATAATATCTCTGATGCCTTTTATAATTTCCCGGGAACTTATATTTATTCGCCTCTTTTGTATATTATAGCAACAACTGTTTTATCGTCGCCACCCATATTAATTGTCATTCCGTAAGGACGGTCGGCAGGTATCTCAATCTGAGCCTTTCCTGCTTTTCCGGTAAGCTGCTCCCATATTGTAACTGCCTGATGAACACCGGTTGCTCCTGTTGGATGTCCCCAACCAATTAATCCGCCTGTTGTGTTCATAGGTATTTTCCCGTTGCGAGCTGTGTTACCTGCGGCAACAAAATCTGCTCCTTCGCCTTCTTTAGCAAAGCCAAGTGCTTCGGTTACTAACACTCCTGCAATTGTAAAGCAGTCGTGTACTTCAACAGTTGCCAGCTCATTTTTTGTGATTCCGGCAGAGTCAAAAGCCTCCTGAATAGCTTTTTCCATTGTGTCGAGATGGGTTTTGTCTTTAGGGGGTTCAGTAAGGTTTCCGACAGCATGGCCAATACCAACAACCTCAACAGCATCTGATTTGGTAATACCACATCTTTGTAGCCCTTCTTCCGACATTACGGCTATACCCGAAGCACCGTCAGAAACTTTCGAGCAATCGAATACATTCAAATGTTCGGTGAATGATTTTGGATTTGGTTCCATCAATCCTGTTTTAATCAGGTCAGCCGTTTTGTTGTGGTATTCCTGTGCTGTTTCGCAAAGACGGGCATTCTCAATAGCATTTTTAAACCATGTTGCCTGTCCCAGACGAGCACGATCACGTCCGATTTTTTCATAATAAGCACCGGCTCTGTCACTAAACTGTCCGGGGAAAAAATAGGCATGTCCTTCTTTCCTGTCTTGATACCAACCTGCTCCGGCAAGTACATCGGCTCCGTAAATTGCTTTCATTGTATTTTGCACCTCAACACCAACAGTAAGAACAACTTCTGATGTTTCGGCAAGAACAGACTTTATACTTGCCATAAGAGCCAGACTACCTGATGCACATGCACCTTCAGACCTGCCTGATGGTTTATATTTCAGACCTTCGTCTATCATTGGCATAAAAGCACCCAAATGCCCTTGTCTGTTATAACGTGCAGCCATGAAGTTACCCACCGAGCCTTCGTCAACATTTTTGGCACCACCAATTTGTGATAATGTTCCCTGGCCTGCTTCTTTAAGGTAATGTTCAAGACCGGGACGTTCTTTTTTAGGACTAAATTCTTTTCTACCGGTTCCCAACGAAATGGTATTGTAGCCGGCTGTCATATATATTTTTCTTCTTATCTTCATTTTTGTATTTTTTTCATTTTAAATGGAAATCTGTTTTACTATTACCCAATAATATACTAAGCAAAGTAGTTATTGATTGGTCCGTATGCATGGAAAAATCCGGTAAGCATTACTGTGTTCACGTCGTCGTCGTTGTGAGCTACATTGTCTGAAACTAATTTCTTGCCGATTTCGATTGAACGTATACCGTATTTCTTTGCAAGCTCAGCACCCAAAGTATTAATGCTTGCTAATTCGTTAAAATAAGTGGTAAGCTCATTATCTCTTTTGCGAATACGGATAATCTTTTTCCAGGGTATGAATGATTTTGGAAGTTCACCAAGAAGTGCATCGCATTTACTTGCAATCTCTTCAATTTCAACATATTTTTTTGTGTTAATATCAAAGATTGCTACAGGGCGGCCTTTGGCATATTTAAGGAAACCGTCTTTTTGCGAACCATCAGAGTTTTGTCCGCCTTTAACTCCCATATCCATTAGCTTAACTAACAACTCGCTGTGTAATTCTTCATTATAGTATGGATTCATCACGTCAAGAATAAACCTAACTACATCAATACCAACGTAGTCTATTAGTTGGAAAATTCCCATCGGACGAATTAAGAAGTCCTGACTAACTTTATTTATCATATAAACAGCCTCGGTAAAAGAATACTCGGAGCTTAGTCTTTCAACCTCATTAATGCCATGAAGAGCATCGCGCATAAAGTGACCATTGCCAATAAAACCGGCAAAGTCATTTGAAGGAACAATTTTCTTTCTCAGATTCTTTGCATAAGTGAGAGCAAAGTCATTTAATTCGGGTAAAGTCTTTTTTGAAACAATAAGTTCAACCAATTTCTGAACAGCAGGTGGATTATAAAAGTGGAAACCAATTACTCGCCCTTCCAGCTTAGCCTCTTCGTCAATTTCATTTATCGGAACAGATGATGTGTTGGTTAAGAACCATGGCTTATTGGGATTATTTCCATCGATGGCAGAAAGTAATTTTACCTTCAAAGCTTTGCTTTCGCTAACAGCTTCAAAAATAAGATTTGAGTCGTAGGCAGCCTCAAGTTTTGTTACAGGTCTTACCACGTTCATCACATCAAAAACAAATTGTTCAATTATGTCGCCGTTTTCAACTAAATCTTTTCTGTCGGTATAAGCTTCACGTAAAGCAACTGTTTTTTTCTCGGCAATTTTAGTTACCTGAACCTTTAGATATTTCATTAATCCCGAAAGAGCCTCGTCCGAAACATCAATAGCATTAAGAACAAATGTCTTGTTCTTATTTTCCGGTTTCAGACTTTGCTCAACCATTTCAACAGCTGTAAGCAATAAGATACCGCTTCCCATCTTACCGGCAGCACCAAGTACAGAAACCCGTTCAATTTTATTAATATAATTCATGTGTTTATTATTTTTGGTTATTTATGTGTTAGTGAAATTTACAATATTATTTTTACCAGTTTGGTTTTCTTTTCTCAAGAAATGCTCTCATTCCTTCTTCGCCTTCGTTACCAAACAAAGACCCGAACTGCTCTGATTCCAGTTTGCTACCTGTTATAAAATCTGTTTCAATACCTTTTCTTACAACTGCTTTAACCTTTTTAATTGCATTTGGACCTTTAGATGCAATTATCTTTGCAACTTTAGTTACTTCGTCCATTAGTTCGTCAGGTTCTACAACTTTTTGAACAAGTCCTATTCTCAGGGCATCATCAGCAGATATCATATCGCTTGTAAGCAAAATATACAATGCATCGGCTAAGCCAACCAGCCGTGAAAGTCTTTGTGTCCCTGCATATCCGGGAATCAACCCCAGATTTACTTCGGGTTGTCCGAAACGTGCTTTAGTGCTTGCAAATCGAAAATCACATGCCATTGCAAGTTCAAGACCACCGCCAAGAGCATAACCGTTTATGGCAGCAATTACAGGAATTTCAAGTTTTTCTAAACTACGAAATGTATTTTGTCCGAGAATAGAGAATTTTGTTCCTTCTTCGCTATTCATGTCAACCATCTCGGCAATATCAGCTCCGGCAACAAAAGCTTTTCCTTCGCCGGTAATAACCATTACTTTAAGATTCTCTTTTGTAGCGAGATTTGCAACTACTTCATCCATCTCTTGAAAAAAGCGGGTATTTAAAGCATTCATCGCTTCAGGTCTGCTTATGGTAACATATAAAATGTCATCTTTTTCAGTGAGTTTTAAGTTTTTAAATTCCATTTATTTTAGTGTTTTATTGTTTGAAATTTTGGAATGTAAATGTATGTAAAATTTAGCTTATAGCAAAGGCTAAAATTGAGCGGTCTGCAATTTTTATTGATATTTTGACATTTGTTTTAATCTGTTGTATATGTGTTTGATATTGTGTGTAGTTAGTTGATTTATAAAATTGCAATATTGATTTTTTATTAAATCTGCTTTTTTTTGTTGAAATCATCCAATAAAAAGAACAATTTATTAGACCAATCCTTTATTGTTTTGATGTTTACTTTCTAATAAAAATTGAAATTATTCGAAGCTTAACTTGTTTGTGTTGCCGCTTTTTTATCCTGAATTTAATATTTCGAACTAGATTTTATATAATATCCTTGTAACGCTTAGATAATATGTGTGTTAGTATAGGTGCTTTAGAATTTGGTTTTAAAATTCATTAAATAAAATAGCTGACATAAATCATAAGAAAAAAATGAATAATTATTAGTAAAAAACATACATTTGCAGAAAAAATTAATCACATTTTAAACTATTGATTTACAATAATGTTACTTGATAAAATAAAAACAGATGCCAAAACTCTTGGCAAAAGAATTATTCTTCCTGAAAGTTTAGAAGAAAGAACATTAAAAGCTGCTGATATATTGCTTGATGAGGGTATAGCTAAAATTATTTTAATTGGTAATCCTGATGAAATAATTGAAAAGGCTGGGCAACTTAATCTAAGTAATATTGGGAAAGCTAAAATTATTAATCCCGAAACATACGAGAAACTTGATGAGTATGCCAATCTAATGGTTGAGTTACGAAAGAAAAAAGGGCTGAGCAAAGAAGATGCTCTGGGTTTGTTAAAAGACCCTTTGTATCTTGCTACCATAATGATTAAGAGCGGTGATGCTGACGGTGAGGTTGCCGGTGCAGATAATGCAACCGGAGATGTTCTTCGTCCGGCATTTCAATTTGTAAAAACACTTCCGGGGATAAGTGTTGTGTCCGGTGCTTTTTTAATGATTCTTAAAGACAAGGAGTTTGGCGAAGACGGATTAATAGTATTTGCTGATTGTGCAGTGCATCCTAATCCAACGGCAAGTGAGCTTGCTGAGATAGCAGTTGCCACAGGTAAAACAACCAGAGCAATTGCAGGTTTTGAGCCTCGAATTGCCATGTTAAGCTTCTCTACAAAAGGAAGTGCGAAACATGAAATGGTTGATAAAGTTACCGAAGCAACAAGATTGGCAAAGGAAATGGATAAGTCATTGATAATTGATGGTGAGCTACAGGCTGATGCTGCAATAATTGAAGCAGTTGGACAAAAGAAAGCACCGGGAAGTAATGTGGCAGGAAAAGCAAATGTGCTTGTTTTCCCAACTTTAGAAACCGGGAATATTGCTTATAAGCTTGTTCAACGTTTAGCCCATGCCGAAGCTGTTGGACCTATATTACAAGGAATGGCAGCACCCATTAACGATTTATCGAGGGGTTGCTCGGTTAGCGATATTGTGAATCTGGTTGCTATTACTGCAATGCAAGCAAATGCTAAATAATTTAAGAATACAAAGAATAAAAAATATAAAAAAATGGCAGAGATAGTTGAATCTATTGAAAAATACGGATTAGGAAAAAGCCTGAACAAAAAGGGAACTCTTTCTAAAATTGGTATTATTGGCTGTGGCTCTATGGGTCAGGAGATAGCTTTACATATTAGTAAATATGGCCTTGAAGTTGTCTTTATTGATGTTAGTCAGCAAAGAATAAAGGAAGTTTTTGTTTCTTTAAATGGGCGTTTGGATGAAATAATAAATAAATGGGGTCTGACCGGTAGTGAGAAAAGAGCTATATTGCAGAGAATTACCGGAACAACGGATTATTACGACCTTCAGGATTGTGAATTGATTATTGAAACAATCAATTCCAAAAAGCCGGGAACGAGTAAAGAAATACGAAAAGGAATTCTTAAAAAAGTTGAATCTGTAATTGCTGAGGATGCAGTTATTACTTCAAACACAGCAACACTTATGATATCTGATTTGGCATCGGAGTTAAAGCATCCTGAGAGAGTATTAGGTCTACATTTTATTTCACCTGCCCAAAAAATAAAGATTGTTGAGGTGGTGAAAAGTGCTAAAACAAATGAGAAATCATTTGATATGATTGTTAAGTTTGCACGTATGATAGAAAAAACTATTGTACAGGTTCAGGAATCGCCGGGTAATATCCATACACGTATGGTTGTACCGATGATTAATGAGGCTTGCTCTATCTTAATGGAAGGTGTTGCATCTGTTAAAGATATTGACAACACAATGAAAGGTGCAACTGGTTTTCAATTCGGACCATTTGAAATGGCTGATAAGATTGGTCTTGATAAATTGCTGAAATGGATGGATAATCTTTATCAGGAATTTGGCGAATACAGATATAAAGCTTCACCAATTATTAAACGCCTTGTTAGAATTAATCATCTTGGACGACGTACAAACATCGGTTTTTATAGATATTCAAATGGTAAAAAAACTCAACAAACAGTTACTTGTGCAGAGATTAATTAATTATTAGAATCATTAATTATGTTCATGATAAATGAGCATTAAAAAATATAAATAATGAAAATATTAGTGTTGAATTGTGGAAGTTCATCAATAAAATACCAACTCTTAAATATGGATACTTCAAATGTTTTGGCTATTGGGGTAGTTGAAAAAATAGGACTGAAAGGCTCGTTCATGAAATTGGAAAAGCCAAACGGAGATAAAGTTAAACTTGAAGGTGAGATAATTGATCATCAGGCCGGAATTAGCTACATCCTTGGTACTCTTATCAGCAAAAAGCATGGAAGCATAAATAGTCTTGATGATATTGATGCTGTTGGTCACAGAGTAGCTCATGGTGGTGAAAGTTTTAAGGGAAGCAAGTATATTAATGAAGATGTTAAAGCTGAGATAAAGAAACTTATTCAACTTGCCCCTTTACATAATCCTGCAAATTTAAAGGGTATTGAAGCCATGGAGTTGCTTCTTCCCGAGGTTCCTCAGGTAGCGGTGTTCGATACAGCTTTTCATCAAACAATTCCTGACTATGCGTACATGTATGCCATACCCTATTCAATGTATGAGAAGTACAGTATAAGACGTTACGGCTTCCATGGAACAAGTCATAATTATGTAGCAAAAGAAGCTTGTAAAACATTAGGTATCGATATCAATAAACAAAAGATTATTACTTGTCATCTTGGTAACGGAGCTTCTATGGCTGCTATAAAGAATGGTAAATCAATTGATACTTCCATGGGCTTAACACCGGTTGAAGGATTAATTATGGGTACCAGATCCGGTGATCTTGATGTTGGGGTACTTACTTACATTATGGATAAGGAAGAAGTAAAATGTTCTATAGCAAATGTTATTGTAAATAAGCATAGCGGTATGTTGGGTATTACAGGAAAATCATCGGATATGCGAGAGATCGAAATTGCTGCTGAGGAAGGGCACAAAAGATCAATACTTGCACTTAAGATGTATCGCTATCGCATTATTAAATATATAGGTGCTTATATTGCAGCACTGGGAGGACTCGACCTTCTTGTATTTACCGGCGGGATTGGCGAAAACGATTCCATAACCCGTGAGGTCGTAAGCACAAACTTTAAATATATGGGCTTAGAGTTCGACAATGAGTTTAATAAGGGTAAAAGAGGAGAGGAGTTGTTACTCTCAAAGCCTGAGTCGAAAATAAAAGTTATGGTTGTGCCTACAAACGAGGAACTTGTAATTGCAACTGATACTTTAAATATCGTTAACGAAATAAAAAAATAAGCATGCAGATAAATAAATTGGAACAGATGTTTTCTGTGTTAAGCAACAAGAAGAAAAAGCGTCTTGTTGTTGCTTTTGCAAATGATGCTCATACCATTGATGCTGTTAGTAAGGCAATAGACAGAGGCTTGGTTGAAGCTACCTTAGTTGGTGACAGAGATATTATTACTAAGGTTTGCACCGAAGAAAATATTGATGTAAACAAATTCAGAATTGTTGATGTTGATATTGATACAAAAGCTGCTTCAAAAGCTGTTGAGCTGATAAATAACAACGAAGGTGATTTCCTTATGAAAGGATTGGTGAGTACAGAGAATTATATGAAAGCTATCCTAAACAAGGATAATGGATTGATGCCGCCAAAAGCAATCCTCAGCCATGTTACCATTATGGAAAATGCGAATTACCATAAATTGCTTATTGTTGGTGATGTGGCAGTTATTCCTGCACCCGAGATAAAAGAGAAAATAGCTATTATCAACTATTTGATTAAAACAGCAAAAGCTTTAAATATTGATAAGCCTAAAGTTGCCGTGATAGCAGCATCAGAGCAAGTATCAATGAAGATGCAGTCAAGCATTGATGCCGCCATATTATCAAAAATGGGTGATAGAAAACAATTCGGCAATGCAATTGTTGAAGGACCTCTGGCTCTTGACCTTGCTATTGATGCTGAATCAGCTAAGATAAAAAAAATAGACAATGAGGTGGTTGGTGATGCCGATTGCTTACTTTTTCCTAATATTGAATCGGGTAATGTTTTTTATAAGACAAATACCAAACTTGCAAAAACAGAGGTTGGTGCTATTGTCGCAGGTGCCAAGGTACCATGTATCTTATCATCAAGAGGCGATAGTGTAAATACAAAATTATATTCAATTGCATTGGGTGCTTTAATAGCAGGTTAAGAATAATAAGTAAATGAGTAATTATAAAATATTAGCAATAAATCCGGGCTCGACATCTACTAAGATAGCTGTTTATGAGAATACGCGTATTGCTTTTATTAAAACAATAAGGCACTCAACAGAAGAGCTTGAGCCTTTTGAGAAAATTACTGACCAGTTTGAGTTTCGCAAAAATATTATTCTTAGTGAGCTTAAAAATGCTGATATTGACATTTATAAATTATCAATAATAATTGGTAGGGGAGGAATTGTTAAGCCTATCCCTTCAGGCGTTTATGAGGTTAATGATACTATGATTAATGACCTTTTAAACAGTCCTCTTGAACATGCAAGTAATCTCGGTGGCTTAATTGCAAAAAATATCGCCGATTTACTTCCTGACGTTAAAGCCTACATTGCCGATCCTGTTGTTGTTGATGAATTTGAAGATATTGCACGCTACTCAGGGCATCCCTTATTTGAGAGATATTCTATTTTTCATGCATTAAATCAAAAAGCTATTGCACGAGCCCATGCAAAATCGCAGGGAAAGGCTTATGAGGAAATGAATATGATTGTTGTTCATCTTGGTGGAGGTATTTCTGTTGGGGCACATCGTAAAGGAAGAGTTATTGATGTTAATCAAGCTCTGGATGGAGAAGGTCCGTTCTCACCTGAAAGATCGGGCACGCTACCTGTTGGGCAACTTGCAAAGCTTTGTTTTAGCGGTAAATATACACTTCCTGAAGTAAAGGAGATGATAAAAGGGAAAGGTGGTTTGGTGGCTTACATGGGTACAAATAATGCTTATAAGGTTGAGACAATGGCAGCTGAAGGTGATTTAAAAGCAAAGAATATTCAGGATGCTATGTGTTATCAGACAGCTAAAGAAATTGGTGCCATGTCTGCTGTTCTAAAGGGCGATGTTGATGTAATTATTCTTACGGGAGGAATTGCACATAATAACTATCTGGTTAAGTTTATCACAGATATGGTTTCGTTTATTGCTCCTGTGGCTGTTTATCCCGGCGAAGATGAAATGAAAGCACTTTCAATGAATGGCTTGAGAATTTTACGAGGCGAACTTACAAGCAAAAAGTATAATTAAATATGCTTTGCTAATGTTTTATCTTTATGTTTCATAAAATCATATTGGCTTAATTTCTTTTGTTTTTTACAAAAAAGAACTTTTGTAAGAAATAAAAGTGTCTGATACTCGTATATTATATATCTTTATCAAAAAATTATTTCTATTGAAATTATTATTACAAATTATATTCAGATTCGATGAAAATATATCCTTTCCTTTTAGTTGTAATTCTTACATTCTTATTCATTAATAGCTATTCTCAAAAAGAGTGGACACTTGAGCAATGTATTGATTACGCCCTCGAACATAATATTCAACTTAAGCAACAGCTTGTTAATACTGCTTATAATCAGAATGCTCTGACGCAATCAAAATGGGATTTTCTTCCTTCTTTAAATGGCTCATCATCTGCCGGATTTAGTTCGGGGCGGTCGGTTGATCCTTATACTTATGAGTTTACCGACAATAATGTTACATCGTATAATTTCTCTGTTGGTTCATCTCTAACCCTTTTCTCAGGCTTTCAGAAAATTAATACACTTGCCGTAAACAAGTTTAATTTGCTTGCAAGTTTGCAGGATCAGGATAAGTTTAAGAATGATATTGCACTAAATATTAGTGCGGCATATTTGCAGATTTTATTCTCTGAAGAACTGGTTGATATTGCTGATAAGCAATTGGATATTACAAAGCAACAAGTGAAGCGAACACAAAAACTTGTTGATGCGGGCAGCCTTGCTCAAGGAAGTTTATTAGAAATACAGGCTCAGGAAGCAAATGAAGAATTACAGCTGATAAATGCACAAAATCAATTGGATGTAGCTTATCTTACTTTGTCTCAGTTAATGGATTTGAAATTAGATGAAAGTATTTCTATCGTTCACCCCGACATTGAAAACTTTGATGAGGGGAGAATTCTTCAATCTGTTAATTCAATATACGAAGAAGCTGTAATAAGTTTACCACAAATAAAATCAGCTGATTACAGAGTAAAAAGTGCAGAAAAAAGTCTTGCCGTTTCGCGAGGCTCGTATTACCCTCGCTTATCTATAAATGGCTCAATCTACACAGGGTATTCAAACAACAGGAAATTATTTACTATTTTACCGGTTGTTTATCCAAGTCAGCTTATTGGGTTTACCGATGGAGGAGAGAATGTTTATTCATTTGAAAGCATGGGTCAGACATATTCAGAAAATGATTATCTATTCAAAGACCAGTTTAAAGATAATGCCTATAAGAGTTTGACATTGAGCTTATCTATCCCAATTTTTAATAAATTTCAGGCACGTACTTCGGTAAAAAACTCACAACTGAATGTTTTAAATATGAAATATTCTTATGACCTTGCTAAGAATCAGTTATATAAAGAAATACAGCAAGCTCATGCAGATGCAATTGCTGCCTTAAAGAAATATAAAGCCTCAAATAAATCACTACAGGCAAGCGAAGAGGCTTTTCGGTATACACAACAAAAATTTGACCTTGGACTACTAAACTCGGTAGATTATAATTTGGCAAAAAATAACCTTACCAAAGTTCAGTCTGACGTTTTACAAGCAAAATATGAGTTTATGTTTAAGAGCAATATTTTGCAGTTCTACAGAGGTGTTCCAATGAGCTATTAAAAAAAATAATTTAGTTATAACAAAGCATAAACTAATGAAAAGTAAAAAGTTAAAATATATTATCGGAGGGTTATTATTACTCGTTGTTGTTTTAATTATTGCAAAGAAGCAAGGCCTGATTGGTGAAAGTGATCTTCTCAAAGTTGTTACGGAGAAAGTGGAAAAGCGTTCAATCATTGAGTCGATAACTGCAAACGGGAAGATACAACCGGAAACCGAAGTAAAGATTAGCCCTGATGTATCAGGCGAGATTGTTGCTTTGTATGTAAAAGAAGGCGATGAAGTAAAGAAAGGGCAATTATTACTTAAGATAAAGGAAGATATATACATTTCCTATCTAGAAAGAGCAAGAGCATCTGTAAACTCGGCAAAAGCAAATTTTGCCAATTCAAAAGCCCGCTTAGCTCAAACCGAAGCCTCCTTTCATCAGCAGGAACTTGCTTTTAACCGAAGTAAAAAGTTGTATAAAGAAAAAGCTATCTCCTTATCGGAATATGAAAATGCCGAATCTGCTTATGATATTGCTAAGGCTGACTTAAAGGCTGCCGGCGAGTCTGTTAACTCTGCAAAATTTTCTGTAAAAAGTGCCGAAGCATCTTTAAAAGAATCAAAAGAGAATTTGCGAAAAACAAGTATCTATGCACCTATTGACGGTACAGTTTCAAGATTAAATGTTGAAAAAGGCGAACGTGTTGTTGGTACTGTTCAAATGGCAGGTACAGAATTATTACGTATTGCCAACTTAAACATTATGGAAGTAAAGGTTGATGTTAATGAAAACGATATTGTAAGTGTTAGCCTTAACGACACAGCTTTAATTGAAATTGATGCTTACCTGAAAGAGAAATTTAAAGGAATTGTTACTGAGATTGCAAATTCGGCAAATGTACAAGGAATGTCGACTGATCAGGTTACAAATTTTGAAGTTAAAATACGCATTCTTAATTCTTCATACAATCATCTTATTGAAGAAAACAGACCATATCCTTTTAGACCGGGAATGTCTGCTACCGTCGAGATTCAAACAAAATATCAAAGTGATATACTCACCGTTCCTATTCAGGCAGTTACTACTAGAGTTGATTCCGTTGAGAATGATTCGACTGTAACAGATAAGAATATTGATAATGATGTGAAAGAAATAGTATTTGTTTACGGTGATGGAAAAGTGAGTTTACGTGAAGTTACAACTGGAATACAGGATGATACATATATTGAAATAACAGAAGGCCTTAAAGAAGATGAGGAAGTTGTTGTTGCACCTTATTCTGCCATAAGCAGACGGCTTAAAGATGGAAAAAAGGTTGAAAAAGTAGACGAGAAAGAACTTTTCAATAAAGATTAGGATTTTACACGTTCAACCGCCTGTTTCCATTCTTTATATAGTTTATTACGTCTTTTAATTGACATATTTGGACTAAATACTTTGTCTATTCTCCGGTGATTGCTTATTTCTTCTTTAGTCCAGAAACCTGTTGACAAACCTGCTAAGAGTGCAGCTCCAAGTGATGTTGTTTCAACAAATTTAGGTCGAATAATGTTTGCATCTAATATGTCGGATTGAAACTGCATAAGAAAGTTATTGTTTGCTGCTCCGCCGTCAACATGCAGGTCTTGTAATTGGAAATCAGAATCATTCATCATTGCATTTATCACATCTTTAGTTTGAAATGCCAAGGATTCAAGGGCAGCCCTTACAATGTGCTTGTAGCTTACACCCAAAGTTAATCCTACAATAGCAGCCTTTGCTTTCGTGTCCCAGTAAGGAGCACCCAGTCCTGTAAAAGCGGGGACAAAATATACTCCTTGATTATCTTTCACATCAAGAGCTATTTCTTCTGTTTCTTCACTCGTACTAATTATTTTTAATCCGTCGCGTAGCCATCTTATTGAAGCTCCGGCAATAAATACACTGCCTTCGAGTGCATATTCTACCTTATTGTCTATCGACCATGCAATTGTAGATATTAAGCCCGATTTTGAGTGAATCATTTTTGTTCCTGTGTTCATTAGCATAAAGCAACCTGTGCCATAGGTGTTTTTAACACTTCCCTCCTGAAAGCAATTATGCCCGAATAGTGCTGCTTGCTGGTCGCCTACCATAGCTGAAACAGGAATGTCACAGCCAAAGATAGATTTATCTGTATTACCGTATCTTTCGCTTGTGTTTACAACTGTGGGCAAGATGGAAGCAGGTACATCAAAGAGTTCAAGAAGTTCATTGCTCCATTCTAAGTTTTCAATATCAAAAAGCATCGTTCTCGAAGCATTTGAATAGTCGGTATAATGAAGTTTACCTGCTGTGAGTTTCCATAATAACCAAGTGTCAACTGTCCCGAAAAGCAATTCGTTATTTTGGGCTTTATGATTTGCTCCTTCAACATTATTAAGTATCCAATTTATTTTGGTTGCCGAAAAATAGGGGTCAAGGATTAAACCTGTTTTCTTGAAAATGTCATCAGCTACGCCTTCTTGTTTTAAGTGATTACAATATTCGGCTGTACGTGTGTCTTGCCAAACAATAGCATTGTAGATTGCCTTGCCTGTTTTTTTATCCCATATAATCGTGGTTTCACGCTGATTTGTTATTCCGATTGATACAATCTCTTCGGCTTTAATGTTGAGTTTATTCAGCAAATTAATAATTACCTTATATTGGCTTTCCCACAATACTTCGGGGTCTTGTTCAACTAATCCGGGTGAAGGAAATATAGATTCAAACTCTAATGATTCTATCCCTATCTGCTCAAAAGCTTTATTATACAGAACAGCTCTCGAACTACTTGTTCCTTGGTCTAAAGTTAAAATATATTTTTTGTCCATTTTATCATTTTAAAAGTATTTTCAAAGATACAAATTCATTTGCGATATTAATCTTAGTCCGGGGTAAAATATCAATACAGTTGCTTCAGGAGGGTTATAAAAAAATCTCATAGGCAATTCAAACTTATCTCATGGTTCTTGAATAATCTTTGTTCAGTAGCTTTTTATTTTAATCAGTCTTTTTATTTGTTAAATATTCGGCTTAATTTTGAAACCGAAATCAATATTAAGATATGAAAAGAATTATTCAATGGTTTGTGCCGGCTTTATTACTAGTTGTTTTAGCATGGTTTACTTATGATTATCTACATGGTGAGAATGACTTTCATGCTAAAGATATTTTTTCTGCAATACCGAATAATTCCCCTTTTATTGTTGAAGCAAAGGATATTGTAAACTTTAATAAGAATATTGAAGAGAATAACAGGATTCATGATTTATTGATGGAAATTCCTGCATACAGTAGGTTGTTTCTACAAATGAACTTTATTGATTCTATTGTTAATATAAACTCTGCTACAGCTTCGCTCATAAATCATCAGACAATTTTAATATCTCCTGTTATTACAGGAAAACAAAAAATAGAATATTTATTTGTTACCGGTTTTAAGCAAAAGAGCACCATTAAAGCAGTTTCCAAGTTAATTGATAACTATTTTGCAGATATTCAAACTAAAGAAAATAAAAGCTATGAAGGGACAGATATATTTTCTTATCCCTTGGATAACAATAGCCGTTTGTATTATGCATCCGATAATGGACTGTTTGTTATAAGTAAGAGTATATTTGCAATTGAGTCGGCTCTTAAACAGGTAGATGCAGATGAAAACTTGTTGGATAATGATAGCTTTAATCGCATATTACAAACTGCCGGTAAAAATTCTTCGGTGAATTTATTTCTAAATCATAATTATCTTCCCGACTTTCTCTCAATTTTGCTTAATAAGAAAAATGCTAAGTCTGTGTCAAACTTTAAGAACTATTCCGATTGGACAGAGCTTGACCTGACAGTTAATGATAGTGAACTATATTTAAACGGCTTTTCATTTACTCTGTCAGACAGAAAGTTTTTATCCATATTTGACCATCAAAAGGCTGTTAGCATTGGTGTTGAATCAATCCTTCCTGCCGGTTCATCGGTTATTTCTGCTTTTGGGCTTAGCGATATAGACGCATTTAAGGAAGATTTTAATGCATACCGTAGCAGCCTTGGTCAATTTGCAAAAGTTGATGATAAGATTAAAGCTATTAACAGGAAATATAAGCTTGATATCGAAGATAGTTTTTACTCTTTGCTTGATAATGAGTTTTCGTTCGTGATAACTTCAATAAATAATAATAATGTTTACGAAAATGCATTTGCAATTTTTAAAACACACAGCAGCAGTTCGACAAAAGAAACACTTTTAAGTATAATTTCTGCTGTTGCAGGAAAGCAAAATAAAAGTATCGATTCATATATTCATACTTACAATATTGACGAAGAGCTTAGCCATGTTATTTACGAAATGCCAATTGATAACTTAAACTCTTTATTGTTTGGAAATATTTTCTCAAATGTTGATTCTAAGTATTTTACATTGGTTGATAATTATCTGGTATTTGCTAACTCTATTAAATCACTGAAGTCGTTTATAAAAGATAATTTGCTTAACAAAACACTCAAAAACGATACTCATTATAGGGATTTCTCAACACAGTTGGCTAAGAAATCAAACTATTATTTTTATTCCTCGATTGCACTCTCACCACCATGGTTTAGTGAATTTATAAATAAAGATGTGTTTGGGAATATTGAAGATTATTTATCATTCTTTCATCAGTTTCATGCGCTCTCTTTTCAGTTTACGGCAAACAACAAAAAGGGAATGGTTTATAATGATATTTATTTAAAATATGACCCGTTTTATACAGATAAACCCCGGACTGTTTGGGAGCTGAGTTTAGATACAACAATTTTATTTAAACCTGTTCTTGTTAAAAACCATATTACCGGGAAAAAGGAAATCTTTGTTCAGGATAATAAGAATAAAATATATTTAATTAATTATGCAGGCAGAGTATTATTTGAGAAAATACTTGATGAGCCTATCCTAAGTAAGATTTATCAGATTGATTATTACAATAATAGTAAGTTGCAGTTTTTGTTCAATACAGCTCATAAACTTTACCTGATTGACAGAAAAGGGAATTTTGTCGAACGTTTCCCTGTAAATCTCAACTCGCCGGCTACAAACGGTCTTGCTCTTTGCGATTACGATAATAATAATGATTATAGAATATTTGTGGCTTGTGAGAACCGCCATGTTTATCTATTTTCAAAAGAGGGAAACATTATCGACGGGTGGAAATTCCGGAAATCTGAACATAAGGTAACTCACGAGGTTCAGCACTTTAGAATTGCTGACAAAGACTATATAGTTTTTACTGATGAGAGTAAAACATATATATTAAACCGTAAGGGGAAAAGAAGGGTAAAGCCTGATGAGAAATTTAATATTTCGGTAAATGGCAAGTATATTCTCAACAAGAAATCTGATATTAATGACTCGTATATGGCGATAAGCGACCCTGAGGGTAAAGTGTATTTTGTGTATTTCGACGGGAAGGTTGAAAGCATAAAATTCAGAAATTTTACAGCAAATCATTACTTTGATTATAAAGATGTAAATGGCGATAATATTCCTGATTTTATTTTTACCGATGAAAATAAACTTGAAGTTTATGAACGTAACAAGAATAAGTTAATAGACTATAGCTTTGATAATGATATAAGTGAAAGTGCTATTTATTTTAAGTTCCCCGGCAACAGGAAAAAACTTGGTATTGTCACTTCCGGTTCCAGCCAAATATTCCTTATTAACAGCGACGGTAGTTTATATGATGGTTTTCCATTAGTCGGAAGTTCTCAATTTAGCATCGGTTCTTTAAAAGGCAATAATAAATTTAATCTTTTTGTTGGAACAAAGGATAATTTTTTGTATAATTACGAGATAAAGTAGATTTATTTGATTATAGCACATAATTGTGCAAGATTTTGTAATTTTCTGCGTATAATATTTGAGTAATTGCTTATGAAAACTTATCTGCTTAGACATTTGCCTGTATTTGCATTGCTATTATTGTTATACATGATTATTTTTTCATGTAAAGAGGAAATAAAACCTGTTAATACGGATAATTGGCAACCAGGCTTGGCATTTCCTATTGCTCATGCATCACTAAACCTTGGGGATATGATAACTGAGAATAATCAATATTTTATTATTGGCGAAGACAGTAGTATTCATTTCTTCTTCAGACAAGACTCGGTATTAAGTTTTGATGTAAACGATTTAGCAACTATTCCTGTTCAACAGGATAAAGAAGCCGAGTTTAAGCTTGGTATTATCGAACTTGACAATTTTGGGCCAATAACTGCTGAGGCCACTCTTAACGATATGCTAGATGTTGTTGACTCCAGTCTGGCTGCAGATATTCAAAACCTTGATGGAACAACAGCTGTGTTTCCGGCTATGCAATCGGTTTACCAAAAAAGCTTCGATTTTATGAATTTTGATGCTTTTGAATATGTTACTTTCTCCGAAGGGAAGCTTATTCTTCAGATTGTCAATAATCTGCCTGTTGCTTTTAGTTCATGTGAAATTGTTCTTTATACAATTTCTCCTGATAGTATTTTCTATGATATTGGTAACTTTAGCTACAGTAACTTTCTTCCGTATACAAGTCGTTCAGATTCTTTGCAACTTGCTGGCCTTACTTTGTACAACGACTTTAAAGTAGTTATTACCAGTTTTGAAACTTTAGAAAGTTCATCGCCGGTTACCATAAATCTAACAGATGGACTGTCTTTTACTTTAAACTCTGAAAACTTAAAGGTAATAGGTGGTAAAGCAAAAATACCAAGTCAATTATTGACAAATCAGGAAGATAGCGTGCAGGTTACAATTGATGAGCAAGAGCGAATTACTTATTTTGCCCTTGATGAAGCCCATATCAATTATTCGGTTGAATCGGATATTGACATGGGCCTTAGCTTTACCATGGACCTGCCTACTGTTACTATCTCAGGTCAGCCTGTTCAGTTTGTGTTTTCAGGTACAAACCAGTCTCAGGGTGTTTTAGACTTATCATACAGCAATTTTGATCTTACCCAGAATCCCAATCAACCGTATAACAGTTGGCCTGTGCTTTTTACATTCGAGCTGCAAGGCACAAACTCATGGATAGAGTTTGACTCTTCCTCAACCGTAAAATTGGCATACTCAATTGATTACATAGAGTTTGCTAGTGCCCAGGGCTGGTTTGGAGTTAAAAATATTGATGTTGATACTTCTGTTGTCAACCTGAATATATCCGAGTTGAACAATCTTTCGGGAAGTATTATTTTGTCAGACCCAAAGCTGAAAATAATCGTAAATAACAGTATCGGAATTCCTGTTGGCTTTAACTTAAAGCTTGTAAACAGTACAAACGAAGGGAATGATATTAATTTAAATACTGATATGCTTTATTTGCCTTATCCTGAGATTTTTGGAATCGAAGTTACAAACGAGGTAATAAGTATTGATAACAATAATTCGAATTTATCCGAATTTATGTCCCAGTTACCTGATTTGCTATCAATGAGTGGCGAAGTTATTTCTAATCCCGATTCGGTAAATACAGGCCTTGTATATTCAAATTTTATCACTAATGAAGGGAAAGTCAATATTGGTCTTGAGTTTGAGCTTCCTTTAGCCTTAAGTATTAATAATTTACAATTCTCAGACACTTTGGATTTCAGCTTTAATCAAAATTCCTTTGATGAATCAATGTCAGGACATATTTCCATTTTTACCGTAAATGGTATTCCATTCGAGATTCAGTTGCTTCTGACTTTTGTTGATTCTACTAATTATTCGGTTCTCGATAATTATAATTTTGATTTTCTCGAAGCTGCTGAGGTCGATAACGATGGAAGAGTTGTTGAAACGAAAGAAAAGACAAATATAATTGAACTTGATAAAGAACGCTTTGACAGACTAAATGCTGCAAATAAAGTTATTGTAACAGCTATAGTAAATACAACAAACAGTAGTAATCAAGAGGTGGTTTTTTATACTGATTATACCTTGCAGGTTCATCTTGCAGCATTATTAAATTATTCAATAAATCTTAGTTATTAACAATTAACTTGCTGATATGAAGTTTGAAAAATATATCATTGTTTTGATTGTCAGTTTTGCGATATTTATTCCTTATACCGCAAAAGCACAGGAAAATACGATGTATTTCATGCATAATACTCAGCAAAACCATTTCTATAATCCTGCAATGACAGGCAATTGTAAATTGTATTTTGGATTGCCGGGTATATCGGCTTTTCAAATAGCCTACGAAAGTAGAGGTTTTCATGTAATGGACATGTTGAATGAGCCTGATAATATGAGAAATATACTAGATGATATTAATTCATTCGACTTGGACTTTAAACTTGATATATTGTCTTTTGGGATAAAATTGCACAAACTTTATTTAACATTTGACTTGTCGAATAAAACAAATTACCACATTGCCGTACCTCGCGACTTATTTATATTTGCATGGGAAGGAAATGCAAACTTTATAGGACAAAATCTTGACTTAAATAATTTTAATATGGGATTTACGAATTATTTTGAGGCAGCATTTGGTGGTTCATACCAAATCCTTGATAAGTTAAAGATAGGCGGAAAGCTAAAATTGATGAGTGGAGTAGCAAATATGAATACTCAGAAGTGGGAGATGGAATTATATACAGAGCCCGGCACGTATATTATTAATGCTCATTCTGATATATTACTTAATGCATCATTCCCATTCCCATTTTCTTTTGAGGATGCTGGTTTCCCAACTTTTTTTGGAAGCACTGATACAGTCTCGGTTTTCAATAATCTGATAAATAATTATACCTCATATAATAAAAATATTGGATACGGAATTGATTTAGGTTTTGTGTATGATTTCAATAACAGACTTAGCTTGTCCGCTAGTGCTATTGATTTGTTTAGCCGGATATATTGGAAAAGCGGTACAGTTAATTTTTCAGAAAGTTTAGATACTCAAATCGAAGGACTGGATTTAAATACTCTTACAAATAATGAGGATAATGGCAGTACGCTAATGGATAACTTTTTAGATTCTTTGTCAAATGAGTTTGTATATAATACTACAGCAAATCCATACAGGAGTATTATCCCCCCAAATTTTTATATGGCTGCAAGATATGAGTTCTTCAAATGGTTAAATGCAGGTTTCTTAATACATGATAAATATTATAATAACCATAATTATCTTTCCTATACTTTATCAGGAAATGCAAAGCTGTTGAGAATATTAAGCACTTCGGTAAGTTATACCCTAAATGGTTCGGGAAACTCAAATCTGGGAGTTGGTTTAGGGATAAAACTATTGTACTTTCAATTATACTTCGTTGCCGATAATGTTTTAGGCATTAAGTATGACCCGGGTCTGGGAATGCCATGGTCTTCCAGTCAGAACCTGGATTTTAGATTTGCTATTAATTTCTCAATAGGCTGTAAAAACTAGTGTTAAAGTCAAGTATAAAGTTTCGGTTACGAAAAAGAACAAGTATTAGGGAGTAAGTTTATGCTTGACTTGATACTAGAAAACTGTTGTATCTTTATAACTAAATTTATTTTTATTCTGTCTTCGCAGGTATGATAATTTTTTCATGCACAGTTCAATAAATAGTACTTTATTGAGTTATTTTCTAACATAATGATTAAGAGTTTTTGGTAAATGATTTTTTTGTACATTTGCAATCCGTTTTTTGTTTTTTATGTAAAAACAAATTTTGATATTAATCATTAAATGGAATTAATAACTATTAAGAAGGAGATTTTATACAGATGAATAAATTAGCAGTAATTGCTCTTGGAGGTAACTCTTTAATAAAAGATAAACAGGTTGGAACAATTGATGAACAAGAGGCAAATGTCCTTGAAACCTGTGAAAATTTATTTCAACTTATCAGCAACAATTATAATGTTGTTATCACACATGGTAATGGACCTCAGGTTGGAAATATACTATTACAAAATCAGGCCGGAGCAAAAATGTTTGATATGCCCGAGATGCCACTTGACATTTGTGGTGCTTATTCTCAGGGTTTTATTGGCTATATGATTGAGCAACAGCTTAGAAATGTACTGGAAAAAAATAAGTTTGACCGCGATGTAATTACTATTGTTACTCAGGTCTTGGTTGATAAAAAAGACCCGGCTTTTTCTTCACCAACAAAACCTATTGGGCCTTATTACACAAAAGATGAAGCTGATAAGATTTCGGAAACAAGCAATGCTGTTTTTGCCGAAGACCCTAAAGGAAGAGGATGGAGAAAAGTAGTTGCCTCACCTCAGCCAAAAAATATTTTTAATCAAAATACTATTGAGAAAATTGCCAAAGACGGGCAAATTGTTGTGGCTGTAGGTGGTGGAGGTATTCCTGCTTTTTATGTTGAGCCAAATAAACTTCAAGGTATTGATGCTGTCATTGACAAAGATTTGGCTTCGTCTTTATTAGCAGCAAATATTAAAGCTGATGAGTTTTTTATTTTAACTGATGTTGATAAAGTATATATAAATTTCCGCAAAGAAAATGAGCAAGCAATTGATGAAATGACAGTTGCAGAGGCAAAAAGATATTTAGCCGAAGGACAGTTTGCAAAGGGAAGTATGGAACCAAAAGTTTCTGCTGCTATTAATTTTGTTGAGAGAAGCGGAAAGTGTACTATTATTACAAAAGCTTCTGAATTAGGCAAATCAGGAGCAGGAACTAGAATAATCGCTTAATAATTATTAATCATAAAAACATTAATCATGGCATTTAACTTACGAAACAGAAATTTTCTAAAATTATTGGATTTTACACCAAAGGAGATTAAATTTTTATTGGATTTATCTGCTGACTTAAAAAAAGCAAAATATACCGGAACGGAAGAGAAAAAACTTGCCGGCAAAAATATTGTTCTTCTTTTTGCTAAAGATTCAACACGTACAAGATGTGCTTTTGAGGTAGCAGCTCTTGATCAGGGTGCTCATGTAACATATCTTGGTCCTAGTGGTTCACAAATGGGCAAAAAGGAATCAATGAAAGATACAGCACGCGTTTTAGGACGTATGTACGATGCAATTGAGTATCGTGGATTTGGCCAAAATATTATTGAGGAGCTTGGCAAATATGCCAATGTACCTGTTTGGAACGGACTTACAACCGAGTTTCATCCAACTCAGATTCTGGCTGATTTCTTAACAATGATGGAACATTCTGATAAACCGCTAAATCAACTTAGTTTTGCTTATGTTGGCGATGCCCGTAACAATATGGGTAACTCATTAATGGTGGGTGCTGCTAAAATGGGTATGGATTTTCGAGCTGTTGCTCCCTTGGAATTCCATCCTGATAGAGAATTGGTAAATACATGCGAAGAGATTGCGAAGCAAACCGGTGCTAAAATTACTTTGACTGATAATATTGATGATGGTGTTAAAGATGTTGACTTTATTTATACCGATGTTTGGGTATCAATGGGTGAGCCCGAAGAAGAATGGAAACGCCGTATTGCTATGATGAAGCCTTATCAGGTGAATATGGATATGATTAAAAAAACCGGCAATCCGGATGTTAAATTCCTGCATTGTTTGCCCGCTTTCCATAATCGCGAAACTACCATGGGAGAGGAGATTTATCAAAAGTATGGAGTTGATTCAATGGAGGTAAATGATGAGGTGTTTGAATCGGAACATTCAGTAGTTTTCGACGAAGCTGAAAATCGTTTGCATACCATTAAAGCTGTAATGATTGCTACTTTAGGTTAGAGCCTTATTACCTGATAAAACAAAAAGCAGTTCAGTATATGAGCTGCTTTTTTTGTTTTTTTACAAATCGTTGAGCATTTGTATCAATGTATCAACGAAATTTATTTATTTTTGCAGAGACACCTGTTATAATGTCTTAAAACTGTTGAAATGAGTAATATTCCGGAAAATAATGAAGTTGATGTTGATAAGTTGTTTAATGAACTTCTTGAATCCGGGTCAGGTACTTCTGATAAAGAAAAACGGGATAGTATTATTAAAGCCTATGAGTTTGCAAAGGAGGCTCATAAGGGTGTAAAACGCAAATCAGGCGAACCCTATATTATTCATCCAATTTCTGTTGCCTATATTGTGCGAAATGAGATAGGACTTGGAACTAAAAGTATTACTTCTGCATTACTTCATGATGTTGTTGAAGATACTGATTATACAGTTGAAGATATTGCTGAGCGTTTTGGCGACAAGGTAGCTTCAATTGTTGAAGGGCTAACAAAATTGTCAGGCGTTTTTGAGCAAAATGAATCTGTACAGGCCGAAAACTTTAAACTTCTGTTGCTTACTCTTACTAAGGATCTTAGGGTAATACTTATCAAAATCGCAGACCGTCTTCACAATATGAGGACATTGAGCTCTATGCCGGTAAGGAAACAGTATAAAATTGCAGCTGAAACACTTTTCCTTTTTGCACCTATTGCCAAACGTTTAGGTTTGTACGAAATAAAAACTGAACTTGAAGAACTAAGTTTTAGATACCGCCATCCGGATTTTTATGCAGAAATACATAGTAAATTGGAGGCGGTAAAAGAAAACAATCTTAAATCTGCAAAAAGCTTTTACGAACCAATAGCGAATAAACTTATAGAAGAAAAGTTTGAGTTTGAGATAATTCCCATTAGCCTTTCAGTATATTCAATTTGGAAGAAGATGAAGGCTGCAAATGTTTCGTTTGAGGATATCAAAGATATATGTTCTGTATGTATTGTTTTTAAGGACAAGGAAGAGGGAACAAGCGAAAAGCATCAATGCTGGCATATTTACTCTGCTGTAACAGATGTTTATACACCCAATCCTGAAGGTCTGAGAGATTGGATAGCTAATCCCCGTTCAAACGGGTATAAGGCATTGCATTTTTCGGTATTTTCTGAAGAGGGTAAGTCTGTTGAAGTTCTGATTCGCTCGGAAAAGATGCATTACATTGCCCGCAAAGGCGTTGCTGCTTATCTTCGAAAACAGGGAATAAAAGGAAGAGATTCTGCTATTACAGAGTGGCTCGATAATATAAAAGATGTGATTGACAAAAATGAAGATGCTCTTGAATTTGTTGATCAGTTTAAACTGAATTTATTTTCGGCATCAATTATTTTGTTTACACCTAAAGGCCATGTAAAGAAACTTCCTAAGGATTCAACAATTCTGGATTTTGCATATAGCATTCATACGGATTTGGGCAACCATTGTGTAGGAGGGAAGATTAACGGTATACTACACCCACGTGATTATATACTGAAAAGTGGCGATATGATTGAGGTAATAATTAACAAATCGTTAGTCCCTGAGGCTGAATGGACTAATATTGTTATGACCGCAAGGGCAAAATATAGTATTAGAGTTTCGCTAAAAAAACAACGAAAAGAATTAATTCAATCAGGACTGGAAATCCTGACAAAGGGACTGGAAAAATACAAATTAAAGATTAGTGATAAGGATTTTAACTTACTTCTGCAATCTCACAATTTAAACTCTAAAGAAGATTTATACCTTGCATTAGGGAATGGACGTATTAGTTTGATTGAGATAATCCGGAGTATCAAAAAACTTAATCCTGGTTTCATACAGAGATATTGGAAGCTTCAGTTCCGCTCGTCGGTAAGAATTGAGGATGCCGGTGAAGAGTTAAAAACGGATATTAAGAAGATAAATACAAAAAAACTATTCTATTTAGTTGAAGGCGAAGAAAAGCAAAAGTTTGTGATGGCTACTTGTTGCAGTCCAATTCAAGGAGATGCAGTTGTTGGATTTGCCGAAGAGGGAAAGCCTATTGTTATTCATCGAAAAGATTGTAAAAAGGCATCCGATTTAATGACAAAGTACGGCGATAAGTTGGTTGATGTGGAATGGACAGTTTATACCAAAAGCTTCTTTTTGGCTAAAATCGATATTAAAGGAGTTGATAGCATAGGCATTGTAAACAGGGTTACACAGCTTATCTCAAATAAGTTAAATGTCGATATGAGAGAGGTGAACTTTTCAAGCTCACATGGTGTATTTGACGGTAAGATTACTGTTAAAGTTCAGAATACAAAAGACCTTAATAATCTAATTTCTGATATAATGAGCATTAAAGGGGTTGAGTCTGTTTACAGAACTGATGCAAGCTAAAACCAAACTAATAACATAGCACTTTGATGTATTGAGCCGGAATAAAACTATTGTTTATTTCGTTGTCTTATTTATCCATTTTGCAATTATCTCAAGAGACTCAGACGAGAATGTTTCTTCAATAAAAGGATATTCTGATACAGATCCCGTTTCACAATGTTGAAACAGGTGGTTTAAATTGTCAAGTACAATTGTTGTTACATTATTATTTCCTGCTTCTGAGAGAAAAGCTTTTATATTGCTCATATTCGGGTCAGGCGGGACTTGTAAGTCTTTGTTTCCGGCAAGAGCCAAAACAGGACATTTAACTTTACTGAGATAATCAGCAGGTTGAATCTTGATAAATTCTCTAAACCATGGTGAAAGAACTTGTTGTATTACTATTTCAGAAAATTGTTTACTTAAATTTTTCTGCTCTATTTTCTTTTTCGACATAAGAAATGTCTTTCGCTTATAAAGTTTACGAATACTAATAACAGCTTCTTTATATGATTTATCGCTTTTGGCAATCTTATATATTTTTGAAAGAAAGCGAATATCCTTATTAATTTCTTTTTTCTTTTTTCCTTCTGCCAGGTTTATTAATCTTGTTTGTTGATAAAGAATATCTTCACCCGAACTACCCGGTCCGGCAAGCATTACAATAAATGCAATATCCTTTCTCTTTGCTGCAAGCATAGGGGTAATTATTCCACCTTCGCTATGGCCTATTATACCTATTTTCCGGCTGTTTATCCCTTTGTGATTTTTTAGAAATTCAAAAGCAGCTTCAGCATCATCAGCAAAATCATATGTAGTAGCCGTACTAAAGTTCCCTTCGGAATCAGCAGTTCCTCTATCATCGTACCTTAAAACTGCTATTCCTTGTTTTGTAAGATAATCTGCTATAACCCAGAATGGTTTATGCCCGAATATTTCAGAGTTCCTATTTTGAGGTCCTGAACCTGAAACTAAAATAACAGCCGGAGCATTATATGAATTTTCAGGAAGGGTAAGAGTTCCCCTCAATTTAATTTTAGACTTATTATTCTCAAAAGTAACTTCTTCAGTTTTGTATGCGAAGGGCGGTTTAGGTTCTTGTGGTCTTAATAAAAGAGGTTCTTTATTTAATCTTTTAAAGTTTAAGTCATATTTCTTAAAAGCTTGTTCCCAAGCTCCTGTAATGTTTTTATAATCATCGCTTATGCTTCCTTTGTAATTACTTGCAAAAGCTTTTATTTTAAACTTAATCTCATTGTTTATGAAACTTATTTCGTCTATTTGTTTAGCGGCAATTCCTTGCTCAGGAATATCCAGACTTGCCTTTATCGAGTCATTTTCATTATAGACTTTAAGCCAGAAAGTAAGTTTCTGTCCATTAGTTTCCAATTTACCTTCCCAATAGTTAGGGTATTCTAATTTAGTCTGAGCTATTAAAATATTACTTGCTAAGACAGCTACGGTAAAGACAATAATTGAGATTAATTTAGTCATAGACTCTAATAATAAGTGTTAAAAACCAAATAAATTTGTGTCTTGTTTCCCTATTCCATCATTCCTGAAGATTGATTGCTCAGACAATCGTCTCATTTGTTTTAAGCCAAGAAGCCATAAAAAAATTAGGAAGGGAACATAAATAAGCATTAGGTATTCATATTCAGACATTAAGATAAAGTCGTAAATACCATGTAGAATAAATGGAACGATGAATGCAAGAAGTAGAGATATTTGCCTTTTGTTTGGATAAAACTTGGCAATACCAAAGTAATAACCCATCGCAATACCAAAGAAAGCATGTCCCGGAACTGCTGTTATTGCTCTAACAATGCCTGTATTAATACCGTAATTTGTTACATAAAGAATATTCTCAATTCCCGCAAATCCCAATGAAATAAATACAGCATATACAATACCATCAAATTTCTCATTGAAATTTTTATTGTTCCATATTAAAAGAAGTAATGCAATAAATTTGAAAAACTCTTCGGTAAAGGCTGCAACTGCAAAGGCAGTATAAGCTGCACCTGACAGACTGCTTTCGGGATATTGCCTCAGCGACGAGATGAATCTTTCGATATAGGAAACAGGAAAACAAATAAGTATTCCTACGAGTAAAGCAGTTATTAAAATGCCAAGTGGTTCGTGTTCATATTTGTCTCTTATGTAAATGTAAATAGCAATAATTACTACAGGTGCCAGTGCTAATATAAAAAGAGTTATAGGCATAAGAGTATTAATTATTCAAACAGTCGTAGTTTCCGTATTGGTCGGCAAATCGCAAATGCTTTGTTGCTTCACCACATGATAGCTCATCAAGAGCAAGATTACTAAGCTCTTTATTGTAAACATATTTTGAATAGCGAGCAGAGAAGATTCCAATACCGTTTGTAATATTTGTAAATGCCGGTTTTTCCTGTACAATTCCCTGAGATGGTCCGTTTACTTCCATATAGAGTGAAAGTTCCTCGCCGGCAACAATAAAAATAAAATCAAGACCAAGAGCTTCACGCTTAATAACAGGGTCAACCTGTTCAATATTATTTCTCACAAAGTCGTAAAACATGGCACCGCTTATTGTCATTGTCATTTCA
The DNA here is from genome assembly GCA_024762835.1 of Bacteroidota bacterium. Classification (GTDB taxonomy): domain Bacteria; phylum Bacteroidota; class Bacteroidia; order Bacteroidales; family M50B96; genus JANTGP01. The sequence goes on from JANTGP010000008.1 coordinate 27,729, forward strand.
GAGCTTGCATCAATATTTGCAGGTCGTTTTTTACTAGGCTGAACCCAGTCAATATAGTAATCAAAATCACCCTCAGGTTTGTGTTCTCTGTAGTTAAACCGAATTGTAAGCCCATATAATACTCCTTCTTCAGTTGGTCTGAATTTAACTTTATAGTCGAGGTACTCTTGTTGTTGGGCATTGTATATGCCAATTTTCTCTGCTGGGTTTGAGCTGGGTTTCACTACCTTAAGCTCTTTTACAAGACTTGTAGTTGCAGTAATTGGTTCTTTCCCAGGTATATTTATTACAAGTTTATAATCATAATCTTCGTTAAGAGCTTCAGTTGTCTTATAAAGAGTATTTCTATCTGTTGCAAAAACTCCATCTTCTTTGACAATGTCATTTACTTCAAACATCTCAATTTTAGCAATATTTCCCGAGTTATCGTAAATATTATTTCCATTCAACAGAGGTTCAAGATACACTTCAGCATTATTGTAAAATAATGAATCACTTTCCTGAGCCATGACATAAGCATCTTCGTCTCCCAAAAAGGCTTTGTTTAATTTAATATATTGTGCTGTATCTGTCTGGTTTAAAAGTCCATAGACAATGGTAATGTCTTTCCAATCTGCATTTATATCAAAGTCGGTACTGCATGAGTATGTAAATAATAATGGGATAATAATCAGGAAACTTATTAATTTTTTCATTAAAACAATTGGATATTAAATAATTTAGTCAATTTTGCACTTTGTAAATCATTGCAAATGTAAGGAAAACATAAAAACTAAAAAATTAAATAATATGTCAATGTTTGCTCAGGTAAGAAAGGTTACAACTCATGTCTTAAATGAGATGAAACTACGAAATGAAAAGATAGCTATGTTAACTGCATATGATTATTCAATGGCACGTATTATTGATAATGCCGGTATTGATGTGATTCTAGTTGGCGACTCTGCTTCGAATGTTATGGCAGGACATGATACTACTCTGCCCATTACATTAAATGAAATGATATACCATGCTAGTTCTGTAATGCGGGCAGTTAAACGCGCTCTTGTCGTTGTCGACCTTCCTTTTGGCTCGTATCAGGGAAACTCGAAAGAGGCTCTTTCCACTGCTATAAGAATAATGAAAGAGACAGGAGCTCATAGTATAAAAATGGAAGGTGGTAGAGAAATAAAGGAATCTATTGAAAGAATATTGTCTGCCGGAATACCTGTTATGGGTCATTTAGGTCTTACTCCTCAATCTATTCATAAATTTGGGACTTATGTGGTGAGAGCTAAAGAAGAGGCTGAAGCCGCTAAACTTATAGAGGATGCTCATCTTCTTCAAGAAACAGGTTGTTTTGCTGTGGTTGTTGAAAAGATTCCGGCCAAGCTTGCCAAAAGAGTTGCAGATGAGCTGACAATACCGGTTATTGGTATTGGAGCAGGACATCATGTTGACGGACAGGTTCTTGTTTTACATGATATGCTGGGTATTACTCAGGAATTCTCACCTCGATTCTTGCGTCGTTATCATAATTTATTTGCTGAAATACAAGGTTCGGTACAGGCTTATATTGGTGATGTTAAGGCAGTTGATTTCCCTAACGAAAAAGAACAGTATTAGAACTTAACTTATGGCTATTGAAAATGCTAGAATTCTTTTTGAGGATAATCATATTATTGTTTTAAATAAGAAGGTTTCGGAGATTGTACAAGGTGATAAAACAGGAGATAAACCACTTGTTGACGAACTGAAAGATTATCTTAAAAAGAAGTATAACAAACCCGGTAATGTCTTTGTTGGTCTGCCGCACCGCCTTGACAGACCTGTGAGTGGTATTGTTCTTTTTGCCAAGACAGGGAAAGCTCTTTCAAGGCTTAATAAAATGTTTAAAGAAAAGGAGATTAAAAAGATTTATTGGGCAATAGTAAAAGAAAGACCTCCTAGAGAAAGTGATACTCTCAAACATTATCTGAAAAGAAACAGAAAGCAGAATAAATCTTATGCTTATGATAAGGAAGTGGCAGATTCCAAGTATGCCGAACTTGATTATAAACTCATTTCTTCATCTGATAGATATTATCTTCTCGAAATAGTTTTAAAAACCGGCAGACATCATCAAATTAGAGCTCAATTGTCGAAAATTGGCTGCCCGATTAAAGGTGATTTGAAATACTCATATCCTCGTTCAAATTCAAATTCCGGTATTGATCTTCATGCACGTAAAATTATTTTTGTTCATCCTGTAAAGAAAGAGGAAATAACTATTGTTGCTCCTACACCTAAAGATTCAATTTGGGATAAGTTTGAATAATGTTCTCACTATTTTAGATTTGGTATACCGCTTATTAAATGACTTTATTTTCCGGAATTTAACCGCTTTCAATAGAAAGGTTTCAAATCCGATACCTATCGGATAACATAAGTATAATATTTACACTCCTATTTATTAAGCTGTCCTTTCAGGATGGTTTTTACACTAATAGTGCTTTACACAAGGCCTTGCCTTGTGCTAAATTAAATTGGACTTACAGCCCAAAAACCGGAATAGTAAACAGAAGCTCTTTATATATTAGGATGAGTTCATTTTATTACAGCTTTTTGTTTGGTATAGTAATTTGGATTTTGGCTGAAAGCCAAACAAACCTTAGCACAGGGCAACGCCCTGTGTGCTTTGTATCGAACAAAGACGCCCTGAAAGGGCAATATCATAGCAACGTATTTGTTATACCCTCGCAGGACGTATTACATATTACCTAAATCACAGGGCGTTGCCTTGTGCTAAGTTATCAAAGCCTTTCAGGCTTATTCTTAAAACATTGTTGTTTTTACATTTTGCTGTATTACGTAGAACTTAGCCATATATTATAATAAACACCACGAAGTGGTAACTTTTTAGCCCATGGCAGCACCATGGACTAGTAAGTAGATAATACAGTATCGTCCTGAAAGGACAGCTTAATACCGGTTGGTATATGAATCAATAATCAGAAATATTTAAGACAAAAAAAAAGCCTCACTGACGGTGAGGCTTTTCTGTTACATCTTCATTATTTATTCAATAACCAATTTCTGTGTAAAGCTTTGATTTTCCATATTAACTTTAATAATATAGATTCCTGAACTCAAGTCAGAAATATCAACTCTTTTTACTGAATTGTTTATTTTGTTGCTTTTAACCAATAAGCCACTTATATTATAAATATCCATTGTGCCGGCAGTTTTGGAGAAAATATTCACATAATTGCTTGCAGGGTTAGGGTAGACAGAGATTCTGCTATCATCAATTTCAGTAACTCCTGCCAGATTGCCCATATCTACTTTATTTGCCTGAATAACTTCTTTTGTAGGGTCGTGTTGTACAAACACTATAAATTCGCAATCTTCAACTGGATATCCAGCTGTTGAGAAATTAATTGTTGTTGTGTATGTTAGAGACGAAGAAAAATCAAGTGCTGTTCCGGCATGGTCAGGATACATTTCGCGTAATACAAAATTAGCATGATTTAGTCCTGCCCATGATATTGGTATATTTGATTGAGTTAAAGCAGCTCTTAGAACCAATCCGCTTGTGAAAAAGTTATTTTGCTGTTCAACAGTTATTGTTGCCAGATAATCATTGCCGCTAACCAACTCAACATTTACATCTAAAGTATAAACCGAAGGTGTTGCAATTCTTTCTTCATACAAAGGAAGGTATGAATCGTAAATACTTGAATTGGCATTTCCACCTGAGAAACCTAAAACTCCATCAACTGATGTAGTAGGGTAACCTGATACTTCATAATAAATTTCGCTTTCTTCGCAAAAAGAGTTCGCTAAAGAATCGCCGTTATGATATTCGATAATAGCAACTTCTTTTCCATTTTCAATTAAATCATCAGCACCCATCGAAGCTCCCGGGCAGTAACCACACCAGAATCCGGTATTTATTTCAAACAATACAACATCTCTACCTACACCGCCTGCAATTGTTCCGCTTGCCACATTTGACGATGGTGAATATCCTAAACCAAAATAATGTGCACGTGCTTGATAATCATATGTGTTGGGGTACAGCCCATTGTCGTCATAAGAGTTTGTTGTTAAGCCACTGGCAAATACAACTCCATTTTTCATTAAAGAATAAGAGTCAGGTGTATTTGATGCAGGAACATCCCAGGTAAGAGCTATGTCATTATTATTTACGCTTGCTACAAGGTTTAAAGGAGCATCAAGAGCTGTTTGTTCTGTGAATTCAACGTTATCAACAAGATAATCTGAGGGAACGCCATTGTCATCTGTCCAGCCATAAAAGTTTACAGCATCAAGTTTATGAAGTGTTCCGCTTCCAAATGAACCTTTGCTCCATTGCCAGCTTATAGCTTCAACTGAGTCAATATAAAGTGTTGCAAAGTCGTCGTCAACATCAACAATTGCGTTTACGTATAACCATTCATCGAAATTAAATGTAAACGAACCGGCTTCGGCAGCACCGGCATCAACTGTTCCCGTACCGTCAACATTAAAGTTTGCTTGCATACCCCATTCGCTGTTTGAACCGTTAAAGTCCTGAAGCATGTTGAAATATGCTACATGTCCTTGCTTTACATACATGTAAAACTGAATCTGATAGCGACCTGTGGTTTTATCTCCAAGCTCAAGAACAAGGTCATTATCAGCAACAATATTTACTGAGTTTACGCCACTGTAAGCATTTGTTGATGTTATCATAGGGTCAGTTCCGCCTCCGGTTGCTCCGTTCCATGTTGTCCATGGTCCTGAGGTTTGAGCAACAAAATGATTACCGCTAGTGTAAGCCTCAAAGTCTTCGTAAATTAATTGTGTTTGCGAAAACAATGTTGCAACAGATAATAATGTTACAATTAGAAGTAAGTAAGATTTTTTCATAATTTAGTGTTTTAAGATTTATACAATATTTGTTGTTAGTAATTTAAGAAGTCATATTTATTATTCAAATCCTTTTCTTTTTAAGAGAGGGTGTATTGATGGTTCTGCTCCTCTGAATCTTTTGTAGAGTACCATTGGGTCTTCCGAGCCGCCTTTTTCAAGTATATTTTTTCTGAAAGCGAGAGCTGTTTTATGGTCGAATATTCCATTCTCTTTAAAGGCTTCAAATGCATCGGCATCTAATAATTCTGCCCATACATAACTGTAATAGCCTGCTGAATAACCGCCTTTAAAGATATGACTGAAATATGTACTTCTGTATCTTACAACTATCTCTTTTATTAAGCCTATCTCATCTAAAGATTCTTTCTCAAACTTATTTACATCCAAGTCAATATCTTCTGATAGAGTATGATAGTCCATATCCAAATATGCAGCAGATAAATATTCAACTGCGGCAAATCCTTGATTGAAATGACTACTGTTTTTAATCTTGGCTATTAGCTCGTCAGGAATTGTTTCGCCTGTTTCATAATGTTTGGCAAACATCTTTAATACAGTTGGCTCTGCACAAAAATTTTCCATAAACTGAGATGGTAATTCAACAAAATCTCTTGCAACCGAAGTCCCACTTACTCTTGGATATGTACAATCGGAAAGCATTCCGTGTAAGCCATGACCAAATTCATGAAAAAGTGTAGATACTTCTTCAAAAGTCAATAAAGATGGTTTATCGGCTGTTGGTTTTGAGAAATTGGTCACAATAGTAATTATCGGCGACACATTTTTGCCGTCTTTTTTCATTTGTTTTCTAAAAGTGCTCATCCATGCACCTGCCCGCTTGCTTGCTCTAGGGAAGAAATCCATATATAATATAGCACGATGACTTCCATCTTCATTAAGTACTTCAAAGACCTGTGCATCGTCGTTATATTTCGGAATGTCAAATCTTTCAACGAATTTAAATCCATATAATTTTCCTGCAACATCAAAGGCTCCTTTTCTTACATTTTGCAGCTCGAAGTAGGGGCGAAGTTGTTCTTCGTCAAGGTCATACTTTTCTTTTCTTAGTTTCTCTGCATAATACCACCAGTCCCATGCAGCTAACTTAAAATCACCTCCTTCTGCATCAATAATCTTCTGCAACTCTACTACTTCGTCTTTAGCAACAGGAAGGGCTTTTATCCATATATTATTTAAAAAATCATAAACCTTAGCAGGTGTTTTTGCCATGTTTTCGTCGAGGATATATTCTGCATGATTGTTATAACCAAGTAGTTTGGCTCGTTCGTACCTTAACTTGGCAATTTTAGATACATTTTCCTTATTATCGTAGTCATTATCATTATCGCCTTTGTTTATATAAGCTTTAAATATCTTTTCTCTCAATTCTCTTTTGTCAGAATATTGAAGGAATGGTATCATACTGGGTTTTTGAACAGTAAAAAGCCATTTGCCATCTTCGCCTTCATTTGAAGCTTCTTCAGCAGCAGCATCAATTACTGATGGTGGTAATCCGGATAAATCTTCTTTGCTGTCAATTATGAGTTTAAAATTGTTTGTCTCGGCAAGTACGTTCTCTCCAAAATTCAAACTCAACATTGATAATTCTTTGTTTAACTTGCTGAATGTCTTTTGGTCATCTGCCGAAAGATTGGCACCGCCTCTGACAAATTGTTTGTAAACTTTATCTAAAACCATATTCTGTTCAGTCGATAAATTCAATTCGTCTTTAGTATCGTAAACGTCCTTTATTCGCTTAAACAGCTTCTTGTTCATACTTATATCGTCAGCATGTTGAGAAAGCAAAGGAGAAACTTCTTTTGATATCTCAACAATATCATCATCTGACATTGATGATGTGATATTGAAAAACACATCGCTTACTTTAGTTAGTAATTCTCCGCTATAATCAAATGCAGCAATGGTATTCTCAAAATTCGCTTTCTCTTTATTATTGATTATTGCAGCAATTTCTTCTTTTTGCTGCTTCATTCCCTCAATAAATGCAGGTAAGTAATGTTCCTTTTTAATCTTATCAAATGGGGGTACTTTATATGGTGTATCATATTCAGTAAAAAACGGATTCATATTCTCGTCTCCTTTTTTTGTTGTATCTTGCTTGCTGTTGCACGAAATAAATAGAATAATTGCAAGCATCGAAGTTAATAATAATTTTATTTTCATAATGTTAATGATTAGTGTTATTCAAGATAAATACTGTTAGTGGCAAATATATAAAAAATGACGATAGAAAATTATAAATAGTAAGTAATCTTAATTTTCTGATGTTATATACTGACAATCATTGCCTTGCCTATCTCATCTGCGATGTCCTTCCCTTTTATTTGTTCAACTATTTTCAAAGCGAATTGTATTGCTGCTCCCGGACCTTTTGCCGTAATATACCGACCAGATTCTACTACTAAAGAGTCTTCTATTTTGGCACCCTTTAAATACTTTTCAAAACCCGGATAGCTGACAGCATTTTTATTTTCAAGCAGACCTAAATTTCCAAAAACCATTGGTGCTGCACAAATGGCAGCTAAGCCTTTTCCTTTCTCATTAAACTCTAATATTTGTTCGCGTAATCCTTCATGATTGTTAATATTTGCTGCACCAGGCATCCCGCCCGGTAGTACAATAAAACTAATTTGAGAATACTCAACTTCCTCAAAAACCTTATCGCATGTAATAGTAATATTGTGCGAGCCTTTTACCATTCTTCTGCCTGTAAGCGATACCATAATTGCTTCGATATTTGCTCTTCTTAGTACATCGACAATGCTTATTGCTTCTATCTCTTCAAAGCCCTCCGCAAAGTGAATTGCTATTTTTTTATCTGTCATAATTGTTTATTTATAATATTGAAATATAATACATTAATTAAAAATATATTTATTAATTTAAGGTACAAGAAAAGAACTGTCTCCATAACTTAAAAAGCGAAAATCATTATTAAGAGCAAACTCATATACTTTTTTCCAGTTTTCATCAATAAAGGCAGCAATGAGTAAAAGTAATGTGCTACCCGGCATATGAAAGTTTGTAATTAATACATCAACAATCTTGAAAGTATAACCCGGAGCAATAATTATTTGGGTAGTTGCCTCGAAATAGTCCAGATCATTTTTATTCATGTAATCTAAAAGTGCCAGTATAGCTTCTTTAGCCGGAATAGTTTGAGTTAATGAATAAACTTCCCATTGAGAGATATGGGCCCTTGTGAAATTGCCCGTAATAATTTTTACTCCAAACCAATATAAACTTTCGAGTGTTCTTGTTGAGGTTGTTCCTACTGCAATAAGCTGTTTCTTGTGATTTAGAATTTTAAGCAAACTGCTTTTTGAAACAATAAATAATTCTTTGTGCATCTCGTGTTCGCCTATTGTATCGGAACTTACAGGTTTAAAAGTGCCTGCCCCGACATGCAAAGTCAAAACCGCTTCATCAATTTGCTTTTCTCTTAGTTTATGCAAAACAGTATCTGAGAAATGCAAACCCGCTGTTGGTGCGGCAACCGAGCCTTTGATATTTGAATAAACCGTTTGATATTGTTTTAAATCACTATCTTCTGGTTCACGGTTTAAGTACGGAGGGATAGGGATTATTCCTGCATATTCTAATATCTCGGCAAACGAATAATTGCCATTATCCCACGAAAATTCAATTATCCGGCTTGATTCAAAACTGCTTATCTTTCTTGCCTCTAAAATCACATTGTGACCATTAATATTAATGCTTTTTGTGAGAACATCTTTTTTCCATTTTTTTACATTGCCTACTAAGCATTTCCATTTGCAAGTTTTTTTGCTCTCAAATATTTGAATGAAACCGGAAGGTTCATATGGCTCAAGACAGAATATTTCAATCTCGGCACCTGTGGTTTTTCTAAACTTAATACGTGCTTGGATAACTTTTGTGTCGTTATAAACCAGCAAATCATCCTTGTTCAATAAATCCACTATGCTGTTGAATCTTTGCTTTGTAATTCGGCCTTTGTTGTAAACCAAGAGATTAGACCGGTCTCTTTCTTCAAGAGGATGCTTGGCTATACGTTCAGGAGGAAGATTATATGTGTAATCATCTATCCTGATATTTTGTGGATTTATTAAGTCTGCCATTAATAAAATATTTGCATCAAAAATAACTAATTTTACAAACTAAAATATATTAAGATGGCAAATATAAATATTGGTGATAAAGTAAAATTTTTAAACGAAGTTGGTGGGGGAGTTGTATCTGAGATTGTAGATAAATACCTTGTTAAAGTAATGACTGAAGATGAGTGGGAGATACCTGCTTTGAAAACAGAATTAATCGTTGTTGAGCCGGTACAGCAAAGCGAAATTACTGCTAAAAGCAATGAAGATAATAATTCTTTTATTACTGAAGATAATTCAAAAAATATTGCTGAGGATACTAAGATTGACACCAAAAATATTTCCTTGTTGTTAGCTCTTGTCTCTTCTGAAAGTGATTCACAGAATCTGTCTAAAGATATATATATGATTAATGATTCAGAATTTTATGTGTTTTATAATATGTTGTGTAACATAAACAAAGAGTTTTCTTATATTGGAGCTGAAATCCTTGAACCAAACACAAAAGTTTTGCTAAAACAGATTAAAAATGATGAGATGTCAAAGCTCGATAATTTCTTATTTCAAATAATTTTTTTCAGTAAAGGAAAATACGATCCGCTTAAACCTTTTGAGAAAAAACTTTCTATGAAAAATCTTCTTCAAAGCAAATTTATAAAAAATGATTTCTTTGATGAAAATGCAAGCTTGCATACAATTTTTGAATTAAAAAATGAAGCCGGATTATCGCGTGATGAAATATTAAAATTGATGAATAAGCCGGAAAAGGCAGAAAGGAATATTCACAATAATTATAAAATTGATTATTCAAAAGAGAGAATCGTTTTTGATTTACATATTGAGGAATTAATTGACAACTATGAAGAACTCGGATCAACAGAAATCTTGCGAATTCAGATGGACGAATTTCATAAAGGAATGAAAAAGATAATTACCGAAGGTTTTAAAGAGGCGATTTTTATTCATGGAAAAGGAAAGGGGATTCTTAAAAGACAAATATATACAGAGCTTAGAAGTAATTATAAGGGCTTTAGCTTTCAGGATGCTTCGTTTAGAGAGTATGCTTATGCTGCCACTTTAGTAATTGCCAATTAAATTTTGCTATTTTGTATGTAAATATTTTTTACTTTGGATTAAGTTATTACTTTTGTATTTCATTTATTTAATAAAAATCAATAAATATGAAAAAGTTTTTTATTCTTTTATTCTTTGTGTCAACTACCATTTTATCATTTGGTGGTAATGCTTCTCTGTTTTCATACAATGCAGACGAATTGCAAAATGAATTCTCAGACCTTCAGTCTTTGGAAACTATGGTTATTGCTAACCAAGATCTAACAATTGCCGATTTCGAGCAAATGGATATTGATTGGTTGAACAGAATTGACCTTGAAAATATGAAAACAACAAGCCCTGTTCAAGCTATGTTTGGTATTGAAGATATGGACTGGACTGCATTTGCTTGGGGTTTTTGTTGCTGTCCTGTTGGTTTCTTTGTTGTTGCTATTAAAGATGATAAAAGTAGTGATG
>JANTGP010000009.1 GCA_024762835.1 Bacteroidota bacterium
CGCTCTATGAGCGGCTCTTGTTCTTTACATAAATTATTATAAAAATACTTAATTTTTTCAATCCTTTTACGTTTAATCAAAGCTTTATTAGAAATTGATTACTTTTGTTCATTCTAAAAATATTTCGATGTTTGTATTATTTAAAAAAGAAACGAGGTCATTTTTTAATTCTCTGATAGGATATATCGTCATCTTTGTTTTCCTATTGATTAACAGTCTGTTTTTATGGGTTTTCCCCGGAAACTTTAATGTACTCGATAGTGGATATGCCAACCTTGAGACCCTGTTTATTTTATCGCCATGGGTATTTCTATTTCTTGTTCCGGCTGTTACAATGCGTTTATTTTCAGAAGAGAAACGAACAGGCACTATCGAACTTATTGTAACGCGTCCAATTACTGAACTACAAATTGTTCTTGCTAAATATTTTGCCGGATTATCCTTGGTCTTATTTTCCCTTTTGCCCTCATTAATTTATTTTTATACTGTTTATCATCTGGGAAATCCTCCCGGAAATATGGATACCGGTGGAACATGGGGCTCATATATTGCCTTGTTTTTTCTTGCAGCCGTTTACACTGCAATAGGAATATTTTCATCATCAATAAGTGATAACCAAATTGTTTCTTTCATTCTTGCATTGCTCTTGTCCTTTGTTTTCTTTATTGGATTTGAAACCTTAAGCTCATTAGAAATATTTAAACCTATCGGAAACTTATTAATAAATATGGGGATAAACGAGCATTATCATTCCATGAGTAGAGGTGTACTTGACTCAAGGGATATTATTTATTTCTTGTGTGTTATTGCAATATTTATTTTTGGAACAAAAACAGTTTTAGAAAGTAGAAAATGGTAATTAAACAGCATGAATTTATTCCCTTAAAAAGAGTTTTTTAAACATATTAGAACGTGAAAAGAAAAGAAGTTAAAAAACAAAATATAATCCAACTGATACTTGTTTTAGCAATTATCGGACTGATAAGTTTTATTTCGAGTTTTGTATTTGTACGCCTTGACCTAACTGCAGAGAAACGATATACACTTGCAGAATCAACTGTTGAGTTTCTGAAAAATCTTGATGATGTTGCATATTTTAAAATATATTTAAGCGGGGAAGATTTACCCTATGGATTTAAAAGACTGCAAAACTCAACAAAGGAAATGCTTGACGAGTTTCGTTCATATGCAGGCGATAATATTCAATATGAATTTGTTGACCCATTTGAAAGTCCGGATTTAAAAACAAGAGGCGAAATAGGCAGACAGCTTATGAAAAAAGGCCTTGTACCAACTAGTATTGAACAAAGAGATGAGAAAGGCGGTGTAAGCGAGAAACTAATTTTCTCGGGAGCTATTCTCACTTACCGTGATAAAGAATCGCCACTAGAACTATTAAAAAACAATATAGGATTAAGCGGTGAAGAGAACCTGAATAACTCAATACAAAGTTTGGAATATGAATTGGTTAATGCAATAAATAAGCTTGAAACAGTTGAGAAACTTAAAATAGCTTTTATTCATGGGCATGGAGAATTAGAAGGATACGAATTAGCTGATATTACAGATGCTTTAAGCGAATTTTATTCGGTTGATACAGTTACCATAAACGAGAATTTACATGCACTCGACCCTTATTCATGTATCATCATTGCAAAGCCTGACACTTTGTTTACAGAAAAAGACAAATTTATCATCGACCAGTTTATAATGAAAGGAGGTAAATCACTATGGTTTATAGATGGTGTAAAAGCCTCAATGCAAAGTTTATCATATCAAAGTACGTCTATTGCTTTGGTTGAACAAACAAATATTGAAGACCAACTTTTTAAGTATGGTGCACGAGTTAACTCAAATATTATTCAGGATATGCAATGTGGAGCTCTTAAAATAAAAACTTCACCCCAAGGTGCTACATTAAAATTTAATCTTTTCCCATGGGTTTATTTCCCGCTGCTTACAGCAAATGACCAGCATCCGATTACTAAAAACATAGATTTGGTTCGTACCGAATTTGTAAGTGTTATTGACACTGTCAGCTTTAATCCTGATGTAAAAAAAACTTACTTGTTATTTAGCTCAAACAGAAGTAGAACGATTAATGCACCTGTACAATTTAGCCTAAACCAAATAAACGAGCCACTTGAAGAAAGATATTTTCCAAAATCATATCTGCCCGCTGCCGTTCTCATGGAAGGAATATTTCCTTCTGATTTTAATAATAGAATTCCAATGGCTCTATTGAATAACAAGGATTTTAAATTTAAAGCAAAAAGTAAGCAAACAGCAATGATAATTGTTGGCGACGGTGATATTATTAAAAATCAGGCGCATGTTGTTAATGGCGAAATTATTCCATACGAGCTTGGTTACGACAGGCACACAGACATGACATTTGCCGGAAATAAAACTTTTGTTTTAAACTCTGTAAACTATCTTCTTGATGATTCAGGGCTTATGGGAGTACGTTCAAGAGAGCTTAAACTTCGATTGCTTGATAGTGCTCTCATACAAGATGAACGAACAAAATGGCAACTAATAAATACCATAGCACCATTATTATTTATTATTTTATTTGGTTTGGTTTTAGCTTTCTACCGAAAAAGAAAATATTCTAAATAAATAAGTGTTTGAACTATTAATATTGTATTACAATTTTACACATACATCGAATGAAAAAAAATAAAATATATCTTATACTTTTTATATTACTAATTGCATTGGCTGCATGGTTTTATTTTACTGATAAAAAAAGCACCATAAAACGCAAACTGCGTGATTTCGCTATTGAAGACACAGCTTCCGTTTCAAAAATTTTCATGGTAAATAAAAACAATAAATCTATTTTACTCGAACGACTTGATAAAAGCACATGGCAGGTAAACGGTAAATACATTGCCCGTAAAGATGCAGTAGATTTAATTCTAAAGACATTAAAACGCATAGACATCAAATCACCGGTGTCTAAAGCCTCTTTTGAGAATGTTGTAAGAAATCTTGCGGCAACTAATACTAAAGTTGATATTTTCATTAATGGTGAAGATGAAGCCTTTAAAACTTTTTATATAGGTGGGCCAACTCAAGACCAGTACGGAACATACATGATGCTCGAAAATTCATCAACCCCTTTTATCACCTATATCCCGGGTTTCTCCGGATATTTGTCTTCCCGTTTCTTTTTAGATGAATATGCCTGGCGTGATACAAAAATTTTCAAATATGCTTTTAATCAAATTAAGGAAGTAAGTCTTGAAATATACAATAAACCCGAAAAATCATATCGGGCTGTAAACAACGGTGATAATAGTTTCTCCTTATTTCATTTAACCGATAATTCAGTTGTGCAGAATTTCGACACCTTAGTTGTAAAGCAATATCTTTCATTGTTTAAGAAAGTTAATTTCGAACGTATTGCAAATGAAGTAAGTGACAGTAAGCGTGATTCGATTTTTAAAGCTAAGCCTCTTTTTATTCTAAATCTAAAAGATAATGAGGATAAAATAACAACAATTACATCATATAAAAGAAACCTAACAGCTAATAGAGATAGTGTAAGACTTACAGAATTCGACCCTGAAAGGATGTATGCCAGAATTAACAATGACAATGAGCTTGTAATAATTCAATACTTTATTTTTGACCCCTTGACCTTGGATATTGATTACTTTATCAAGAAATAATACCAATTGTATTTCAAACCCGATACTTATCGGGTGAGCCTTATGTCATCCGATAGGCATCGGGTTCATTTACTAATCGGTATATATTATTATCTTTCTATCAACAACTTACGGCTGGCATAATAATCCTCAGATGAAAGTTTTATTAAATACAAAGCATCAGGCATTGAAGATAAATCAAAGCTTTTAACCAAATCACCTGTAAAATTATTAATCGATTCAGATAAAACAACATTACCTAGAACATCAACAATAGTAATATCTAAATGATTAACGGCATGTGATGAGAATTGCAGATTGAATATACCATTTGCCGGATTAGGATAAATATTGAAGGTATATATATTATCATATTGTTCTGATATTGTAATCAAAATAGTTATTGTCTCAGAATCACTGGAAGAGCCACAAGCATTACTTGCATTTAACGAAACAGTATAAATTCCTGATGCAGTGTAAGTATGAGAAGGATTTTCTTCATTTGAAGTATTCCCATCGCCAAAATACCAGTAATATAACTCACCGTAACTACTTGTATTTGTAAACTCAACTGTACCTAAACTTTGTGTATATGAAAAACTAGCAATGGCTGAGTTATTAGAAACAACTGCACTTATCTTTGTACGTGCACTAATACATGATTCTTCCTGAACTGTCCAGTCGTAAAAATAATAGTAATAACCAGTTGGATTTGAGTTTGCACTACTGTGTTTTACAGAAAGCACACCGGCAAGTTCATAAGGATAATTTAAACCTGCATTATTTCTGTATAAGTCAGGTGCAGGTGGACCGGCAAGTTCAAAATCACTTCCAACCGGAACATCAAAATTTAAGGTTATTGTTTGCTCACCTGCACTAATAAAAATATTCTCAGAAGCAATAACATTTCCTCCATTATCTCTAAGTTGAATTAATCTGCTTCCCGAACTGTTGGCATAAACCTTAACAGTTTTTATTGTGAGAGGCACAAAGCAATCGAAAACCAAATAGTGAGCCGTGTTTGAGGTATAATAGCTACCACCTCCGCTATTATCGGGTTTTGCTGCCGACTGTGTTGCAGGCTCAATAACATTTTCGGCATAATAATCGGTGGTTGATGTTAATACCGGACTTGTAAATGTAGTACCTGTTGCAATAGAGGCACCTCCTAAACTATCAGTGTACCAATTAATAATTCCTGATGCACTAGCTGTCAATATTGCTATTCCCGAATTACAAATACTATCACCAATACCTACAGGTGAGTCGGGCAAGTTAATACTTATTAGAGCTGTTTCGGTATGTGTAACACTTCCTAAGCCGTTTGTAACAGTTAAACTCACATCAAATACTCCATTGCTTGTATAATAATGTACAGGATTAATCTCAGAAGAGATTGTACTATCGCCAAAATCCCATAAATATGTTGAGCCGGATGTTGTACTACTTTGGTCGGTAAATTCAATAACTCCTGTGCAAGAGCTTGTTATATCAGCCGAAAAATTAACAACCGGTAAAGCAGGACTAAGCTGAACATCAAGTATTGTTGCCGATTCGTTGCTAATGCTTACACCATTTATTGTTTTACTGTTGTATCCGGGAGCTGAGTATGTAATATTGTATGTTCCGGCATAAATCAGTCGATAATAATCACCAAAAGGTAATATTGAGTAAACGTCGGTATTATCAATATCATGCCCCGAAATAAACACATTAGCTTCGAGAGCCGCACCTGTAATCGAATCTGTTATTATTCCTCTTACACCATAAAGAGCCTGATTTATATAATTTAATAAAGAACGATAATTGCTATCCCAAAATGAAGGAAGTTCATTAGCCGGAGGATTCTTAACATTTGAAAGTTCAACTGTAAGCTCTTTGCAATGATGATAATAATTCATATAATCCTGACGTCCGCCATTTATTGTGTACCATGCATAGCCATTTGTTATTCCGTCGTTAAGAAAAGTAAGGTATCCGGCTGGTCCATATGTGTGAGTTGTATCTGCCCACTGACGAGTAACATATTGCCACCAATTATCATCTGCATTTAGGTCGGGCTTGGTATCCCATGGATAATTTAAAACTTCTGAACCTGTATGGAAATTTGCAGACATCACAAAAGAAATTGAATCGGCCAGATTCATCATTAGAATATTTTCTGGTTGCCATGCATTACCATCTGGGTGTGGACCGTCAACAAAATCAGGATAGTTACGGTTTAAATCAATATTGTTTGCATTATATCTTACCGCTCCGCTTACGCTATTATTACCACCATGGAATGTTCCATCAGGGTTTGAAAGAGGATTTATCCATATTTCCATTCCATTTACAAGGTTTGTTACTTGTGCATCACTATTATAATTTGTTAAGAGATAGTCAATTAAACGAAGCATCAAAATATATCCAACAGTCTCATCGCCGTGCATTGTTGAGGTATAATCAAAACGTGGCTCAGCTTCGACAGTATTTACATTATCCGAGATTTTAGCATAAAGAATGTCTCTACCTTGAATCGACTGTCCTAAGTTTACTATTTTACAAAGATTAGGATAATCTGTTTCAAATTGATACATCATGGCAACATATGCCGAGTATGTAGGATAATAATCCCATGAATTTATATCTCGCTGTGTAATATCATCTAACATTGTCGGATTTTTATTCAAACTACCCGGATGAGGCAATACTTCATAATTGATATTATGTTCTTTGAATTTGATTAGCTCATTTTTATTTGCGTAAGCAAATACTGTAAAACCATTTCCTGCAATAATATTATCAATTGAAATTATCTTACTTAGAGAATTAACTTCCTGCTTTGTTTTTAAATGAAAAGAAAAATAAACCTCGCCGTAACGACTGAATTCAATATACTCATTAGTCTTCAGGCTTTTATTTTGTGCAGAGATTTGTGAAGAAAAAAATATTATCAGTGCAAAAAGCTTAACGATTTTAAAAATTTTCATGTAACTAATATATTATAAATGAGAGTTCAAAAATAAAAATATATTGTTTCATTCGTACTTAAAACAACATTTTTCTTTTATCAATTAATAAAGAAACAATAAAATAGCTTTATTGGTTGCATTAGTGATAATAAAAATCATTTAGAAAGTATTTTCAGAATTTATTCTACTTTTGTTTTTCAATGTCTTTCTGCAAATTTTCAAAACAGAAAGTTCGCAATTGTATTAATTTGCATTCATGAAAAGATTCTTATTAAATATTTCTTTTGTATCAGCTTTGTTTTTAAGCTTTTTTCCTTCATCGGGTTTGTGGGGGCAGATTCCGATAGACCAGGAATTAACAGATTCACTAAGAGAAAGAGGATATCGCAATATTAGTGTTGTTGCTGTTAATCCCGAATTAGTAGTATGGATTGAGAATGATGTTTACCGGTTCGAGCCCGATGCAATATCATCAGCCTTAAAGATTATATTCCCTTATGCAAAACACTTTACACATATAGTACTAATTGTCCAAAAACAAAGAGTACCTGTAATTTCCATAAAGATTGAATCAAAAAACATTACAGATTATTTAGGGAAAGCGATAACGGAGGAAGAATTTAGTAAAAGAGTTAATGTCAGTTATGAGCTTTCAAAATATAAAAGTTTAAAGAAGAAAACAAAAACTTATAATAAGAATACACTTGTCACGAATCTTGAGATTGAGCCTGATATTGGTCTTCAGCTTGGAAACTACGACAGCCCCTTTAGGTTTAAGTTTGGACTGATGCCGACTTTTAAAAGCTCTTTTTACAAAGGACAATTATTTACGGCTAAGTTTTATTTACCCCTTGTTTCACATAAGTATATCGACAAATTTAATTATTTACGCATTGAATTAGTTGACTACAGCCAAACATTTAACATACATAATTCTTTGTTCTCAAAACTATCAGCAGGCTGGTTTACTCAACAGCGATACGGAATAAATATGGAGTTGATTAAGTACATGTTTAATGGTAAACTTTGGTTGAAAGGAGATATCTCATACACCGGTTACATTGCATATTTAAAAAATGGGGTAAAAGGTATTAATTTTACAAGCTATCCTGAGCCAACTATTGAGATAGCCAATGTAAATTACTTGCAGTACTATGGCGAAATTGCTTACAGAATACCAAAATATGATTTGATTATGAATGTCGGATATGGCAAATATTTATATCATAACTTTGCATGGAAAGTAGATTTATTACGCAATTTTAACGAATATATTTTTGGCTTTGTAGCCTATAAAAGTAAAACAGGTTACAACTACGGATTTAAGCTTTATGTACCTTTAATACCCGCTAAATATAAAATTAACAAGAAGTTTAGAATACACAGCTCAAAGTATCTAAATTACGAGTATCTTGCCGCTTCGGATTATGTAAGAACATTCAGTACGGCTACAAGTATTAGTAATGACTTTTGGGAACTTAATCCTCAGTTTATTAAGCGATATTTATTTAATAATTTGGCAAAATAATAATTTTGCAATTGATGTCAGCAAGTCTGAGTTATACGTGATACCTATAAATATGGACAGAAAAAAACAACCGGAATTTAAGAAATTTGAGACAATAAATTTCGTAAAAACAATAAAGAGCAACTTACAAAATGGTATTGAGGTTTACTCAATTAAGGCAGGCTCTGAAGAAGTCATTAAACTTGATTTGATTTTTAATGCCGGAGTATGGTATCAAAATGCCCCCTTAGTAGCTTCTTTTACAAATACCCTTTTGCGTGAAGGAAGCAAGAATTTTAGCTCAGCCGAGATCTCAGAGCGATTGGATTTTTATGGTGCATATCTTCAGGCATATACCGAGAAAGATTTAGCATGTGTTAGTTTATATTGCCAAAATAAACATTTTGAGAGCACAATAAAGATTTTGGCCGATATAATTAAATATCCTCTTTTTGCTGAAGATGAGTTTAATATTAATCTTAATAAGAGAAAGGAGCAATTTCTTGTTGATTCTGAAAAGGTTAATGTAATTGCAAGTAAGAAGTTTCAGGAAATAATTTTTGGAAAATCGCACCCATATGGCAAACATGCAGAAATTGAGGATTTTGATGCTTTAAAACGAAATATGCTAATTGATTTTTATAATGACTATTATACCCCTGAAAATTGTAAAATAATCATTAGCGGCTATGTTGAAGAAAATATTCTTAAATTATTAGATGAGTATCTTGGCAGTAAAGATTGGGATAGAAAGAGTAATATTATTCGGAACGATGCTAAAGTTTCCGGTTTATCAAAACAAATGCATTTGATTGAAAAAGAAGATTCCGTACAATCAGCAATTCGTGTTGGTAAATTTCTTTTTAATAAAACTCATCCCGATTATATGGGAATGAATTTGTTAAATATGATTTTAGGGGGTTACTTTGGTTCACGCTTGATGTCAAATATTAGAGAAGATAAAGGATATACATACGGTATAGGCTCTTTTATTGTGTCGCTTAAACATGCCGGCTATTTTGCAATTAGTACCGAAACAGGCTCTGAATACACAAGCCGGACAATTGAAGAAATAGAAAAAGAAATTAAAAAACTTCAGACCAAAGCAATTGGAAATGCTGAGTTAAGCAGAGTAAAAAATCATTTTCTGGGTAGCTTAGTTCGCAATTTTGACGGGCCATTTGAAATGTCAGACAGTTTTAAATCTTTGCTTGAGTATAAGCTTGATTATGACTATATAAACAAGATGATTGAGACAATAAAAACAACTACCCCAAATGACTTACTTGAATTGTCAAATAAGTATTTAGATTTTGATACTATGAAGGTGGTAGTTGCAGGAAAACTTAATCAGAATTCTAATAATTAATCTCTAAGGTCAATAAGTTCGACATCAGGAAATTTTGTTTTATCAAAAGTAAATTCAGAATCCGGAATATCTTTGTTTGTAATGAACTTTGAGAAACTCACTGTATAAATATTTCCATTCTTGCTGTAATATGAAATCTCAACTATTCGGTTTGTTCTCAAATCAATAAGTAAAACAACCATCGACAGGTCAGAATCATCAGAAACTTTGTCAGGTTGTAATCCTTGAGCAAGGTTTTCAGGATATAACTCTATTTTTGTTAGAGGACCTTCATCAGTTTTTATTTCACCCTTATAGCTATACTTATAGCCTTTCTTATACATTGTAAAAACTCTCGAAGGGTTATTCATAAACGAATCATCAGTAGTATCTCTGTTAGTAATATTTACCTCATCAGCTTCAACCATATGAGTCCATATTGTTTTACCGTTGGAATAAGTTTCTGTTCCCATGAGCGACAAATGATATTTATCTCCTTTTATCATTATCTTACCGTCATAGTCTTCTGAGATATCTTCTTGCTGATTCACCATTTTAAAATTAAAGTCGGTTGTAATGGTTTTATATGATTGAAACTCTTTTGATACTTTGTCAAGAACCGTCTTTGCTTTTTCCTTGTTTACATCATCTTGTGAATAACTAATTCCGTAAACCGAGATTAGAATAAATATACTTATTAAAGTCTTCATATTTAATTGATAGTTTAATTTTAGCTGTAAAATGTTTTAAAGTGTCTTCAAATATTGCTCCAAAGAATACTCATCGGGGTAAAGAACCTGGCGAGCTTTGCTTCCTTCGTATGGTCCAACTATACCGGCAGCTTCAAGTTGATCAATAATCCTACCCGCCCTATTATAACCTATTGAGAATTTGCGTTGAATCAAAGATGTAGAACCTTGTTGATGAATAACAACCAAACGAGCGGCATCATCAAACATATCATCTCTTTTTGTTAAATCAACACTTAGGGCTTCACTAGTTCCTTCCTCAATATATTCAGGCAAATAAAAAGGTGTAGGATATGATTGTTGCTTCTCAATATGCTCTGTAATCCTTTCTATTTCCGGAGTATCAATAAATGCACATTGAATTCTTAACATGTCTGCTCCCATTGATATAAGCATATCACCCCGGCCAATTAATTGATTAGCTCCCGGTGAATCAAGAATTGTACGTGAGTCAACCATAGCAGTAACTCTAAATGCAATACGGGCAGGGAAATTGGCCTTTATCAGTCCCGTAATTATATTTGTTGAAGGACGTTGAGTTGCAATAATGAGATGTAAACCTACTGCACGAGCTAATTGAGCTATACGTGCAATTGGAGCTTCTACCTCTTTACCTGCAGTCATAATTAAATCGGCAAACTCATCAATTACAACTACAATATATGGGAAAAATCTATGGCCGTTCTCAGGGTTCAATTTTCGGGCAATAAATTTTGAATTATATTCTTTAATATTTCTAGCCTGAGCTTTTTTCAACAAGTTATATCGTTGGTCCATCTCAATAGTAAGCGAGTGCAAAGTATTTACAACAACCTTAGTATCAGTAATAATTGCATCTTCGCCATCAGGCAGCATTGCTAAAAAATGTTTCTCTATTTTGTTATAAAGAGTCAATTCAACTTTTTTAGGGTCGATTAAAACAAATTTAACCTGAGCAGGATGCTTTTTATAAAGCAAAGAAGCAATTATTGCATTTAGTCCAACTGATTTTCCTTGTCCGGTTGCACCTGCAACAAGAAGATGAGGTGCTTTAGCCAAATCAAAGACAAAAGTGTCATTTGAAATTGTTTTTCCAATAGCAACGGGTAAATCAAATTTTGAATCCTGAAATTTATGAGAAGCCAGAATTGTCCGCATAGATACAATCTCCGGATTACGATTTGGCACTTCGATACCTATTGTACCTTTGCCCGGGATAGGAGCAATTATCCTAATACCCAGTGCGGCAAGACTAAGAGCAATATCATCTTCAAGATTTTTTATTTTTGAAATACGAACACCGGCTGCCGGTACAATTTCATATAAAGTAATTGTAGGACCAATAGTAGCTTTTATCTTTTCTATCTTAATTTTGTAATTGCTTAAGGTCTCAACAATCTTATTCTTATTTGAGATAAGCTCCTCTTTACTTACCTCAGAATTATTTTGTTGGTGGTCATCCAGCAAAGAAAGGTCAGGAAAAACATATGAAGACAAATCAAGTGTAGGGTCATATTCGCCAAATTCTTCCAAAGGGTCTTTCTTTTCAGATTCATCTATTTCCTCCTCTTCGGTTTTTTCTTTAACACTTAGCTTGACATCATCTGCATCTGATTTTGCCTTTTCAACAATGGACTCATCTGTTTCATTTTCTATTTCAAATGAATCATCGTTTAAAGACAGAGCTTTATCTTTGTCTGCAACAGAGCTTTGTGAATCAGCATCAACAAGCTCATCATCGGCTATCTCGATTGACAGGGGTGTTTCTTCAGCAATGATATTCATTTTTTCTTCTTTGTTATCCTGAGTCTTAGGCTTTTTGCTTTTTGTACTTGAAACAGGAATATTCGCTTTCTTTAACGAAGAAGCTTTTCCCGGAAGGGTCTTAAGAAAAGGGATAAAACTATCGAAAGTAAATACAAGAAAGACAAAGAGACTAATAAAAAGTAAAAAGAAAGTTCCAATTTTTCCTATAATTGTATTAAGCCATTTTACTAAGAAAATGCCATTTGCTCCACCCGGGCCAAACTGAAGATATCCGCCGGCATCACCAAATAAATAAGCCAGAAATATTGAGAACCAGATAGTAGCCAGCAAGGCGTAACGAATAGATTTACCAACAGGCAGCAATTTTATTTTCAACAAGCGTAATCCAAGAATTAAGAAAATAAATGGAAAAGAAAAAGAAGCAAGACCAAACCATCTGCTTATAAACTGGTTAGACAAAATTGCACCCAGCTTTGCCGCCCAATTCTCTGCTTGCCCATCACCTGAGAATAAATTCGACCATGTAAATTCATTATCGAT
The DNA here is from genome assembly GCA_024762835.1 of Bacteroidota bacterium. Classification (GTDB taxonomy): domain Bacteria; phylum Bacteroidota; class Bacteroidia; order Bacteroidales; family M50B96; genus JANTGP01. The sequence goes on from JANTGP010000009.1 coordinate 12,504, forward strand.
TTTCCATGTAAATAAATATGAAAAGAAAGACAAAAGCAATATTAGAGCAAATATAATAAGGAAAATACCAAGGCTTAGTTTAAATCTATGGTCGCTAAACAATTTCTTTAAACTAAATGATGAATTCTTTTTAGATTTACTTGTCTTTGTGCTGCTTACTTTCTTTTTTGCCATTTACAAGTTGTGATATTAAAATATATTTATAGATGTTTTAAGTAAAAAAACAGATTCTACATTTCGTGCAAATTTCAGAAAATTATAAAGAATCTGCAAATAAGCTATTTCAGCTTAAATCTGCATTTATGTTTTACACCAAAAGCCAATTAAACTTTTTTGTGGATAAATACTCTATATTCTCTCAGAATATGGTTAAGAATTTAATATTTCAATATAAAACCGGCTTGTGATTAATTCACAGAACCGGTTAATACTGCCTTATTTAATTATAAAATTTATCCGCCCATCAAGGCTTTTAATTCCTCAAAGCTCATTACTTTCACATCTGCCGGTATAGCAAATTCTTTAGCTTTAACTCTTTTTTTCTTTTTTACTGTTGTAGCAATTACATGAATAGAAGCATCTTCTTTGCCCGGAAAAGGAATAATATATTCCATGATAAGTCCATTTATTCCTTCAAATTGATCATCTTGCATAAAATCTTCCAATACATATTTTGGATCGTAATATACTTCCACAACATTCTCGCCATCAACAATTTCAGCTTTTTTGCATTTATGACCGACAATATCTTTTGTTTCTTCTATAAAATTAATTTCAGGTTTTTCTTCGGTTGAATCTTTTTTAGCATCACTTTCAGCTTTCATAGATTCAGCTTCTTCTTTTGTCATTCTAAAAGCATACTGCTGTCCCATTTGGTCAATAATCATTATTAAAGAATCCTTATAAATAATCTTGGTTTGGGAAAACATCATTGTTGTTGTCTCTTCTTTATAAACACCATTTCCATATATGGAGTTTACTTTACCTTCAACCTGTGCCTTTTCAGCTTCACTAAGATTTCCTTCAGCACTCATCTTATAATTAATAGTACCATGGAACTCAGTTGCATCCTGTGCATTTACATTAAACGTGAAAATAACAGCTAGAACTATTATGCCAATGTATTGAAATAGATTTTTCATAAAATAATATGTTTAAAATTCATGTTAATTTGATATTTGCAAAAGTAGTTTTTTATCTAATAAAATAAATAAAAAAATAAAAGTAAAGATCTTAAGTTAAAAATTAGAAGATTCCATATATACTCTTTTAATTGAGTACAAATATTAAGTGGACTTTAGGTTACTAAAATAAGCCTTTAATATTTCAGCACTCTTTTCAGAAGGGGTTTTAATTTCTAAAACAGACATGGTGTGTGTTTCAGAATAAAATCTACTAACTATTTGTTCCAAGTCTGCCATGTTATCACAATAATAATGTTGGATTCCATGAGCTTCAACAAGTTTCTTATAATCTACCTTAGGCTCTGTAACAAAAAACTCTTCAAGTTCAGCAATAGATGATGAGCCATCGAGAAAACGAAAAATATTACCTCCCGAGTTGTTAATTACAATTATTCGCAAATTATCAGAAAGATGATTATTCCATAAAGCATTTGAATCGTACAAGAAACTTATGTCGCCTGTAATTAAAGTGGTTGGTTTTTTACTAACAAATGCTGCACCTGCTGCAGTTGAACTGCAACCATCAATTCCGCTGGTACCCCTGTTTGAGTTATATGTAAAATTCTTTTTAGGTTTAAAAAGCTGAGCATATCTAACAACCGTACTGTTTCCAAGTTGCAGATTACTGTTTTCAGGTATTAGTGAAAGTAGTTTATCGTAAAGTTTTAAATCACTAAATTCAATATTCTTTATAAACGTCTGATGTTTGTTCTCGCAAATTATTTCCTTTTGTTTCCACAAATCCCAATAACTTCCTTCAGTTGAAGTGTTTTTTTGTGGTATTTGCCCCAGAAAAACCTTAGGAGATAAACTTATTACTTCGGTAAGTGACTGAAAAGTATCAATTGATTTCCCACTTATGTCAATATGCCAATGCTCTGTTGCTTTATTATTTCTTAAAAATGCCTTTATCATTTTCGAAATAATATTTTCTCCTATTGTAATAAGCAGTTCCGGTTTAAAATCCTTTGTTTCGTTGGGTTTAATAGCTGTTACAAGCTTATCAATACATGTAAAAATACCTTTGGCATGCAGGTTTGAGATTGTTTCGGTAAGAATAACCGTATTCTTATCTTGTGCTAAATTATTAATCACATTATTTAGCTCATTGTCCGGCTTAAGAGAACCACAAAGAATCATTCTTTTATTATATTTCTTCCATTTTTCTGAAAAAACCTTCAAGTCAACATACTTAAGTTTCGATGAAAGTTCAGGCTGTTTGATAAGCTTAACTGACAACTTTGATTCGCCAATGAGATTATAGAGTGGTTCGCGTAAAGGGATATTTATATGAACAGGACCATGTGTTCCGTACGTTGCAAGATTAACAGCTTCATTTATTAATCTATCACTCAACCGCAGTTCTTCATCATTTTTGGGTTCAACAGGCAATTCAAAGCTTCCTTTAATAAAATTTGAATAAATATTGTTTTGCCTTATTGCCTGACCAACACCCTGGTCAATCCATTCGGGTGGACGATCGGCAGTGAGAATGATTAAAGGAATTTGCTGGTAATATGCCTCGGCAATAGCCGGAGCATAGTTTAAGACAGCAGTTCCCGAAGTAGATATTATTCCAACCGCCTTGTTTGTCTGCTGAGCAATACCAAGAGCAAAAAAAGCAGCACTTCTCTCATCAACAATGCTAATACAATTAATTTTGGTGTGCCTGTTAAATGCAATAATGAGAGGAGCATTCCTGCTTCCGGGTGATATTACCACATGTTCAATTCCTTTTTGATAAAGAATCTCTGCCAAATGCCGGATACCGGGTTTATCTGTTGTCATAGTATTATTTTCCTGCGAAGGTCTGAATTTTTTCTATAACTGACAATAATGTCCGTGCTTTATGACGAGTTTCTTCCCATTCCATTGCCGGCTGCGAAGCTGAGGTTATCCCACCACCGACATATAAAACAGCAGCATTGTCAACAAACTGCAAACATCTTAAGTTTACAAACAAATGACCCTCATTATCTTTATTTAACACACCGAGAAATCCGGAATAATATTCCCTGTCGTAATTTTCAGTTTCATTAATTAAACTCAAAGCAACATCTTTGGGTAATCCGCAAACCGCCGGTGTTGCATGAAGGCTTTTAAGAAAGTGGCCGGTTTTACCTTTGATTAATTTTAAAGGAAAAACGAATTCTGTTTTAAGATGAAATAAGTTACCAGCCGTAGCACAAAAAGGACCATTCTTTTTATATTCGCTTATTCCATTCCTGCTTAGCACATCTTCAAGATATTCACTTACAAGTGCTTGTTCGACTTTTTCTTTTACAGTCCATTTAATATCTTCTTGCCCTGTATTTTGAATTGTAGCAGCTAAAGCTACTGTTTTGCAATAGTCATTTTCTCGCTTAAAAAACAATTCGGGACTAGCACCAAGCCATGAACATTGATAAGGAATATGTAGAAAATATACAAATGCACTTTTGTAAGTCTTTTCAAGATTTTCATATATTTGCCCTGCTTTATCAATAGTAATATCAGTATTAATCTCAGCTCTGGAAAGAACAACTTTTTTGAGTTTTTCATCGCGAAGCTGCTTTATCATTTTATTTATTTGCCTAAAATAATCATCTCTTGATGTTGATAATATCTTCTGTTCTTTGTTCTTATCTTCATTGTTTTTAAATGAAAAAGCTAAAACACTATCTTTAATAAAGCTTAACTTATCTTTTGAGCAAAACTGATACTTTGGTTTTAACAACAAAGCCCGGCTATCCTTATTTATGTCGAAAGGATGAAAAACAAAACCGCTAAAATTATCTAATTCGTTATAATCCTGCAAGATATGAATATTGTTTTCGGGAAAAACATAAATTGATGTATCCTGATCTTCGGGCTTACGAAAGCAAACAAATGCAATATTATTATCAAGAAGCATTGTGATGATATTGCTTATATTTTCCGGAATATTATTCAAGACAGAATAGTTTTATTGTTTTGTTTTTTTCAAAATCAGGTTTGTCATTCGGCATACCGAGATTAATACATTGTTTTCGTTCCTTATGGAAATATCAAGTACATGAGTTTTTGTTCCGAGATGAATAGGAGTGCAATTAGCTGTTAATAATCCCTTACGCACAGGATTCAAGTGAGTAGCTTGTAAATTATGGCCAACAACATTAAACTTTTCAGCATCAACAAGCAGATATGAATATGCACTTCCAAGAGATTCGGCCAATGCCAAACTCGACCCACCATGCAAAATGCCCATTGGTTGCAGATGCTTTTTAGTAACCGGCATTACAGCATAAAGATTGTCATTATTGTCAACTTTAAACTCAATTTGCAAATGATTAATTAAGGTATCCTTGCAAATATTATTAATCATATTGATATCAATTTTACTCTCATTCATTTTGCAAAATTAAGATTTGTTAAAAGATAGCTGCATAAAATTACTTAAATTTATGGTAAAAATAATTTAGTCCTACATATTGACTTACAAAATGCCGTATTAATTCCCATTTTAAAAGCCTGCGTTAACAGCATTTAACTTTTATTATAAATTTATTGGAGAATAATAGAACACTTTTTTCTATTTTTACATCGTTTTATAATTCTGTTGCTAACAACAATAAGCAATAGATAAACTAGTTATAAATCTTTGAAACTAAAACATATAGAAATGAAAAGAATAGTATATTTTATTTTTACTCTTGGTCTTTTTCTTATGGCAAGCGGGAATATTTTTTCTCAAGGTTATAAAATAACAGTTACACTGAAAGGTATGGAGAAAAAGCCATTATATCTGGGACATTATTATGCAGATAAAACCTACGTAAAAGACACTGTAATAGCAGATGCTAATGGTGTAGCTGTTTTTAAAGGACCGGAAAAGATTGAGGGCGGTATTTACTTTATTGTTTTACCGACGAAGTCAATTGCGTGGGAATTTCTATTAACTGATGATCAGGTTTTTTCGATGAGCACTGACACCAGCGATTATTTGGGTCATCTGGTAATTAAAGGATCGCATGAAAATGATTTATATCTTGACTATAGCAAGTATATGCAAGGTAATAATTTAAAGATGAATAAGCTTCAACAAGCAATGAAAGAAGCTGGTGACGATAAAGCGAAACAGAAGAAAGTCAGAAAAGAGATTCAAGAATTGCAGGAAGAGGTAAAAACAAAATGGGAGAAATATGTTGCTGATAACCCAAATACATTTTTTGCAAATATCATTAAAGCTCAAATGTATCCTGAAGTTCCGGACTTTAAAGTACCTGATAATGTAGCAAATAAAGATTCTTTTTTACAAGTAAAAGCTTACTATTACAACAAAAAGCACTTTTTCGATAATATCGATTTTTCTGATGGTAAAATGCTTAGGACAGCTTATCTGAACAACCGTCTTAAAACATATTTCACAAAAATGGTTTTCAATCCTGATACAATTATTAAGGATGGTGACGAATTGATAAAGCGAGCAGAGGCTAATGAAGATGTTTACCGTTTTGTGGTTGAATACATGCTAAACTTAAAATACGAAACCAACAGGATGGGAATGGATAAGGTGCTTGTACATGTCGGTGAGAAATATTACTTATCAGGTAGAGCAACATGGGTAGATTCAACCCGAATGGAGAAAATTAAGGATAGAATCTTCAAAACACGTCCAAATATAATTGGCGAGAAAGCCAAAGACATGAAGATGATTACCAATGACGACAAGATTGTTAGTTTATATCAGATTCCGTCTGATTATACGATTATTGCTTTTTGGGAACCTAACTGCGGCCACTGTAAAAAGAAGATTCCTGAGTTACATGAAATATACACTCACCTTCGTTGGGAGTTAGATTGGAATATTGAAGTTTTGGCAATATTTACACAAGTTAAAGATAAAGACAAGTGGCTTGGTTTTATTGACGAACATGGCTTAGAAGATTGGATTAATGCCTACGACCCCTATGGTTGGTCGCATTTTAGAGATAATTATGATATTTACAGCACGCCTACAATTTATATTCTTAACAAGAAAAAAGAAATTATTGCCAAGCGACTTGATATTGAAAAAATTGAAGAGTTTATAAAAAATTACGAAAAGTATAATAAAGAGAAGAAGTAGTTTTCAATTTATAATTTCTCCTAATATCCGGGCTTTCACAAGGTCCGGATATTTTTTTATACAAGTTTTTTGCTCTTCACTCTTAATTCAGCATTCAATTTTCTATTTTTGAAAACAATTAAAAATACATTGAGATATTTTTAAACAGCAAATCCAGATTAAAACCGGTATAGTGTTTTGTGATAAGAACATAAAGAATTAAGCTATAAGGGTTTTACTAATTATGCGAAATATCTGCTGATTGTTTTTAATTAAGTCTTATATATATTGGGCTTAAAGCCCTGAATGGGATAATTTTATAACTCACAAATGATTTTTAAAGCTAAATCGGTAATATGGATAATATACAAATAGATAAAAAGCACCCCAGCAAATATTATTTTGCAGAAACATCATTTAACCAATTGATGAAGAATCGAATAAATCAGGTGTTATTGGTTTGTAGCACATACGATGCTTTTACAATTGAAGAAGACGGCCGGATCGATGAGCAGATTTTCATGGAATATGTTTCGCTAAATCTTCGGTATCCACCTCACTTCATTCATGTTGCATCAGCAAAGTCCGCATTTGAGATTATTAAGGAAGAGCAAATAGACCTTGTAATAACCATGCTTAGCATACCCGATATGGATAGCATTGAGTTTGCTGCAATTCTTAAAAAGAAACATCCCTCAATCCCAATAGTGTTGTTAACAGCATTCTCTCGTGAAGTAACATTGCGATTACAGAAATATGACCATAATTTTATTGATTATGTATTCTCGTGGATGGGAAATGCCGATATTTTATTAGCTATTATAAAGCTAATAGAAGATAAAATGAATGTTGAGCATGACGTATTTGATGTTGGTGTCCAAACAATTATTCTGGTTGAGGACTCAATAAAATTCTACTCAAGCTATTTGCCAAATATTTATAAGATAATATTTAAGCAATCGAAAATGTTTATGCGTGAAGGTCTTAATGAGCATAAGCAAATGTTAAGGATGAGAGGACGACCAAAGATACTTCTTGCAACAAACTACGAAGAGGCAATTGAACTCTACGAGAAATTCAAATCTAATCTTTTAGGTGTAATCTCAGATATCTCATATTACAGAAATGAAAAAAGAGATAAGAAAGCCGGTTTTAGATTATGCAAGAAAATAAAGGAAGATAATCCGTATATGCCTTTGTTGCTGCAATCTACCGACATGAATAACAGAAAAGAAGCTAAGAAATTAAGAGTAGGGTTTATCCATAAACTTTCAAAAACCTTACCTCTTGAGCTTAGAGATTTTATTACCGAATATTTTGCATTTGGTGATTTTAAATTTATTGACCCCAAAAGCTCAAAAGTACTTTTTAGGGTTTCGGATATGAAATCATTGCAAGCTGTGATTTATAAAATACCCGACGATTCTCTTATGTATCATTTTGAAAGAAATCACTTCTCAAAATGGCTGAATGCACGAGCCCTTTTCCCTATTGCAGAAGTATTCAAATACCTGCAAACTTCCGACTTCAGCAACCTTGATCAAATTAGAAGATTCCTTTTTGAAACAATCTCTAACTTTAGAACAAATAAAGGAAGGGGAATAATCTCAAAGTTTTATCACGAACGCTATGACGAATATCAAATTTTTTCGAGAATAGGCGAAGGACAACTTGGTGGCAAAGCAAGAGGTTTGGCATTTGTCGACTCGCTAATTAAGAGAAACTGGCTGCTTGACAAATATGATGATATTCATATTACAATTCCGCGTACAGTTGTGCTAAGCACTGATGTATTTGATGAATTTATGGAAGAAAATGATTTATACGGAATTGCTTTGTCAGACATATCCGATGAGGAAATTTTAAGCCATTTTCTAAAAGCAAGATTAAATTCTCAATTGCATAAAGACTTTTTCTCGTTTATCCGTATTGTAGACGGGCCAATTGCCATCAGATCCTCAAGTCTACTTGAAGATTCACACTATCAACCCTTTGCGGGAATTTATTCCACGTATATGATTCCGGTTGATAAATCGAGTGAATATTTAATGTTGGAAATGCTAACCGATGCAATAAAATCTGTTTACGCTTCGGTTTTTTATAAAGACAGTAAAGCCTATATGAATGCTACTTCAAATGTTATTTCAGAAGAAAAAATGGCAATCGTTCTTCAACAAGTATGCGGAAAGCAATATGACAATTATTTTTATCCGGTAATTTCAGGTGTAGCACGATCTGTAAATTTTTATCCTATTGAACCCGAAAAGGCAGAAGATGGAATTGTTAATCTTGCCTTTGGATTGGGTAAGCATGTAGTTGAAGGTGATACAACTTTGCGGTTTTCACCTAAATATCCTAAAAAGATTCTTCAACTCTCAACACCCGATATGGCATTAAGAGAATCTCAAAAAAAATTCTATGCTCTCGATATCTGCAATAATAGCTTTGTTCCATCAACAGATGACGGGATAAATTTGAAGCATCTCAGAATAAAAGAAGCAGAGAAACACAATAGCCTAAAATATGTTGCTTCAACATACGATTACCAAAATAATATTATTCGTGACGGGATTAATTACGAAGGCAAAAAGATAATAACTTTTGCCAATATACTTAAATATAACAGTTTCCCTCTTGCCGAGATTCTTTCTGATTTGCTTGAAATAGGTCAACGCGAAATGAATAATCCCGTTGAAATTGAATTTGCTGTTCATCTCGATGTTCCAACAGGAAAACCAAAGATTTTTAATGTGCTTCAAATACGACCAATAGTTGATAATCAGGAAAGCATTAAAGATAATTTGAAGGATATAGACACGAAGGACACAATAATATATTCAAACTCAGCTTTGGGCAATGGAATAATCAACGATGTGTATGACTTTGTATATGTAAAACCCGAAAGTTTCGATGCCTCACGTACAAACGAGATTGCAAATATTATTGGAGATATAAACAGCAGGTTTATTGAAAATGACAAGAATTATATTTTAATTGCACCTGGCAGGTGGGGCTCAAGCGACCCATGGTTGGGTATTCCTGTTAACTGGTCGCAAATATCGGCAGTTAGAGTCCTAATAGAATCAGGCTTAAACAATTACAGAATTGACCCAAGTCAAGGCACACACTTTTTTCAAAACCTGACATCATTTGGTGTAGGCTTTTTTACAATTAATCCATATATGGATGATGGTTTTTATGACTTGGAATATTTGAATAAGCAAGAAGCTGTTTACGAAGATGAGTTTGTAAGACATATTAAGTTCGAGAAACCATTGGTGATTAAAATTGACGGAAAAAAGAATATAGGTGTTGTAATGAAAAGCAAATAAGATATGGCAAAAAAGAATAAGAAAATAAAAGGTGTGGTTTATTCAACAAACCCTGATTATAATTACGATTTTGACGAAGAACAGGCTGAAGTAACATTAGCACCACAACAACAAAACTTAAAAGTTTTATTAGACCGTAAACAACGTAAAGGAAAATCAGTAACTCTCATTAGTGGTTTTACCGGTTCGTCTGAAGATTTAAAAGACTTAGGAAAAATACTAAAAACAAAATGCGGTGTTGGCGGCTCGGTAAAGAATAGCGAGATACTTATTCAGGGTGATTTTCGAGATAAGATAATTGAAATCCTGGGTGCTATGGGATATAAAGTTAAAAAAGGTGGCGGCTAAAATTAATTTTTAATATTTTTGTTAGAAGAAATGTTTTATTCTATAAACCATAGCACTAAATTAATGAAAACATGGCCTAAAACTATTTCTTACAATAAATAAGCAAATAAAATGTTATTTTAATAAACTAATATCATGAAAAATAAATCAATCTTAATCTTATCTTTATTTATTTTACTACCCTTTATGCTTTTATCGCAAAATAAAAGCAGAGGAGGTATTCATGGCTCGTATATTGGCAATTACAATCCATTTGTTTTACATGTAAGCGAAAATATAGGCTCAACAAATCTTAGCTATGTATTAAGTTCACCTGATATTTTTCCCACTCCCGAGCAGTCGTTAAAAGCTTATCAATTTGGTTTTCTTAATGCAAAAAAGGATTGGCACGATTTCCGTTTTTCGTTTATTTATATGCCGGAAACCACTAAAAGCTATTCGAAAATTAAATATGCAAACGGCAACTGGCTCGATCTTGCAGGTACCGAAATAGTAAGCAAGAACATGGAACTATATCAAATGAATATGAGCCATATTTATAAACTGAATTTAATGTTACATCGTATTTATTTATTAGCTGGTTTCGGAGGTGGCGGCGGTGTTATCAGATGGCCCTCATATAACAGCGAAGGAAGTGATTTGTATTTCTTAACATACTATGCATATCCAATTGCCGGAATTGAAATAAAACTATTGAAAAGGCTGGCTTTAACAGGTGAATATCATTATCAATACGGCGAAACAAATACACAAACTGTTTCGGTTACAGGTGGTAAAACTATTTATAATTATGAAATCGAAGGTCATGAACTTTCTGTAGGCGTAAATATTTATTTTTAATCAGATACTTGTTCTCTGCCCAGATTCTTTATTCCCGAAAATATTACTGATAAATCATTAATCAGATTATAGTCTTTGCTGTAAATGAGATTCAACTTTTCTATCTGTTTATTTGTCAGGGTTTTATTATAATGATTATCAAGCAGCGAAAGAACAGGTGTTTTTAGCTTCGGAAGGTGTTTTATTTCAATCTCTTTTGATGAGAAATAACCAACCCAAGTTTTAAATCCAAACAACACTTTAAAAATATTCTTAAACAATCCTGCTTTGTCATTCTCAAAAAATACAAAGACAGGACTAGCGATTAAAATTAGTACACTTACGATAATATCAAACAATCTCTTTTTACGCACATTTACCGCCTTTGAGATAGTGTTATTATCAAGCACATATAAATCACCGGCTGTTTCTATCGAATTACTACCAATAACCGAAAAACTTTCAGGAGGAGCTATCTTATATTCAACACTACTTCCCGACAGTTGATGCATATTTCGTATTATCTGCCCCGAAGAAATATCTTTAGATGAAAAAACGAGCTCATCAATATTATTAATCACAACAATATCGTAAAGCTGAGAGATATGTCCAAGGCAATTACTATAATCACCTATTTCGTTCGGACTTACAAAACCAACAATATTTGTATCAAAAGAAAGCTGATTTAATAGTGTTGATATTCTTGAATACTCTTTAGGACTTCCAACAATAACAATCTTTTTTCGCTGTCCGAGATTTAATTTAAATTTAATAAAGGGTAGAAAATGAAATATTAAACGGTAAATGATAAGAGAAAATAGCGACCATACAAAACCAAAAAGAATTAAAGCTCTTGAAAACCTCAGATTTTCATTTAATAAGCTATAAATCACAAGTATTATTATTGTACCTATGCTTAGCCCTTTAATTATGCTTTTTAGTTTAACACCTTTCTCGTACGCACCTGAGAAATATAATGAAAGTAACCAAATAACAATATATGATGGAACAGCATACATTAAAAACTCATCGGGATAAGTGCTATCGCCAAATTTGTAATGCTCCCACAAGGCTTTAATAACAACAAAACCAAAGAAAATTATAAGTGCATCAATAAGAGGAAAAATGATTCTTTTTATAAATCTGTCCAAAATCGACAAAGCAGCTCTGAAATAAATAGAAATGTTGATTAACAAAGTAAATAAAGAAGCACGCTTTCCGCTAAAATGCTTATTTGCAAAAATTATCATTGCATTATAAAACATCAGAACATAATTCAGACTTCCTTTTTTGGTGCTTTCACCCTTATAATGAATTATAGTTGTTCCTGGGAAATAATAATTCTTATACCCACCTTTAATAATACGGTAAGATAAATCAATATCTTCGCCATACATAAAAAAACTCTCATCCAACATTCCAACTTTATCAATGGCTTCTTTGCGTAAAAGCATAAACGCACCGGACAAAATCTCTACTTCATTTATTTTATCTTTGTCGAGATGCCCTAAATGATATTTTGCAAAGCGTTTTGAATGGGGGAATATACTTGATAAGCCAAACATTTTATAAAATGCAATTATTGGTGTAGGCAATGCCCGTTTCGATTCAGGCAGGAAATGCCCTTTACCGTCAATCATCTTCACACCTACTCCACCTGCATCAGGATGAGAATCGGCAAAAGCGAGTAGCTTTGTAAAGCTGTCTTCCTCAACAACAGTATCAGGATTAAGCAAAAGCACGTATTCCCCTTGTGCAATTTTAATTGCCTGATTATTTGCAACCGAGAAACCTGTATTCTTTTTGTTTTCAATTAAGCTTACCTCCGGAAACTTCTCACTTATCATTGCACAAGAGCCATCAAGCGAATTGTTATCAACAACAATAATCTCAGCTTCGATATGCCTGATTGCATTAATAACCGAATGCAGACATTGCTCGATAAAATATTTTACATTGTAGTTTACTATTACAATACTTAGCTTCATTATTGCACAAAGTTATTCTATTTACACGGATATCAAGGACTATTTACTAAATACATCCGAGAATTCCGACCTGTTAACTATAGACCTGCCCAGAGTAATCTCATCAGCATACTCAAGTTCATCGCCAATTGAAACACCTCTGGCAATGATAGATATTTTTACCGGCAAATTATTAAGTTTACGATAAATATAAAAATTTGTTGTGTCACCCTCCATAGTGGTGCTTAGAGCAAAAATAATCTCATCTACTTTATCCTGCTTAACTTTCTCGAGGAGACTATTAATATTCAAATCGCTCGGGCCAATTCCATCCATAGGTGAGATGATACCTCCTAATACATGATATACGCCATTATACTGTCTTGTAGCCTCAATAGCCATTATATCCTTTATGTTCTCAACAATACAAATCGTGCGGTGGTCTCTATATGTGTCTGAACAAATAGAGCAAATATCGGTTTCTGAAATATTATGGCAAATTGTACAATGCTTTATTTCTTTCCTCAGTTTAATTATTGTATTACCAAATATTTCAACATCTTCTTCCTCTTGTCGAAGTAAATGAAGCACAAGTCGTAAAGCTGTCTTTTTACCAATGCCGGGTAGTTTTGAAAACTCATTTACAGCATTTTCCAATAATTTAGAAGAATAATTACCAATATCCATTTCGTGAAAGTTTACCTGCAAAAGTAATATATTTTATTATTTGTGCCTGATAAAACATTTTTCTTTCCGGCTAAAACCTGATAATTTAATACTTTATGTTTTAGTTTAGCACTCGCAAAATACTATTCCGGTTTTTACCGTATAAATGACTAAAAATGTATAGTCCTGAAATAGCTTGACTGTATTTCAAATCCCCCTTGTATTCCCCCTTCCGACAACTGTACGGAATCTAAGGGGGACAGTACGAACGAGGATTTTTGAGGACCGAAATTTATTGTCCGCAAGATGATTATTACTTAGTTGCTTAAAATGAAGCGTTCTGAAAAAGCTTAAGTGTTTTTACCGGACATTAGTGATATCGCTCTGAATGACAATGTAAATATTGAAATTGGGATGTGGTATTCTTACATTCAGTCAACTTAGTTCTTTCTAAAATATTAAGTTGAAACCATTATCCTTAGACCTAAATTTTTCTATTTCAGCTTTATAAAACTTTATCTGCTGACGACAAACAAAATCTCTAAATATTGAAATATCCTTAAGTTCTTCGGTTTTATTTAATGCATCAATATACTCAGCTCTATCCTCAGTAAAGATTTTAATTAAAGGTTCTTGATGATACATTTGGATGTAATTCATCATTAATCTTGATGCACGACCATTTCCGTCACCAAAGGGATGTATACTCACCAGATTGTAATGTATATCAGCCGATAGTTTTAATATTTCATTACCGGAAACATTATCAAGTCTTTGGTTGACAGAGTTAATAAGATGAATCATTAAGTTTTCGACTTTAGAAAAATCAGGAAAATATTTTTTATCTACATAGACTTGTGCTTTACGAAAATCACCCAATGATGAATCAAATGTACCTGACATTGTATTTATCAATCCACCGGTATTTTTCATTACAAGTGCGGCAACTTGTTTTATTAGATCAATACTTATCTTTTGTTTCTGCTTAGCTTCTTCTTTAAGAAACAAAAATGCAAAATAATGATCCTTAACCATCAAATGGTCAATCAAGGGTTTCCCTTTTGCTGTAATATCATTCTCCAACAATAATTTAGTATCATTCTCAGATAATGAACAGCCTTCAATCTTGGTAGAATTATATACAATAGAAATCATTGAAAATTTTTCATAATCAATAGCTTCTGACAACTCCAGATCAATATATTCTTTCCTTAATATTTCTAATTCACTCCACATAATGCTTACAAAGATAACTTATTTTTTTCATCGAAGCTTAGTTGGTTTATTCATATATGCATTTTATTTAACCATAGGCCTGCCAAAATCAACTGATTAACTTTTCCATATATCTTTATTGCTAAATTACAGGAGGGTTTCTTTAGGTTTTTGCATACATTAATAAACATTGATAAATAAAATATCCTGCCCCTAATTTTCTTTAATGGAAAATCACTATCTTTGCAGTCGCAAATTAGAGAAAGACAGTTCGTAACCATCCTGTCTCTAAAAAAAACTAGGAAAGCAATTATTCACATTTGCAATATGTGCTGTTCGGCATATTAATTATCCTTCTTTTTTATTTTTGGTTACGGCTTAAATATTTAGATATTATGAAAGCAATAGTATTATTATCAGGAGGATTAGATTCTGCCACTGTATTATACATGGCTAAGCAAGCCGGTTATGAATTACATGCCTTGTCTTTTAATTACGGACAAAAGCACAGCAGAGAGTTGGAATCAGCTAAAGAAATTGGGAAGAAAGCAGGTGTAAAATCACACAAGGTGGTTACACTGTCACTTGATTTATGGGGAGGCTCATCTCTTACTGATTCAGGCATGGATGTAAAAGACGGTGAATTAAATTCTGCTGACATACCGGACACTTATGTACCTGCCAGAAATATGGTTTTTCTTTCGGTAGCCGCTTCCTTTGCTGAAGCAATTGGTGCACAGAATATCTTTATTGGTGTGAGCCAGATGGATTATTCCGGTTATGTCGATTGCCGGCAAGAATTTATTGAATCAATGGAAGCTGCAATTAATCTTGGCACTGTTGCGGCAGTTGAGAATAATCAGAAAATAAAGATTCATACCCCATTAATTAATATGACTAAAGCTGAGGAAATAAAAGCAGGTTTGGACTTAGGTGTTGATTACTCTCTCACATGGTCGTGCTACCGTGGTGGTGAAAAACCCTGCGGCACCTGCGATAGCTGCTTGCTTCGTGCCAAAGCTTTTGAGGAAGTGGGTGTGAAAGACCCTGCATTATAAAAATTTAATAGTAAAAAAGAATATAATGAAGATAAGAAAATTATTTAAGTTTGAAGGTGCACACATCGTTCGTAACTGCTCTTCGGAAAGATGTAAATATAACATTCATGGCCACTCATATGTGGTTGAGGTTTTTATCTCATCAAACAAGCTGGACAAAGGTTTTATGGTAATTGATTTTATTTTGCTCGACATAGTAAAAGAATTTATTGATAGTTTCGACCATAGCTATTCTTTATGGAATAAAGAAAGTGATGAGTTTAAAGATTTTATTTACAAGTATAATAGCAGAGTTGCAGAAATTCCTGTTTCGCCCAGTGCCGAAGGATATTCCCTGATGTTTTATCTTGTTATTGATAAGATTTTGAAGAATATGATTCTTAAAAACGGGGAGGGAAAAATAAGCCTTGATGCTATTAGAGTTCATGAAACAGCAACAGGATATGCTGAAGTCTCTGAAGAAGATAGACATTTGATGGATTTCGGTTTGCAGGATATTATATTTAGCGAAGGCATTGGATTAGAGTGGAAAAATAAGGATTGGTGGAATATGCTAAAGCAGGAAAAGAAATTTGAAAGCCCTGAAGTTATTCAAAACCTTTAACTTAAAAATGTAATGATGTGATGCTGAATGCTACAAATAAGATTTATTATATATGCAAAAAATGAGACTCGTGAAAGATGGGATATTTCCCATAACGAAAGATGAAAATGGCAATCTGTTTAACAAAAAGCTTAATACAGGTTTTGATATTTCCGGGACAATTCAGGGTGAAGGTGTTTTAGCCGGAATTCCTGTTTTGTTTATTCGTACAGCAGGATGTAATTTACGATGTATCTGGACTCTTCCTAATGGTAAAGCCTCCGCTTGTGATACTCCTTATTCTTCATTCAATGTCCATGAGTCAACGAATGTATCTGTTACGAAAATTGTTAATACCATAAAAAATAATCTTGGGAATATTAAGCATGTTGTTATTTCAGGCGGCGAACCAATGTTGCAAAAAAATGCCTTAATAGAATTATGTACAGAGCTAAAAAATCAACTTGGCGTACACATTACCATTGAAACAAACGGGACAATCTTTATTAAAGAACTGGCTGACATAGTGAATTTATTCAGCATTTCACCTAAGCTATCTAATTCAAACCCCAACATTGAAAAATTGGAAGAACTGAATTTGCTTTCGCAGTCGGACTTTATTGAAACCCACACAAAGAACAGAATTAACACAGAAGCACTTCAAAATTTCATAAATTTAAGAAAATCAAATAACAGGCTTTCATTACAGTTTAAATTTGTTGTTGCTTTGGCTGATGATGAAAATGAAATTCATGACTTACTTATGTCCTTAAATGGCCTGAAAAATGAAGATATTATCCTGATGCAAGCCGGAGCTGATATTGCTGAATTAAGACAAAGTGATAAAGCAATACTTCAAATGGCAATAAAAAACGGCTGGCGTTATACGCCTCGTCTTCATATTGAGTTATTTGGAAAAACAGAAAACGTATAATTTTTATCATGAGTAATCCCGAATCAAAATATCTTGGGAAAAAAGCTGAAATTCCTACAAATTACGATCCTTCAGTCTTAGTACCAATACCTCGAATTGAGAACAGAAAGCAATACGGTATATGCGAGAAGCCTGAAATCTTCTCAGGCTATGACGTATGGCATGCTTATGAATTTAGCTTTTTAACCGAAAAAGGACTGCCCATTGTTGGATTGTTAAAAATTATTTATCCTTCGTCGAATTTATTTCTTGTAGAAAGCAAATCACTTAAACTTTACTTGAACTCTTTTAATATGAGTCGCTTTGGCAATTCAAAAACTAATGGATTAAAAGCTGTTTTGTCGATAATAAAAGCTGATTTACAAGAAATTTTAGAATGTAATGTTAAAGTTTCATTCTTTGATAATGAGGCAAGCTCAACAAATGACTTTAAAGATTACAATAAATTAGAAGATATTGTTGACACTAGCTTAATTGAGTTTGACAGCTTTAAAGAATCACCTGACCTACTACAGCAAGAATCGGAAAATGGAAATGAGATAAAAGTTTATAGCGACTTGCTAAGAAGTAATTGCAAGGTTACTCATCAGCCCGACTGGGGAAGTGTTTTTATTCATCTAAAAAGTAAAGTAAGGATTGATAAGTCATCGCTTTTAAAATATCTGGTTTCCTTTCGTAACGAGAATCATTTCCACGAAGAAGTATGTGAGATGATTTACAAACGATTGTGGGATAAATTCTCCCCCGATATTTTAATGGTAACATGTATTTACACTCGTCGTGGGGGAATTGATATATGCCCTGTTCGTTCGAATATACCCGAAGTAATTCCCAAAGCTTTAACAGACAGTACTAAATTAAGCTTTAAGTTATACAGGCAGTAAAGCCTACAAAAGATCGCTTGCTAACTCAGCAAGATAGCTTCTTTCGCCTTTTACAAGGTGCACATGTCCGAAGATATTCTGGTCTTTCATCTTATCAGTCAGGTATGTCAGTCCATTCGATTTACTATCGAGATAAGGTGTATCTATTTGTTGCACATCACCGGTAAAAACCATTTTTGTGCCTTCACCGGCACGGGTAATAATTGTTTTTATCTCGTGTGGTGTCAGGTTCTGAGCTTCATCAATAATAAAAAACACATCCGATAAGCTACGACCACGAATATATGCCAATGGTGTTATTACAAGTTTCTCAAGCCGCAGCATCTCTTCAATATTCTGAAACTCCCTTGTTTGTGGACTAAACTGGTGCTTTATCACCGAAAGATTATCAAACAATGGATTCATATAAGGGCTTATCTTTTCATCAACATCACCGGGCAGGTAACCTAAATCGCGATTTGAAAGAGGAACAATCGGACGTGCAAGAAAAACTTGCTTAAATTGTCGGCGTTGATGTAAAGCGGCAGCCAAAGCCAACAGAGTCTTACCTGTTCCAGCCTTTCCTGTTAAAGCAACTAACTGGATACTCTCGTTAAGCAATGCATCAATCGAAAAAGCCTGCTCTGCATTCCGGGGTTTAATTCCGTAAACTGTTTGTTTCTCAACCCTGCTAATAGTTTTCCTTTCGGGATTAAACCGTGCAAGTGCACTTGTATTATTTGCTTTCAGAATAAAGAACTTCTGTCCGCTAGGCTCTTCCTCTAGATTAAAGTTTTCAATTTCTTGTTCAGCATGTGAGTTGTACATTCCGTTTACGAGCTCATCACTTATATTTTCAAGCACAATTGCCGAATGATAAAGATCTTCGAGATTGTGCACCTTGCCTGTTTCGTAATCTTCCGATTGAATACCCAATGACTTTGCCTTCATTCTTAGGTTAATATCTTTGGTAACCAGAATAATATGTTTATGTTTCTTTTGTTTCCTGAGATAATCTGTTATTGCAAGTATTCTATGGTCAGGAGTATTTTCCGGGAATGAAGCTTTCATCTCAGGCGAAAACTCTTTACCTGTTTCAATAAATAACTTACCTAATCCCTCACCAAGAGAAATACCGGCAGAAAACAGCTTGTCGCCTGCTAACTTATCAAGTTCACGGGTAAACTCACGTGCATGAAAATTAATTAAATCATTTCCTTTTTTAAATTTGTCTAATTCTTCTAAAACTACAATGGGTATAATTATATCGTTTTCTTCAAAGTTATAAATGCTTAAAAAATCGTGAAGTAATACATTAGTGTCAATTACAAAGGTCTTTTTCATAATTCAATTAGTTATATAAATTACAAATAATATTTTTTTTGAAGATACACACTTTATTAAATATATCCAATGCATAAATTCGCAAATTTTTAAACAAATGCCACAGATTCACAGATTGTAGAAAACTTAATATGCACAGAAAAGTAAACAAAATTTCAATATAGCATTTTAAGACGTATATGTCTTATGTATTGAGACTTATAGCGTTCCTACAAGCTGAGATATTTTTGACTTTCAGCCAAATCCGTATGAATTGAGTGCCTGAATGGTATTGGCAACTAAGCATGATGCAATGCCCTATGGAATAATAATGGCACAAAAACAAATGCTCTGAAAGAGCAAAAAATCATTATACATTAATCAATCAACAATAATCAATAGACATTAATCATTTCAGAAAAAAGAATAAAAAAAGGGGCAACCATTTGGCAGCCCCTTTCTGTTATATCAAGCTAATTTACTTACACAAGACCTTGAGCAAGCATAGCATCGGCAACTTTTACAAATCCACCAATATTAGCACCATTTACATAGTTGATAAATCCATCGTCCTGTGTACCATACTTAGTACAAGTTTCGTGGATATCTTTCATTATTTGGTGAAGTTTAGCATCAACCTCTTCTCTTGTCCATGAGTAACGTAATGAGTTTTGGCTCATCTCAAGACCTGAAACAGCAACACCACCTGCATTAGCAGCTTTACCCGGTCCGTAAAGGATTTTGTTTTCAATATAAACCTCAATAGCTTCAGGTACTGAAGGCATGTTAGCACCTTCTGAAACTACGAAACAACCATTAGCAATAAGAGTTTTTGCTTCTTCTTCGTTTACTTCGTTTTGAGTTGCACAAGGAAGAGCAACGTCACATTTAACACCCCATGGTCTTTCACCTTCGAAGAATTTACATCCAAATTTGTCAGCATATTCCTTAATACGGCCACGCTTAACATTTTTAAGATGCATTACAAAAGCTAATTTGTCGGCATCTATACCGTCAGGGTCATAAATATAACCTGATGAATCTGAAAGAGTAACTACTTTTGCACCAAAGTCAGTAGCTTTCTCAGTTGCATATTGAGCAACATTACCTGATCCTGAAATAGCAACAACTTTACCTTTCATTGAGTCGCCACGTGTTTTAAGCATTTCTTCAGCAAAATATACTGTACCATAACCTGTAGCTTCAGGACGAATTAATGAACCACCCCACTCAATTCCTTTACCTGTAAGAACACCGGTAAATTCGTTACGTAATCTTTTGTATTGACCGAATAAGAAACCAATCTCACGACCACCAACACCTATATCACCGGCAGGTACGTCAGTATTAGGACCAATATGACGGAATAACTCAGACATGAAACTTTGAGTAAATCTCATCACTTCATTATCAGATTTTCCTTTAGGATCGAAATCAGAACCACCTTTACCACCACCCATAGGAAGTGTTGTAAGTGAATTTTTAAATACTTGCTCAAAAGCCAAAAACTTAAGAATACCAAGATTTACAGTTGGATGGAAACGAAGACCACCTTTGTAAGGTCCAATTGCTGAGTTCATCTCGATACGGAAACCACGGTTTACTTGTACATTTCCCTGGTCATCTAACCATGGTACACGAAACATCAATACTCTTTCGGGTTCAGCAATTCTGTCAAGAATCTTTGCTTCATTATATTTAGGGTTCTCCTCTAAAAATGGAATGATTGATTCTACAACTTCTCTTACTGCTTGATGAAATTCAACCTCAACAGGATTTTTGGCAATTACTTTTGCCATAAAATCATCAACTTTTTGTTCTAATAAATTAGCCATAATTATATATTTTTAAGTGAATAATTTTTACTCTTCAAGTATATATAATTATCACCGTACAATTGTTGAAATTACAAATGATTTTACCCTGTTTTGAAAAAAATACGTGAATCACTTAGATTCATTTGGGGGTATCTCCTAATAGAGAAAAGAAAGAAAAACGGGGATTATTTTTTCAACATGATAACATATACATTAACGAGTTATTTTATTGTATCCATATTTTAACTATATTTGTAAATATTATTATTTTATTTATTAATTAAACTTATCGTTATGAAAACATTAAATACTTTAATATTATTAGTATTATTTCTTGGCGGTGACTTAGTCTCTCAAACACAGCTAGTTGAGACAAATACGGGGGGGCAAATACTGACCTCGTAGATATGTGCCGCAGCCATACAACAAACAGTTTATTTGCAGTTAGCAATTATGCTGTTGTTAAACTAAACTGGTATAATAATGGTTATGCCGGCTGGACAACCGAAACATTTAATTCAAATGGGTTGGCCACACACTGTATTACTATTTCAGACAATAGAGGCGAGGTAGTTGTAGGAGGTGATAACTCAACTATTTATATACGAAATGGCAATCCTCCTAATGTTTATTACACCCCTTTTCAGGCTGTGCAAAGTGGAGAACCAATTTATTGTCTTGATGCATATGATAATATTATTATAGGTGGAGGTGAAAATGGATTGCTCTTTACAGCTGTTTGGGATAATATTGGAAATTCATGGATATTCACCGATTGGTCAACCATTACTAATCTTCATATTTACTCAGTAGCAATAGCACCAACAGCAACCGGTTACCTTGTTGGAGCTTTTGGCGAAGATGGTTTTAATTATATTTCCGATGACCTTTTTGCAACTCAATTTACAGCACCATTTACTTTTACAGGTAATATTAATGGCTCTTATTTTTGTAGTGATGGAACAAATGTAAGCATTGTATTGGGCGGAAATAATGCAGATATATACCAAAGTTTTGATAATGGCATTACATTTAATCCCGTTACATTTGGAACTTTTGATATACAGAATATTTTAAATAAAGAAACAGACGAAATATTTGTTTGTGGATATAATGCAAACGAGGTTTATAAAACTGAAAATAATGGTACTACTTGGACACAGATAAATGTGCTAAACACCGAAATTGTAAACGACATAGACTATAATAATGTTTGTAACATTGTTGGTGTAGGTAATAATAACTGGGCTTATGCAGGTGGATATACACAAACTATTGATTTGCACCAATACTGGAATCGAATGTCAACATATATTCATCCACAGTTACCTAATTGTTGGGATGTGTTTGCCCCCTTAGGTACTAATTTAAAAATAGTATATAATGATGATCAACTTGAATTTGATCCAATTAGTGGAACAAATACAATAGGTGCAATTGTTGACGGAGAAGGTTATCTGTTATATATTTATAATAATGATGTATTAACAATAAGCGGTGAATTTGTTCCTAATCCTATAATTGAATTAGACCAACAAGATAATTTCATTGCATATTTACGTACCTATCCAACGCCGGCAGAAGATATATTTGATCAGCTTGGTACAAATTTATTGCAAGCAACAGACGAAAATGGAAATGTTTATTATCCCGCATGGATAACTGGTGGAGCAATTTATAACACAATTGGTGATTTGAAACCGGGGAAAGGTTATAATGTTAAAATAATTAATTTTCCTGACTATATTGATTATTCTGTGCCTTGTGGATGTAACTAAAAGCGAATATTATGAAAAATATTATTATTATAATTAGTTTGGTATTTGTTTTTATTAATACAAATGCACAACCACCATGGTCTCTTCAGTTTGGTGGCAGTTCATCTAATTTTGCAAGCTATAAAATTCCATTAAACCCAATTATGATGGCAACAATAGATGGTTGTATTCTTGATTTCGATACAACTGACTATATGGGTTGTTTTATTGATTCATTGGGCACCGGTAATTTTGTATGTGTAGGATATCTAAGATATTATGTTAATAGCGGATTTTCAGTACCTGTTTATGGTAATTATCAAAATCCTTATGGTCAGGATTTTTTCGGACCTTTAAATGGCGATACTTTATATTGGCGAATATGGGATGGCTCAGAGCAGAAAGAACATCGTCTTGAAATAGATTCAATTATTTCTTTGATAACTGGTAATCCATATAATGGATATTTTTATAATGCCGGACAATCATATGGATTTGTCACAGTTTACATCGAAGGTTTACCCATACCGGATTACACCTTATCACTAGATTGCTATTCTCTTCATATTGATGATAAATCGCTTGAAGGTGCAGAGGTAGAATACTTTTTTGGCGATGGCTTTAGCACATTTGATATCGACCCTTTGCATGATTACACTGCAAACGGCACTTACGATATAACAATGAGCTACACAAACGAGTGCGGTACGGTTGATACAACTTATCAGGTTGTAATAGATGCTTTTCCTGTTGCAGATTTTAGTTATCAGCAAAACAATAGTAATATAGACTTTACTAACCTCTCGGAATGTGGTGAGAGCTATTTGTGGGAGTTTGGCGATACCGATACTTCATCGCTTTTTAATGCTAGCCATAATTATTCGACAGGGGTATATTATGTTACCCTAACAACAACAAGCCCCATAGGGCAAGATAACCATGTTGATACTGTTACTATTGTTAATGGCATTGCCGAGATTGGCTTTGGTCAGAGGATTTATCCCAATCCGGCAAAGGATTTTGTATATATTGAGGGATTAGAGCATAACTCAATTGTCAGATTATTAGACTGTACAGGAAAGGTTTTACAAGTATTTGATACAGTAGCAGATAAAATTAAAATAGATTTACAGAATTATCCTTCAGGTTTGTATTTTATTGAGATTGAACGAACTTCGATAGTACAAAAAGTAATATTACTGAAGGAGTAATGAATATTTGAAGAATATTTAAAATAATTAATTTTCCTGACTAT
>JANTGP010000010.1 GCA_024762835.1 Bacteroidota bacterium
GAA
Source organism: Bacteroidota bacterium (assembly GCA_024762835.1). Classification (GTDB taxonomy): domain Bacteria; phylum Bacteroidota; class Bacteroidia; order Bacteroidales; family M50B96; genus JANTGP01. The sequence goes on from JANTGP010000010.1 coordinate 4, forward strand.
CATCCTTTTCTATCCATAATTCTTTTATCTCCTCTCTTTTTGTCTTGTCAATTCCGGCCTCAGCTAAATTTACCGGACAGTTTATTGAAGAAAAAAACTTTGTTAATCCTTCATTAAAGCTGTTTGTTTCATCACAACCAAACAGCTCGCTGCCAAGTGTCTCAAGTTTGCCCGGAACCAGTTTCTCGAGATATTTTAACCAAGCAGGATAAACGATTGACAAAGTAGCTGCATGTGGTAAATCATAAAGTAAAGAGAGAGTATGACCAAAAGCATGAACTGCAAAATCACCGGAAACTCGTCCGTAGGAGGTAGTACCGTTCAAAGCATTTGTGGATGCCCACATCATTCGTGCTCTTAACTCGTAGTCGTTTGGATTGGCAATTAAGGGGTTTGCAATCAGCATTGCTTCTTTGACGATAGAAATAACAAACTTATCTGCCAATGGAGCATCTCCTTTTCCAAAATAATTTTCAAGAGCATGAGCAATCAAATCAACTATCCCATATGCAGTTTGTTGTGTGTCAACCGTAAACGTATATTCAGGGTCAAGAAAGGAACATTTAGGATAAATCAAGTTATTTCCAAAGCCTATCTTTTCTCTTTCTTTTTGATTTTGAATAACAGCAAAACGGTTCATCTCTGTTCCGGTTGCAACGAGGCTTAATACCGCAAAAATTGGTAATGCTCGTTTTATCTTAACTTTAGATGTCATTACATCCCATGCCGGTAGATTATCCGGAATACATGCTGCTACAATCTTAGCTGTATCAATCACACTTCCACCGCCTATCCCTATCACTAAATCAACCGAATTGTCAGTTCCCAGATGTGCCGCCATTTCAACGTCTTCAATTATCGGATTTGGTTTTATTCCCGAATATTCAATAATCTTTACCCCCGACTGCTTAAGATATGTTTCAACATCGTTAAAAATTCCATTTCTTTTGACCGAACCTTTACCATATATTACCAAAGCAGTAGTTCCATGCTTTATTGCTTCATTACCAATGTTTTTTACAACTCCTTTTCCGAAAAATAACTTGACAGGATTATATGCTACAAAATTTTCCATTTCTTTATTTTAATAATTGATAAAATTATCAAATTCTCACAAAATAAAAATTATCTCTAATGTAATAAAAAAAAATTTGACTCGTATAATAATTATAGCTACTATTGTAATATTATTTTAATATCATATTAAATTTACTAAATTATGGAAAAAACACACAAAGCAACATCAGGTTACGGAATACTAATATTGTTGATTCTAATCCTTGGTTTTACAATTACAGGACTAATAATGTTTAAATCTGCTATTCTCGTTGTTCTATTATTCTTAGTAATAATAACATCGCTTGGATTTGTAATTGTTAATCCAAATCAATCGGCGGTATTGATTTTATTCGGGAAATATAAAGGAACGATAAAAAACAATGGTTTCTTTTGGGTCAATCCTTTCTATATCAAGAAAAAGATATCTCTACGTGCTCGCAATTTTGACAGTTCTCCTATAAAGGTAAACGATAAGATAGGAAATCCGATTATGATTGGTTTGGTTTTGGTATGGAAGGTTGAAGACACATATAAATCAGCCTTTGCAGTTGACGAGTTTGAACATTTCGTAGTTGTTCAAAGTGAGGCTGCTCTAAGAAACTTGGCAGGAATTTATCCTTATGACAATTTTGAAGACCATGATGCTGTAATTACTCTAAGAGCAGGAAGCATAGAGGTAAACACCGAGTTGGAAAAGGAAATTAGCGAACGCTTGGAAATAGCCGGTATTCATGTTATAGAAGCAAGAATTAATTATATTGCCTATGCACAGGAAATAGCACAAGCCATGCTTAAACGCCAACAGGCTACTGCAATAGTAGCAGCAAGGTTCAAAATTGTTGAAGGAGCGGTTAGCATGGTAGAAATGGCACTCGAAAAATTAAAATCCAATGAGATTGTTGACTTTGATGAAGATAAAAAAGCAACTATGGTTAGCAACCTGATGGTTGTATTATGTGGCGACAAAGATGCTTCGCCGGTTATTAACACTGGAACATTACATCAATAAAAATGGCAAAGAAAAAGGCATTTGTATTACGAATAAATCCCGAGACATTGCAAGCTGTAGAGAAATGGGCAGCTGATGAGTTTAGGAGTATCAACGGTCAATTGGAATGGATAATAGATAAAGCCTTATTGTCTGCCGGTAGAAGTAAAGAAAATGTTAAATCAAAAAATAAGCAAAATGAATAATTTAAAATATGTTTGTCCCAAATGCGGAAACCGTCAATACGAAGTTGATGAAATGAGGGCAACAGGTGGTGCCTTCTCAAAAATATTTGACGTTCAGAATAAAAAATTCACTACAGTGAGTTGTACAAGGTGCTTTTACACCGAGTTTTATAAAGCAAAATCAAGTGCCCTCGGAAATATTTTCGACTTTTTTACCAATTAATTGGGGCATGCTGAGAAAGTCCGCAGTGCGTTGATAATGAAGTTGCAAATCGCTGCTGTATGAGTAAATTAAAAGCTGAGAAAGCCCCTTATAGAAAAAAAAGAAAATTTTTTGCTAACCTTTTTCAATGACTGTATACATATTGACACAGATTAATTTCTCAGACTTAATCAAGGGGGTTTTAAAAAAAGGGAACTGAATAATTCGGTTCCCTTTTTCTTTTAGTAAAAACAGATTACTATTCAATTATTAATCTTTCCTTAAAAGGAAGGAAGGTCATAAAATCGGCATGATGGACAACATAAGCTTCGGTTGTTCGCTTAATCATATTCCCTTCGCCGGCATGAGCTGCAATAATATGACAAACTTCAGCGGGTACATTACATTCCTCGGCTAATGAAACTCCTGAAAATGGATGACGAACATATTTTCCGTAATTCCCCTGAACAGCTTTGCCTTCTTTGTCAAGCTCATATTCGAGTAATTTTCCAACATCGGCAAGTATAGCTCCGGCAATCAAAACATCCATATCTACAGTAAGCTCACCATGGTACATTTCGTTTATCTTATTTCCGGCATCTCTTGCAATATGCACAACAGACCTTTTATGATCCATAAATGTAACTTTAAGGTCGGGTCCTACCAAAAGAGTAAAGGGAATTCTCTTCAAGTCGTCAGCAGTAAGTACACTACGCTCTAGAGCCAGTTGCCATGTTTTTGCAGTATTACCACGCAATTCCTCATCTTTAATCCAATTTAGCTCAGGCCAAAGTTCAAACACTTCTTTCATCTGTATTTAATTTATTATTATCCTAATTTTGAAATAATTGCATCAGCCATTTGAGTAGTCGAAGCTGCTCCTTTTTCTACAACATCAACTCTCCCCGGCATTTTCATCATGTCGTAAGTTCTGGTTTTTCCTTCGCTAATAACTTCAGCAACAGCTTTTCTTATTTTTGCAGAAATTTTATTTTCATCAAGGAAATCAAGCATCATACAAGCAGATTCAATCATTGCAATAGGATTAACAATTGAAGTTGGGAAATCGGCATATTTTGGTGCTGAACCATGAGTAGGTTCAAAGACAGCCACACCCGAATCGGGGTTATACTGGGCACTACAAGCAAAACCTAAACCTCCGATAAGACCGGCAAAACCATCAGATACAATATCGCCAAACATATTACCTGCAACAATAACCCCATAAGTCTCAGGATTTTTTGTCAACCACATCATCTGGGCATCAATATTTGTATTCCAAAGCTCAATTTGTGGATAATCAGCAGTCTGCATTTGTAAGGCCATTTTATACATCATGCCCGAGGTCTCGCGAATAACATTGGGTTTTTCGCAAACAGTAACAGACTTATAACCATATTTTACTGCATGATCAAATGCTGCTCTCAATATTCTTTCGGTAGCTTTTTTTGTAAAAATACGTGTTGAAACTGATAGTTCCTCTTTTGGTGTACTACCAAAGTTCTTTACAAACTTTGGATGAGTTAATAAACCTTCATAAACTTTTTCGTTTGGGTTAGTCCATTCAACACCCCCATACAAACCCTCGGTGTTTTGACGGAAAATTGCAACATCAACAGCAGGCTCGACAATTTCGTCACCAATTCCTCTTTTTACAAAGTTCAATGGATTTCCTATGTACGATTTGCATGGACGCAAACAAATATCTAATCCAAAATGCTGGCGTAAACCCACAATAGGACTTGAATAAACTAATCCTTTCTCCTTTAGTTCAGGTGCTAATTCTTCAAATGCCTCATCTTTGGGCTTTGATGTAATTGCACCAAAAAGAGCTACTTTATGCTCTTCGAGTAAATCGATAGTACGCTGAGGAAGAGGATTTCCCTCTTTAGTCCAGAATTCCCATCCGATATCACCTTCAACATAATTTGCTTCAAATCCGGCTGCCTCAAGCACACGAATTGTTTCTTCCAATACTACTCTTCCAATACCGTCACCGGGTAATGATACTATTGTTCTTTTTGCCATTTTTATTTAAATTTTATAATTTAATATTCGTAAAATAAGCTGCTAAAATAATACAATTTAGGAATTAGGGAAGTATCTGTTTTTATCTTTTTTTGCTGAATCTATTATTCTCATATTAACATCTGATAAGCTGTTTTTATTCTGGTGTGGATTTGAAGTATGTACCGGCTTAGAATTATGGAATTTCCATTCCGGTTTTAACCGATCATCCACTTTGAACCTTTCCGAATACACCTGAGAATAATTGTTTTCAGGAAGGTAATTAGGTTATTTGCTAAAAGCTTATTATTTTTCGCACTAAATACAATAACTAAATTCATGATAGGTTTTGTAAATTCAATTGTAACAATAATGTTATCTATAGAATCTTCATTTAACTAATCAAAAAAATAATATGAGAACCATACCTCAGCTTTTTGAAGACAGTGTTGCTAAATATGGGGATAATCCCTTTTTATGGCAAAAACGGACAAGCAGTTACGAAAGTATGACATATCGTGAAACACGTGATGCTGTTTACCGGCTTGCTTTAGGCTTAACTGATGCAGGTTTAAAAAAAGGTGACCGTATTTCCTTAATCTCTGAAGGAAGAAATGACTGGGTAATAGCCGAGCTTGCAATTTTGTATATTGGAGCCGTAAATGTTCCGCTTTCGGTAAAACTTGAGGCTTTTGAATTGGAATTCAGGATTGTTCATTCCGACTCGAAAATGCTTATTGTTTCGGGTGGTCAGTCAAAGAAAATTGCTCAGATTAAAGAAAATATTCCAAATGTTGAGAAGTTTATTTTCCTTGATGAGAAAGATGAATATGCCGTGGATGAGATTCATATTAACAGTCTTTATGAGAAAGGAAAGGAAATATTCCAAAAAGGGAGCAAGGAGCTAACAACAATGTGGAAAGGCCTGAATGAAAATGATTACGCAAATATTTGCTATACCTCAGGAACAACTGCCGACCCAAAAGGAATAATTCTTTCGCATCTGAATTATTACGCAAATGTTGAGCAAGCTGTTTCGCTAATGACTATTCCCGACACTTACCGGACTTTGCTTATCTTACCCCTCGACCATTCATTTGCTCATACGGCAGGCATTTATAGTTTTATGCGAATGGGAGCAAGCATTGCATCGGTTCAGCTTGGTAAAACACTTAACGAGACATTAAGAAATATTCCAATAAATATTAAAGAAATTAAACCTTCGATATTACTTAGCGTTCCTGCTCTTGCTAAAAACTTTAGAAAAAATATTGAAAAAGGAATTCGCGAAAAAGGCGAAAAAGTAGAGAAGCTTTTTAAAATAGCTCTTAATCTTTCTATAAAATACAACGGGATTGGTTGGGATAAAGGTAAAGGAGTAAACATTTTCAGAAAACCTCTTATTTGGATTTTCGATAAGATTTTATTTAAGAAAATTAGAGAGAATTTTGGTGGTGAGCTAAAGTATTTTATTGGAGGTGGTGCTTTGCTTGATATGGATTTGCAGAAGTTCTTTTATGCCATTGGCATACCGATGTATCAAGGTTACGGTTTGTCGGAAGCTGCCCCTATTATCTCGTCAAACGCCGAGAGGAAACATAAGCTTGGCTCATCCGGTTTCTTAGTGAAGAATCTGGAGTTAAAGATTTGTGATGATAACGGAAACAGCCTTCCTGTTGGCAAGAAAGGCGAAATTGTTGTAAAGGGTGAGAATGTAATGATTGGTTACTGGAAAAACGAAAAAGCAACTAATGAAACATTGAAAGATGGTTGGTTATATACAGGCGATATGGGATATATGGATAGTGACGGTTTCTTATATGTACTCGGTAGGTTTAAAAGTTTATTGATTGGTCATGATGGTGAAAAATACAGTCCTGAAGGTATTGAAGAAGCTCTTGTTGAGATGTCGGATTTTATCGACCAATGTATGTTACACAACAATCAAGACCCATATACAGTTGGGCTAATTGTACCAAACAAAGAAGCATTTAAGAGATACTTAAAACATAAACAAATACCTGTAAACTCTGAGAAAGCCATTTCTGTTTCACTTGAGAAGATACAAAGAGAGATAAATAACTTTAAGCAAAACGGTAAGTATGGCGGCATGTTTCCTGAACGTTGGCTTCCCTCATCTGTTGCTTTATTATCTGAGTCTTTTAATGAGCAAAATCATATGATGAACAGTACAATGAAGATAGTACGTGGGAAGATTAATGAATACTATAAAGAAAGAATAGAATTCTTGTACACACCTGCATCAAAAGATATTAAAAACGAGAAAAATATTGAGGTAATAACTAAACTGCTGGGAATTAAAGAAGGATAAGTCTTATTTCAATTATTTAAAAATAATCAATAGACAAAAGATAGGATGAAAGCAATGATATTTGCTGCCGGCCTGGGAACGAGGCTCGGAAATCTCACAAAGGAAAAACCAAAAGCTCTGGTTGAGATTAATGGGAAAACCCTTCTTGAAAATAGCATCAATTATCTTCGTATGTATGACATCAGCGATGTTATAATAAATGTTCATCATTTTGCCGATAAAATTATCAGCTTTCTTGAAGCAAATAACAATTTTGGAATGAACATTACTATTTCCGACGAACGTAATGCTTTGCTTGAAACAGGTGGCGGTTTAAAAAAAGTAGCGAAATACTTTGCAGCGGAGGATTCATTTGTGGTTTATAATGTTGATATATTAACAGACCTCAATCTCTTTGACTTAATAAATATTCATAATAAAACATCCGCACTTGCAAGCCTTGCCGTAAGGCAAAGGGATACTTCAAGATATTTATTATTTAACAATAAGATGATTTTACATGGCTGGAAGAATATAAAGACAAATGAGATTAAGATAGCACGAAATACAACTGCACAACTCAGTCCTTATGCCTTTAGTGGGATTCATGTAATAAGTACTGATATTTTCAGGCTTTTTACCGAAACAGGCAAATTTTCAATAATTGAAAGCTACCTGCGTCTTGCAACTAAATACAACATAAATGGCTTTGACCATAGCCGGGGCCACTGGTTTGATTTGGGCAAAGTGGGAAACATTGCTGAAGCTGAAAGAGAATTCCCATTTATAATTGACGAAGAATTTTAGTAGCTTTGTGCTGTAATTCAAATAATAAAACCATGGCATTTAAAACTAGCTTGATATATATTATTGTTCTTTTTGTAACAATAAACATCAGCTTTTCTCAAAATACATATTTGCTAAATGATAGTTTAAATTTAGATACTAAGCTCTCGTCTTTTGATAAGAATAAAGCTAAATTATCTTATGGTTTAGAGCTAGGTAGTACTTTTGTGAATATTGGTTCGGGAGTGTCATATAATTATGTTTCGCCTTATGTCCTCTATCCTTTATCGAACAAATTAACTCTCGAATTAGGTATGAGAATATCAACGGGAAATATGTTCCCTGTATTTAATCCCTATTATACCGAACAGTATAATTCGCTATCTTCCAATATGTTTCAAAAGACTTTTTATGCAAGGGCTCATTACAGTATCAATCCCAATATGAGTGTTTTCGGCACAGGTTATTTTCAGAATAATCTCCTTTTTTCTGATGATATAAACAATAAACAAAGCTTTAACACTAAGGCAATGTCTTTGGGCTTTGAGTATAAGATTAGTAATTCGGCAAGTTTCCAATTCGAGATTCAAACAGGTAATCTATATAATCAAAATTACTACAATACTAATTTATTTGCACCTACACATTTAATGTTTCGTTAAACATTTTAACGCATAATCAGTCTACTTTTTATTAATGGAAGTTTTATTTTTTTTATTGAAAAGTATTTCATTCTTTTGCAACTCAAATTTTGAAAGCGTTTACGGGGTATAGCGTAGTCCGGTTAGCGCGCCTGCTTTGGGAGCAGGAGGTCGCAGGTTCGAATCCTGCTACCCCGACAAAAAACCCATCCGAAAAAGGATGGGTTTTTTTTATGTTTCTCTTAATCTACCAATACAATATCTTAAGACATTTTCTTTACTAAAGTTATTCGTTTCCTTCCGTCCATTTTAAAATCCAAATCATTTTCAAATTCAACATGTAAGAAGTGCTTGGTTTTTCTAATTAGTTTTTGTTTTTTCAGAATATCCCACGAAATTTTACAATCGCCGGCTTCCGGAATTACTGAACAATAACCGACATTCATTGATGTAACATTATGAAAAAAGTGAGAACCGGAAGATGCATTTAAGGGGAAACCTTCCAAGCTTGTTTCAACTATTAACTTTGCCTTTGAAATTTGAGGCCATAAAACAGGAATGCCAATCCACGGGTCACGTGTACCCCAACGTCCGGGACCAATTAAGATGTAGCCTTTATCTTCTTTTATCATTATTTCATTTAGCTCCTCAATCTCTTTAGCCATTTTTTTTGTTCTGGCCTTGTTAAAGACATCAATATCAACAAATATAACATCCTTAACATTCTCAACCTTGCCATTACCCATTCCTTTTTTTGAATAAATAATCACATTATCATCTTTCAATTCATTTTCATTTATATTGCAATCCTGTAAATTCCCGATAAGGGGTTTTACCTGAAGTAAATAGAATGAAGTTTTGTAATCCTTATCTCTTTTTAAGTCTATTGCGAACTCAATTTCAACAGCAGAGCCAAGTGCTTCTTTTACAACATCCAGAACAACTTTTATTGTTTTTGCAAGAGGAATATAATTATGCTTTAAAATATTTGCAAAGTTTACCACACGCGGCCCATAACTGTCCATGCCGGGTTTCATTGTTTGATTTGTAATGTCGTATGTTGAGACACAGTGAGTTAAGGTGCCGTGGATTTCGGCTTCATCAATATCGAGTCGTTTTAAGCCCGCCATTTCGCCTTCGAGCAAATCAATATTCTTCTTTTTGAGATCAACCGCATAAAATTCAACCTGGGAGTTTTTAAACTGATCTTTAGGCGAGTTATTATCAATTGTAGGATAAGCCGGCGAGAAACGGTGTGTCTTTTCCCCCTCAACAACGTACTTGCCAAGACCGACAGCTATATTTGCAACACCATCATCGGGTTTAATATGCCCAAAAGGATAATAGTTATATGATTGAGCAACACCGGATATGTGTGGATAATAATAATCGCCAAAACGATTTCCAACAACTTCCTGTATGATAATTGCCATTTTCTCTTCCTCTACCTTGTAACTTATTGCCTTAAAATAGCTACGTGCAAGATTTGAGAAAACAGAAGCATAAACAAGTTTTATTGCATCAGTTGTTTGTTTCAGTCTTACATTAATATCACTATCGTAATTTGGCAGTATATAAGTGGCGAATATTCCTGCAAAAGGTTGCATAAGAGAATCTTCAAATAATCCTGACGAGCGTATGGCGATTGGCTGATTGATTTTTGACAAAATCAATTTCAACTTTTTAATCAGGCTATCGGATAAACTCCCTGCTAAAAACCACTGCTTAATAGTCTCGTCATTAGTTTCGTGTAACAGCTTTTCTTCAAGATTATTATTCTCAAGAAAAGATTCAAACTCGTCTGTTCCAATAACATTTGTACGTGGTGCTTTAATATTAATATCTGCAATATGGTTCGAGAAATCGAAATTTTGAATTAGTGAATTAATAAATGCCAAACCTCTACCTTTTCCTCCAAGGTTTCCTTCGGATAGGCTGATGATATTGCTGTCGTCGAATATTGCCGACTCTTCAAAAGGAATTATCTTTCCATGCTTTTGTTCATTTCTGAACTTCTGAATTGTACTTACAAGATAGTCACGTATTTCCTTTGCACTTTTAAAGTCGGATGCTTTTTGAGGATTAATAATTTTAGCTACTCTAATTTCTCCTCTTGCCATCAACCAAAGCGAGAAGTGATTATTCTTTGCGTGATAAATTAATGATTCGTCGCTTATGGTGTGTAGCTTTGACTCAAATTCATTAAGCGAGCTGGCTTCACCAATAACCTTTCCGTCCATGTTACGATAAATAAAATTACCGAAACCAAGAAAATTCTTTATAAAGTTTTGTAAATCCTGCTTTAAACTTTCTGAATTTTTATTAATAAAAGTGGCATTTAATTCTTTCGATAATTTCTCGTTATTAGTATCCGACGACTGAATAATCAGAGGTAAATCCTTAATCTCATTTTTTATGTATTTTGCCAGTTTAAAACCTGCTTTAGGGTCCTTTTTCCCTTTTCTTTCATATTTTACATCGCTAATCAAACAAAGCAAGTAATCTTTGTATTTTTTATAAATATCAACAGCCTCCTCGTAATTTGAGGCAAGCAAAAGCTTAGGTCTTGCACGCATTCTAAGCACCTTATATAACTCGTCGGTACTCACGTCATCAATAATGCGTTTTGTTTGTTTCATTATAATGTGGTAGATAATAGGAAGATAGCGGGAGTAATAAACCGGCGAATCTTCTACAATAAGAATTACCCGAATTTGGCCTACCTCTGTATCATTATCTGCATTTATCTTATCTTCAACATGCTTAATAATAGCAAAAAACACTTTTGATTCACCATTCCAGATAAAGACCTTATCTATTGATGGAAGATTATTCCTGCTTTTATCGAAATATTTTATATCGCTATTATTATTAAGAAGTAAAAAGATAGGAATATAAGGAAATTCTGAATAAATTTTATTGCTGATATTTATAGGTGATACCTTGTCGGTGCCAACCATAACAATCACAATATCAAAATGTTTTGATTGCATTTGCTCCATAGCCTCATCAATGGTTGAAACACCTGTAATTCGAGGCATCGACGTTAGATTAAGCTGTTGATATTCGCCCAAAACGTGTTCGGAGAACCTACCTTCCTTTTCTATACCATAGGCATCATAAAGGGTAGCAATAAGCAAAATCTCTTTTACTTTAAAAGGCATTAAGTCATGATAAATATCCCTGTCGTAATTGCTTTTATTTAAAAACTTCTGAAGCAACTGCCTGCTGCTAATTTCACATGTATTTTTATCTTCTTCAAACTGTCTTTTTACAATGTTTAGTTTGGATTTATCACTGCTGCTCTTCTGAAAAACCTTGTTCAGATAATCTGATATCATTACTGATAACTTGTTTATCAAAAACCGTTCTTGATAAAGAAAAGGGCCTTCTTCAATTTCCGGAAAGCTGCGAGAATAAAAAACATCAATCCTTCCTTCGCGGCCATCATTGGTTAAAAAATACTGTGTTTGACACCATTTTGACTGATGAAAATCGGAGCTGGTAAATTCTTCTCCGTCAAATATTATTCTTGCACAGGCGTATTTATGGTTATGCCAACCTTTTGGTAAAATAAAAGCAAGTTCTTTTAAAGTCTCTTTATAGTTTTTACCTTCTTTTATTATTGATGAAACTTTGTTTATTGTTGTAAGCTCCTTCCACCTTTCGGTATTGTTAAACAAAACTTGATTTGAATTTTTATCTTTTTTATTTGTTGACATATCAAAATATTAGTAACAGCTTTTGCAAAAATAGCTGTGATTTAAAGTTTTATTGCCGCTTATTATTAAATGACAGTAAAAATACAAAAACATCGGGATTAATAACAATCATTGAAAAAATATAATAGTGTGAACATTGTATTTACTATCTTTGACAAGATATTATTTAAGAATAAAACTATTGTGAAAAAAAGAATCTTAGTTACGGGAGGTACAGGTTATATTGGCTCACACACTGTTGTGGAATTACAAAATAGCGGATTTGATGTTATTATTATTGATGACTTGTCGAATTCAAAAATTGAGGTTCTAAATGGTATAGAAAAAATTACCGGCATTAAACCTGTCTTTGAGCAATTTGACTTGACGGACATTGATAAATGCAAGAGATTCTTTAATAAATATACCGACATTGAAGCCATAATACATTTTGCTGCTTATAAAGCAGTTGGCGAGTCTGTTGAGAAACCCTTAAAATACTATCGTAACAATTTACTTTCGTTGATGAGTTTACTCGAAAGTATGCAAACATTCTCAATCAGAAATCTTGTATTCTCATCGTCATGTACAATTTATGGACAACCGGAAAAACTCCCTGTAACAGAAGATGCACCCGTACAAGAAGCAATCTCGCCTTATGGAAATACAAAACAAATAGCAGAGGAAATAATTCGTGACACAATAAAAACTGATAAAAATTTAAAAACTATTGCCTTACGTTATTTTAATCCAATCGGAGCACACCCAAGTGCCCATATCGGCGAGTTACCTATTGGCATTCCAAACAATTTGATTCCTTTTGTAACACAAACAGCAATTGGTATACGAGAGCAGTTAAGAGTTTTTGGCAATGACTATAATACACCTGACGGCACAGCAATTCGCGATTATATAAATGTTGTTGATCTGGCAAAAGCCCATGTTATTGCAATTGAAAGATTGCTTAATAATAATAACAAAAAAGCATTTGAATACTTTAATCTTGGTACAGGACAAGGTGTGTCGGTATTAGAAATAATTAATAGTTTTGAGAAAGTAACAGGAATAAAACTAAACTATAAGATTGTTGACAGGCGGGCAGGAGATATTGAAAAGGTCTGGGCAGATACAAGTTTTGCAAATAAAGAATTAGGATGGCAAGCCGAAAAAAGCTTAGATGAAACTCTGCTCTCAGCATGGAAATGGGAAAAGAGGTTGAGTGAAGAATAATTTTTTATAAAAAAATTCTTAACAATACAATTTTTGTTTAATTATTTTCGTATATTATGAGCAGTGTCTGTTCTTCTTTTTTTGAGTATTAATTAAATACGTCTTTGTTATGAAAAAAATCATACCCTTATTTATTTTTCTACTTTTTTCTTCGCTACTTTTTTCTCAACCTAAAATTCAAAACCCGGCACTCCTAAAAAATTATACTGAAAATATTCGTTTGGAGCAGAATATTGATAGTTTTAAAAACCTATCTTATTTGCCATTACAGGTATTTTTTAGTACTGGTGCCTATTGCAATGATTCCATTGGATTCATAGCTTGTCAGATGTATAGTGGGATTACTCCTTATTCATATTTATGGAATACAGGTGATACAGTACCTATTCTTGACTCAATATCTGCCGGTGATTATTTTGTTACTGTTACAGATTCTTTAGGCTTTGTTGTTATAGATAGTGTTATAGGGTTTAACCCTGTTCCCTTATCAGCAGATTTAAGCTACCCGTCAACAGGATGTATACCTACACTTGCAAGTATTGATGTTACGGGAGGGAACAGTCCTTATTTAATTCATTGGTCAACCGGGGTTTATGACACTTATACCATGTTAAATAGCAGTGGGGCGTATTCAGTAACTGTTCAAGACAACTCAGGTTGTTCTATTACCGATTATTTTTCCATTACACATGATACGTCATTATTTATTGATGGATCAGGTGTTATAACATTAGACACTTGTTCTGATTTACCAGGCTCAATAGAATTAACTCTAGATGCTTCATCTTATCCGGTTAGTTTTAACTGGTCTGATAATCAAACGACCCAAAATGTCGACAGTTTACATTCCGGTTATTATACTGTTACAATGACAAATCCAGATGGTTGTTATTTGTCTTTAGATTTCTATATTCCCTTATTTCCAGACCTTGATGCCTTTGTCTATTCTTCTTCCTATGTAACAGATTGTCAGTTGTTAAATAATGGTTCAGCTTTTGCTTCAATTGTTGAAGGTGTACCGCCTTACAGTTTTCAATGGTCAATTCCAAGTACTGGTAACATGTTGACAAATATCGGTCCGGGAAATTATTATGTAACAATTAGTGATTATTGTGACACCCAAATCGATTCTGTTACTGTAGAGTATTCATTTTCTGTAAATTTTCAGATAGAAGAACAAAATGCATATTGTAATACTAATAGTGGAAAAATTGAAATAACAGGATATAACCTGATGAATATTGATAGTTTTTATGTCCAAGATATTATTAGCGGAGATATCTTTGTCCCAAGCTCAAATTACATAATTGATTCACTTCCGGTTTCTGATTATACATTAACATTAATTGATATTTATGGTTGTGATTCTATTCTTCCAGTCCATATAGGATTTGTCCCTGTTGATTTTGATTTTGAGATTGATTCAGCAGTTTGTCAAGGGGATACTGTTTCAGCAGATGCTGTGTTTTACTCACCATATACCGATACTGCTTATACTTACTATGATATTGAAGAAATTCCATTTAGTACACAAAATATGAGTTTGGGAACAACAATATCTTCAAATATTTCTGATGATAGGTATTACGGACCTTTTAATATCGGTTTTGATTTTAATTTCTTTGATGAAGATTATAATCAATTTTGGGTAGGTTCAAATGGATGGATAAGTTTTTCATCATTGTCTTCCTTAAATTTTGACCCTTGGCAGACTAATGCAATTCCAAATAACGAGGCATGGCAACCAAGAAATGCAATATTTGCATTATATAGAGATTGGAATGTTGGTAATAGTATGATAAGTGACATAACTTATTATACATCGGGAACAGCACCAAACAGGAAATTGGTGGTGAATTATATTGATGTGCCATTGTATATTTGTACATCTATTTATGGAAACTTTCAGATAGTACTTTACGAAGGCTCTGATATTATTGATGTGAATATTATTGATGGACCAATGTGTCAACAATGGAATGGTGGCAAAGGTGTATCGGGTATTCAAAATGCTGAAGGGACACTTGCTTATGTTATCGATTCTCTAAATAACACATCTTTTGATGCTTATAACTTCAGCCTTCGTTATACACCTTGTAAGCCACAATGGTTCGACCCTAACGGAAATTTAATAGCCGAAGGAAGTAACGTTAGTTTTGTGGCAGAATCTACCGGAACATATAGCGTTGAGACCTGTACGTATTGTGGTTTTGAGGTAAATGAATTTGAAATTAATTACCAATATATATTCACACCAAACTCTCAACTTCCGGCAGATACATCTATGTGTCAGGGACAAAGTCTTTCGTTTTTTGCTGCAAACAATACAGCCTACACCTATCTATGGAATACAGGCGAAAGTACAGACTTAATTACTATTGACACAGTAGGTTTGTACGAAGTAACAATAACAGATGATAGTATTGGTTGTATAAGTGTCCATTCTGTTTTTGTTGATGAACAAGGATTAGCCATTTCAGCTTTCGATTTTGCCGAAGCATTCAACAATGTTCAGTTTACTAATCTTTCGCAAAATGCTAATTCTTATATTTGGAATTTTGGCGATGGAACACCTGTCTCTAACGAAATAAATCCGGTACATGATTATCCTTCATCAAGTCAAAATATTTGGTACACCGTTTCATTAACTTCAATAAACCAGTGTGGTGAAGATTCATCAAATACACAAATTTTAACTTTCGAATTAGAAGAGATAGATGGAAATAGCCAAATTGGTGTTTTCCCAAATCCTAACAAAGGAAATTTTTATATAGATGGAACAGTTGAATCGCCAAAAGAGGTTATAATGAGTATTTACAATTCATCGGGGCAAAAAGTTTACACAAAAGAGATTTTACCAAAGAGCGGCAAAATATTGCAAGAAATACAAATGGATGATGAGTCGGCAGGCTTGTATTATTTAGTGCTTCAACAGGCAAATAAGAAATGGGTGCATAAACTTATGGTTGAATAGTATTTTACCTTATCTTTGCTCACGTAAGTTTATATAAATAAATATTATTTGAGTAGATGAAAAAGACAATTTTAATAACAGGCGGTGCAGGATTTATCGGCTCTCATGTAGTAAGGCTATTTGTAAATAATTACCCTGACTATCTGATTGTAAATCTTGATGCTCTTACATATGCCGGCAATCTCGAAAATTTAAGCGATGTTGAAAACAAAGGAAATTATAAATTCGTAAAAGGTGATATTAACGACACATTGTTTATTAACAGCTTATTTGAAGAATATAAATTTGATGGAGTTATACATCTGGCTGCCGAATCGCATGTTGACCGCTCTATTTCCAACCCTCTAGAGTTTATTCAGACCAATATTCTCGGAACAATGAATCTGTTAAACTCTGCCAGACAGATTTGGAAAGACAACACGGAGGGTAAGTTGTTTTATCACATTTCAACAGATGAGGTATATGGCTCACTTGGCAGCGAAGGATTCTTTGTTGAATCAACTGCTTACGACCCACGTAGTCCTTACTCTGCCTCAAAAGCAAGTTCCGACCATTTAGTCAGAGCATATTTTCACACATATAAACTACCTGTTGTAATTTCAAACTGCTCAAACAACTATGGTGGAAATCAATTCCCCGAAAAGCTTATTCCGCTTGCAATTAATAATATTAAAAATAGTAAGCCAATCCCAATTTACGGAAAGGGCGAAAATATTCGTGATTGGCTTTTTGTTGAAGACCATGCCTCTGCAATAGAGCTAATATTCAACAAGGGAAAAGTAGGGGAGACTTACAATATTGGTGGCAATAACGAATGGACAAATATCGACCTCATCCATAAACTTTGCGAAGTAATGGACAAAAAATTGGGACGTGAAGCAGGAGAATCTGCTAAACTTATCACTTTTGTAAAAGACCGTGCCGGTCACGATTTGAGATATGCCATTGACTCAAGCAAACTTCAAGAGGAGCTTGGATGGAAACCTTCTTTGCAATTTGAGGAAGGTATAGAAAAAACAGTTGACTGGTATCTTGCAAATCAAGAATGGATGGATAATATTATCTCCGGCGACTACGAGAAATATTATAAAGAACAATACGAAGGAAGAGAATAGGCTTAAGAAATCTTAGCTTGTCCTATCTACATATTATTTTCTGATGCTTCATTTCTTTCTCGAACTTAGTAACATTCGGACATACCTTTTCGAGTAATGAGTGAAATTCCTTTCCGTGATTAGGGTATTTGAGATGACAAAGCTCATGCAAAATAACCAAATCAATCAAATGGTAAGGTAAATTCATTAGATGGATGCTTAAATTAATATTTTTTAAACTGGAACAACTTCCCCATCTGGTTTTAATATTTTTAATTCTAAGTTGATTATACTTAAATCCATGCTTATTGGCAAGTTCATCTAATCTTACGGGCAAATATCTCTTTGCTTCTTTCCTAAATACTTCGGCAATCATTGCTTTTAATGATTTTTGAAGACGGGTATCGTCATTTTTTAAGTAATCGGGGAAGTAAATTGTTGCTTTAGAATCATCAATTAACATTCTAATATCAGTCCTTTTTTCAGGAATAAAAGAAATTTTATGAAATTTTGTTGAGATTATTTCCTGCGTATTAATTATATTTTCAGTATTCTGCTGTTCAATTTTTTTTAGCTTGGAAATAATCCAATCCTTTTTTAATTCAACAAATGCAAGTGCCTCTTTCTTTGATGAAAACCTCGGAATAGCAACGCGTACAATATTTCCGGACCTAATACTAATTCCTATTCGTTTTGCTTTCTTGCTCTTTACAAAAAGCACTTCGCCAATACCATTAATAATTTTTATTTCCTCTTTTTGCATCTTGCTGCGAAAGTAAAAAATATTTTGTAAAATATTTTGTAAAATAAAAACAATAGTCTACATTTGCACTCGCAAAATTGAGAAGGTCCGTTCGTCTAGGGGTTAGGACGCCAGGTTTTCATCCTGGTAACAGGGGTTCGATTCCCCTACGGACTACGAATATTAATATTAGAAAGAAAAGTTTATGGCTAATCATTTATCAGCAAAGAAAAGAATTCGTCAGAGTGAAGCAAGAAGAGTACATAATAAGTATTATGCTAGATCAACACGTAATGCTGTAAAAAAATTACGTTTATTAAAGGATAAAGACGAAGCAGTAAAGATGTATCCTGAAGTTGCATCTAAGTTAGACAGACTTGCAAAAATTAATGTTATCCATAAAAACAAAGCTTCAAATTTAAAATCAAGTCTTACAAAATATATTAATACTTTGTAATTTAAATCGAGCTAAATAAAATATTAAGCCTTCCGGACAGGAAGGCTTTTTTTTTGACAAATAATTTATTTGCTTATGAAATAATTATTTTTGTATTTTTATTGATGTTATTATTATACAAACTTAAATTCTTACAATGACTAATAAAGCTGTAATTATTTTCTTTCTTTTGGTATTGGTATTTCCTTCCTGCAAGCAAACAACAAATAATACGAATTCCAAAACAGACAAGAGTGTTATGAAACAAAGATTTCCGGAGTGGGTAAAAAATGCTACAATTTATGAAGTAAATACCCGACAATATACAGATGAAGGTAACTTTAAATCTTTTGAAAAACATTTGCCCCGATTAAAGGCAATGGGTGTTGATATTGTTTGGCTTATGCCTATTTTTCCAATAGGCGAAATTAATAGAAAAGGAAGTCTGGGCAGCTATTATTCCGTGAAGGATTATCTTAATGTTAATCCCGATCTTGGAACAATGGATGATTTTAAATCATTAGTAAACGAGATACACAAGTCAGGTATGTATGTTATCTTAGATTGGGTTGCAAATCATACATCATGGGATAATAAATTATTACTTGAGCATCCTGAGTGGTATTCAAAAGATTCAACAGGGAATATCATTTCTCCGGTTAAAGACTGGGCTGATGTTGCAGACCTGAACTATGACAATCATGAATTATGGGAGTATATGACAGATGCACTTAAATTTTGGATTAGTGAGTGTGATATTGACGGTTACCGTTGCGATGTTGCAGGAATGGTTCCTGTAGAGTTTTGGAATTATGCCCGACCTAAGCTTGACAGCATTAAACCTGTATTTATGCTTGCGGAATGGGAAGACCCAAAATATCTTGAATATGCTTTCGATATGGATTATGCATGGGACCTACATCATATAATGAATGATATTGCCCAAAGTAAAAAATCTGTTAAAGATCTCGATGAGTATTTTACTAGTCCACCTAAAATGTATCCAAAGAGTGCAATTAAAATGAATTTTATTTCAAACCATGATGAGAATTCATGGAATGGAACTGTTACCGAAAGAATGGGTGATGCTGCAAAAGCAATGGCTGTATTGTCGGCTACAGTTCCCGGGATGCCATTGATTTACAGCGGACAAGAGGCTGAGCTTAATAAAAGGCTCAGGTTTTTTGACAAGGATACAATAATATGGAAACATACTGCAACAGAAGAGCTTTATTCTAAACTTTTCCACCTGAAAAAAAGAAACAAGGCTCTGTGGAATGGAATATATGGGGCTGATTTGCACCGAATTTCAACTTCTGATGATGATGCTGTATTTGCTTTTATTCGCGAAAGAGATGGTGACAAAGTATTTGTAGTTATTAACTTATCGAATGAAACAAAGCAGTTTACGTTTAATGAGAAATGCTATTGCGATAAATACACTGATATATTTTCAGGAAAATCATTTGAAATACTTAATGAGATTGGAATGGAATTGGGCCCTTGGGAATATTCTATTTGTGAAAAGGAATAGCAAATAGCACAATTTATTTTTCCGGAGAAAATTGCTTGCATTCATTTTGTTTGAATCATTAATATTTGGCAATCACGCTATAAGCCCCTAATATCAACAAATTATTTTTCAAAATAGTACTTAAAGTGTCAAACTCAAGAGTAAGAGAAAACAAAAATACAATTGATACTTAATAAGAAAGACCTTCATAGAAATATGAAGGTCTTTTTTGTTAGTATTAACCTAAGGTTGATATAAGGATATTTTTGGCTAACCGATAATTTTTTATTTTACTTAAACTTTTATTACTTTTACAAGAAAGATAACACATCTTAGTTTATGAAACTTCTAAATACCGGTTGGCAACAATTTCCAATAGATTTATCCACTTTAGAAAGTGGAATGTATAATATTAGAATTAATAGTGAGAAATATATTATACACAAAAAATTACTGCTTATAAAGTAGTAATTTTACTAAAGTAAATGATTAAATTAGTCAGGGTTTCGCTTTAAGCAAAACCCTGACTATAATAACATGTAAAATATTATTTATATAGATACTCATGAAAGCTTATTTCTATAGTTTTATTATTATAATACTTCTTTTGCCCCAAACCCTTCTTTCTCAAGGCGAGGCTAATAATTGGTTTCTTCATCTTGATAATTATATTAGCTTTAATTCCGGCTCCCCCGAACTTATTACCCCTCCACCTGCTACAGAATGCCCGGGATGGGAACAAAGTTATTGCGACTTTTTTTCAACAGACGTTGCAGGATCAAGCATTAGCGATAAAGATGGAAACTTATTATTATACACCAATAATTATGTAGTTTGGAATAACCAATTCGATACTATATATAAAAATAATATAGGAGGTACTTTTAATCATATTGGTGCAAGCCAAACTTTAATAATACCTCATCCGGGTAATTCAAATATTTATTTTAAATAAATGTGCCATATTATAATACTGCTGGCGGAATAAAATATACCGAAATAGACATTTCTCTTAACGGTGGAATTGGTGGATGGATTTGGCCAAACAATCATATGTTGCTTACCCCATCATGTCAAAAAGTTACAGCCGTTTATCATGCAAATGGTAAAGATATCTGGTTAATGCTACACGAATTTAACAGTAATGCTTTTTATGCTTTTTTGGTTACCGAAAACGGCTTTAGTTCTACAGCTGTTATTAGCAATGTAGGCAGTGTACATACAGAGCCCTCAAACCCTCAGGCAGGTATTCCCAATGGGAGTAGTTATGGCGAAATGAAATTTTCTACTAACGGAAAAAGGCTTGCACTTGCTGTGTTTGAGTTGGGATTTTGTGAGGTTTTTGATTTTGATAATACTACGGGCATTGTTACAAACCCAATTACCATTCAGGTTGAAGCTGCCGAACATGTTGAGTTCTCACCTGACGGTACTATATTATACATTGGGAATAATTATCAATTTGGAATG
Organism: Bacteroidota bacterium; assembly: GCA_024762835.1. Classification (GTDB taxonomy): domain Bacteria; phylum Bacteroidota; class Bacteroidia; order Bacteroidales; family M50B96; genus JANTGP01. The sequence goes on from JANTGP010000010.1 coordinate 21,343, forward strand.
TTATCATCAGACATTACAAGTATATATCAGGTAGATTTACTTGCAGGTGATTCAAGTGATATTGTTAATTCAAAATTAAAAATTGATATTTTTACAAATTGCCCAGGATATAATTCATGGTTTAATTTTATTCAATTAGCACCTGATGGAAAAATTTATAATATTAAATCAATAGTTAATTGCAATGGAGTAAGTTATTGGAATACATATATTTCAGCAATAACATCACCAAATACAGTAGGTTTAGGTTGTAATTGGGTTTTTGATGCAATTGTTATTCCTCAATCATATTGTGGTAGTAGTGTTCTTCAAAATTTGCCAAATTTTTTTCGCTCGGCATTAGATAGAAATATTGTAATGGAAAATACTTGCTACGGAGATACAACATTAATTTGTACACAAACAAACACCGATTTTGATTCTATACGGTGGGAGTTTGAGGATGTTGGTGCAGGTTTAATATTTTCTATCCCCAACCAAGATGCTGTTTATCATGTTTTCTCAGAACCAGGTAGTTACGAGATTATTTTAAAAAGATATAGAAATGGTTTTTTGGATGAGGATAAACGTATGCTTTATATTTTACCTACGGTTAATATTAACCTTGGTAATGATAGCTTATTTTGTGAGGGAACTTACCTTAGTGTTGGCAATCAACCCTTTTGTGAGTTTGCATGGTTAAGTAATCTTACTCAGGATTCGGTTTTTGCCGATTCTATTCCGGTTACTCAAACAGGTGTATTTTGGCCTGTCCTTACAAACTTTGAAGAGCACTGCGGCAGTACAGATACAGCCATCATAACGTCTTATATGCCGGATTCTCTTTTTATTGGAAACGATACATCAGGTATTTGTATTACAAACCCAATAACTCTAAATGCAAACATAGACAGCACCCTGAGCGTAACCGAAGTATACACGTGGTCAACAAACGATGCAACTGCTACAATTACAGCAAACCAAAGTGGTTATTATTGGGTAGATGTGCAACAAGGCTATTGCACATTTACCGATACCATATTAATAAACTACGATGAGCCTTTACCTGTTTTATTACCTGATACCGTCTTTTTATGCGACAGTATAGCGGAAATTGTTAGTGCAGGGATTCCGATAGCTATCGGGATTATCTGGTCACCAAACGGCGAAACAACATCGGAAATAACAATAGAAACAGCCGGAGTATATGGCGTTACGGCAAGTAATGCTTGCGGTGAGTTTGCAGATTCGACAAGGGCTATTTATTTACAAACACCAACAGTCTATTTTGGAAACGATACAATTATTTGCCTTGGCGAGCAAATACTATTTTCTATTCAAAACCAACAATTATCTAATAATCTGTGGTCAACAGGTGTAACAGATACCTCAATAACAGTATGGGAGCAAGGCAATTATTCGCTAATTGTTAGTAATATTTGCGGTAGCGATACAAATAGTATTTTTCTTGAAGTTCACGAAAATATATTTGCATTCGCAACAGATACTTTTTTCATTTCAAACAGCGATAGCATAATTATTTCTACATCGGAAGAATACGAAAGTTATGATTGGTCAACAAACGAAAGCACAGCTTCAATAACAGTTTCGGAAATTGGGACATACTATTTAACCGTAACAGATACAATTGGCTGCAAAGCAACAGATAGTATAATAGTTGCAATAAAGGATTCCGCCTCAGGTGTTTTGCCTTTACAAGACATACTTATTTATCCAAACCCTTTTTCAGATAATTTAACAATCTCAGGTTTACAAGGAGATGAAGAAATTAAAGTAGTTGATGTTCTCGGTAGAATAATATTTGCTACTTATCTAAAAGATGGAATGGTACAAGTTACAAACCCTATAGCTATCGGGTTGCACCAGCAGGGGGATTGTATTCAACTTAGTTTTGAACTGCAAACATTTGGATTATATTTTATTTACATAAAAAGAGGCACAGAGTTTAAAGTTTTTAAGGTAGTGAAAGGGTAGAATAATACATGTTGGAAACCTATATGGCTGACACTCTGCCGGATATTGTTGAAATAGAATATGGAATCCGATAGCTATAGGATCAGAATTCTAAAATCAAAGTATATCAATAAAAGAAAAGCCTGTTTCGTTAACGAAACAGGCTTTTGCTTAAATACATAGCTTGGTTTTATTTAATAAGCTGTATTGGCTTACTAATAATCTCTCCATTAACATTAAGTTTAATAATATAATTGCCTGAGCGAAGATCACCCGACTCGTAATTTACACTATTAATACCTTTGTCGTAAATGCCTTTAACAATTGTAGTTAGTTTCTCGCCAAGAACATTGTAAAGCGATATTTCCACTTCAGCTTTCTCGTTAAGATTAAACTCAATTGTTGTGTAATCACTAAACGGATTAGGATAATTGCTCAAATTAAGTTCTGAAATAATTTCAACAAACTCAACTTTATCAGCTATTGCAATTGCATTTTCATGGAACTTGCCATCACCTTCGAGCCAGCTGCTTATTTCAAACTTATTTGTTGTACCGGATGCTTTGTGATAAATTTCAAAAGTCATAGTCTCATAATTAGACATTCCGTTCTTATTATCAGCAAGTTCGTCGAGACCCCAAACACTTATTGCCATATTTTGTCCGGTGTATACCGAAGCACCTGTTATAGTGCCATTTGCATCAAATACTGCAATCTCATCACCAACAAGCGGCTTAACATTCCATGCATTTGCAGGAATAGCGATAGTCATATCCTTACCGGTTGATTTAGGCTCTGAATAGTATTTCAGTTCGGGAACAATAACATTTGATTTGGCAACTGCAGCATCGTTTGCAGGATAAACTAAAGTTGCAGGGAACTTCATGTTAATTTTATATCCTTCACCAGGTAGCATATTTCCAATAAGGTCGAGACCAAACATTGGCCAGTAAACCTGTCCGTTTCCATCTTTAAGTAACATCATTTGAGCACTAATAGGGCTCATCATATCAACTACTGAGGCAGCTGTTTTACGAAGATAACCTAAATGATTATAAGTAAAGTTAAGAACAATAGGATGGTTAACAGGATTAACCGCTGAACCTTCAACATTTAGAGTTCGAGTATTAACCATTTTTATCAGATATGCATCACCAATTATCATGTTTCCAATTGTGTTAACACCGAATGCTGTCCAATATACATCACCATTACCGTTTTTAACCATTATCACATCATTTGAAATATCAGCAAGAACAGCATCGATTGGGTTTGTATTATCAATGTATGTAGAGAACATGCTCCATCCTTCATTTAGAACGATTTCTTGTCTCTCATCAATCTGAACCATATCATTGTTTTCACAACCGTTCAAGGTAACACTTACCGAATACTGTCCGTATGACGGCACAATAAATGAACTTGTTTCGCCTGTGCTCCACAAGTAACTGTCAAATACACCCGGATATAAGATTATTGTATCAGGATTCATGGTAATTGCATAATTATAATCAAAGTCGATAACCGGATTTGAAACCAGTATATCTGTTTGTGCAGTTGCCGAACATCCTGCTGCATTGGTAACTGTCAGATTATATTCACCGCTATAATCAGTAGTAATATTACTAATTAGGTTTTCACGGTTTATAGATGTCCATCCGTTTGGACCTGCCCAATTATAACTTAGACTTGTACCTGAATCAAATGCTTTTATCTCTACCATATAATCTTCTGTTTCACCTTTTTGGTACATGCCACAATAATCTTGTGTAGCAGCATCGTTAGTAATAATACGTATACGTTTTTCGCCAAGTTGGGTTGATTGAGGTACTGTAAAAGTATAACAGAAGCCAAGTGTATCATCACCCCAATCACCTTCGCCATCACAATCATCATCCCATGGTGGCCACAATTCGTCATTTTCGTCAAACAAACTACATGCTACATTTGGATTACTTGTATTATTATGAATATAAACTTTAAGAGTATAAGTTTGTCCAACATACAATGTTGCTAGAGCAGATGATGTGTTGTCCGTGTAATTTGAAGCACCACTTGTGATAATATTTCCATCTAATTCAACTTTAAAGATATGGAAATAACTATCGAAAAGTGAACTTGACTCACAACTTGCAGGTGATAAATTACAAGTATCACAGCTAATCTCTAATGGTTCTCCATGTATGTCAAATTCAGTTCCTTGACAAACGGGTGAACTGCTAGTAATAATAGCTGTTGGTAAATCGTCAATTACAGTAAGGTTAGTAACAATAATACTATCACATCCTTCTATACTTGACAATGTGTCGTAATAAACACCTGTTGTGTTTTGCATTGCTCCGCCAACAAATACTTCTTCATTTGAACAAATAGAAATATCAACATTTGTAATTATATCTAAACAAAGTTTTTCTATTGTAAAATCAAAGTTAAAACAGGCAGGGTCAAGTTGGTCAACCAATACATAATAAGCACCTGGTGCTAACACAGTTTCAATAATTCGTGGGTCGGCAGTAGCATCAGCTACATATACCATAGCATTATTAGTTGAAGGACAATCTGCATATAAGGCAAGACCTGTCTCAATCGTTGCCAATGGGTCTAATGTAATTCTTACATTTGTTTCCTCGGCAACATTTAGTTTATAAACAACATCTTCACCTTCGTCATAAGTGTTTAATTCAGTGTCGCTGTAACTGTTACCATGACCACAAGTTGTTTGGTTGGCATCATAATATGTTAATGATGATGGAACATCAACAACAAATGGTGAAGTACAATCATCACCTGAACCGGAAGGCTCAAAGATAGTAACAAGAATATCATCACTACATGCATTGATATCGCTAACAGTAAGAGTGTAACCACCTGCAGTTAAACCGGATAAGTCTTCTGTTGTTGCACCTGATGTCCAATTATAGCTATATGGTGTTGTTCCACCGGTAACAGTTATGTTTACTGCACCATCGTTACCACCATAAGAGCTAACATCATTTGTACTTGACGAAATACTTAAAGCATTAGGTTCAGATAGAGTTACAGACGATACTGAGGTACATCCCATATCATCAGTAACCGTAACACTATATGGCCCTGCAACTAAATTATCATTTGTTGAGTTTGGATTGAAGTCTGACCAGAAATATACATAAGGCATTGTTCCGCCTGTTGCACTTACTGTTGCACTTCCATCGTCTCCACCATTACAGCTGATATCTGTTTGTGAGCTTATACTTGAAACTAGTTCAGTAGGCTCTGTTATTATTACTGATTCAATTGCTTCACAAGCATTATCATCAGTAACTGTTACTGTATAAGTTCCTACTGTCAGCATACCAATATTATCATCAGTGCAGCTGTTGCTCCATAAGTAAACATAAGGGCTTAATCCACCATTTACTAAGATTGTTGCAGCACCATTATTACCGCCAAAGCAACTAACATTAGTTTGTGAACTGATACTTGCGATTAGTTCTGTTGGTTCGCTAATCTCTACAAAAGCAGTTGCAGAACAACCATTTGCATCAGTTACTGTAACTGTATATATTCCTGCGGATAAACCTGCAGGATTAGGTGATGTTGCTCCGTTTGACCATAGATAAGTAAATGGGAGAGTTCCTCCATTAACAAATACACTTGCCGCACCGTTAGAGCCTCCATAGCAGCTAACATCAGTATGTGAAACGATATTAGGGAATAACTCGTATGGTTCGGTTATTTCTACTGTTGACATACTTGTACATCCAAGGTCATCAGTTACTGTAACTGTATAAGAACCGGCAAATAATCCACTAATTGTGGCTGTTACTTCTCCATTACTCCATAAATAAGAATATGGAGATGTTCCTCCGCTTGCAAGAACAGTTGCTTCACCATCATTTCCACCTGTACAGCTAACATTTGTTTGTGTACTGATTGATGATACAAGAACATCAGGCTCGGTAATTACTGCATAGGTGTAGGCAACACATCCATTTACATCAACAATTGCTACGGTATAATTACCTGCTGATAATCCTGTTGCTGTTTCGTTTATTGAACTGTTTGACCATAGATATGAATATGGCATTGTTCCTCCTTCTGCTAAAACAGTAGCTTCACCGTTATTACCGCCATTACAACTAACATTAGTTGAAGCTGCAATTGTTGCTGTCAACAAATCAGGTTCTGTAATGTTAATGCTTGTTGAAGAAGAACATCCATGAGCATCACTTACAGTAACATCATAGCTGCCTGCCAGTAAACCGCTTACATTATCAGTTGATGCATTATTTGACCATAAATAAATGTATGGCATTGTTCCGCCTTCAACTGTAACATTTGCACTACCGTCAGCAACACCAAAGCAACTCACATTATCAGTTACACTAGCAACTATTACTAAGTCATCTGGTTGAGTAATTGTTATACTTGCAAACGTAATACAGCCATTTGCATCAGTTACCGTAACTGTATAGCTGCCTGCTGCCAGTGAACTTATATTTGCAGTAGTAGCACCATTACTCCATGAATAGGAATAAGGTAAAGTACCTCCTGTTACTAAAACGGAAGCACTTCCGTCGTTACCGCCATAGCAGCTTACATCTGTTGAATTAACACTGCTAATAGAAAGAATATTTGGTTCGGTAATAGTTATTGAAGAAACACTTGTACAGCCCAAATCATCAGTTATTGTAACTGTGTATGTTCCGGCTGTAAGTGTGTTTATTACTGCAGTGGTAGCACCATTACTCCATAAATATGTATATGGCATTGTTCCACCGCTTGCAAGTACACTCGCTTCACCATCATTTCCACCTGCACAACTGACATCTGAGAAATAGTTAATACCTGAACTTAAAACAGTTGGTTGTGTAATAATTACAGATAAACTTGTTAGGCATCCATTGGCATCAGTTACATCAACACTATAAGTTCCGGCAGTAAGCTCGGTCAATGAATTGTTTGTTGAACCGTCAGACCATAAATAACTGTATGGTAAAACACCACCTGTTGTAATAATAGATACTGCACCGTTGTTACCACCAAAACAGCTTACATTTGTTTGGTAATCTACAATGGCAATAAGCTCATCAGGTTCAGTAATGATAACAGAAGTAATTGCAGTACAGCCGTTAGCATCGGTAATGCTAACATCATATGTTCCTGCTGCAAGTCCACCTGCAAATGCCGAAGTTGCATTGTTTGACCAACTGTATGAATAAGGAAGAGTTCCTCCTGTTGCTACTGCATTTGCATTACCGTCATTACCACCAAAACAACTTACGTTTGTTTGTAAACTAATTGATGCAACTAATTCGTCAGGCTGTGTTATTTCTGCTTCGGCATTAGCTATACATCCGTTTGCATCAGTAATTACACATGAATAACTATCATCACCTAAATTAGGAATGTCAGGAATAGTTGCTCCATTCGACCATAGATAGGTATATGGCATTGTTCCGCCATTCACACTTAAATCAATTGCCCCATCGTTATTACCATTACAACTTACATTATCAAATGAAGCAATTTCAGCAATAAGTTCGGAAGGTTCAACAATTGTAACACTTGCTGATGCTGTAAGTCCATTATCATCAGTAATTGTTAAAGTATATTCGCCACCGGCTAATCCTGTAAGGCTTTCAATAGTTTCACCGTTTGACCATAAGAAAGTATAAGGCGTGGTACCACCGTCACCAACCATAGTAACTGTTCCGTCGTTTGCTCCGAAGCAAGAAACATCAGTTTTTGATGACAAGACAACGTTTAATTGTCCGGGCTCGTAAATTTCAGCACTTGTTGTTGATGTACATCCATTAGCATCAGTAACTATAACTGTATATGTTCCGGCTAATATTCCGCTAAGGTCTTCTGTGGTTTCGCCATTAGACCATAAGAATGAATATGGTGTTGCTCCGCCTGTAACAGAAATATCAATTGCACCGTCAACACAGCCATAACATGATAGATTTGTTTGCGAACTTACACTTGCAACAAGAATAGAAGGTTCTGTTATTACATATTCATCTATTTGTTCACAACCATTTATGTCGTGAACAGTTACACTATAGTTTCCAACAGATAATCCGGCAAGGAAATCTGTAGTTTCACCATTTGACCACATATATGAATAAGCAGCCGTACCACCGGAAACCGTAAGAAGAATTTCACCATCATTACCTCCGTTACAACTTACATTGTTTAGAGTAGAGCCAATTAATAATTCATCAGGTTCATTTAATAATATATTAGCATCGGTAACACATCCATTAGCATCTGTAATAATCACTGAGTATGAGCCACCGGCAAGTCCGGTGATATCTTCAGTAGTTTCGCCGTTAGGTGTCCACGAATAGGTATAAGGCGTAGTTCCACCGTTTACAAACAGGTCTATTTCTCCATTGTTTGCTCCGTTACATGTTACATCAGTTTGAGTATAACCTGCTGTTAATTCCGAGGGCTGTAAGATTGTTACATCTGTTTGGGCAGTACAACCCATATTATCTATTACAGTAACAAAATAATCACCGGCTAAAAGATTGTCGATTGAAGCTGTGGCTTGGCCGCTATTCCATAGGAATGTGTAAGGAGCTGTGCCACCGGTTGCCTGAGCTGTAGCAGCTCCATCACTTAGTCCGAAACAAGAAACATTTGTTTGAGATGTTATTGAAACGACTAATTCGTCAGGTTCTGTAACTTCAACAGATGATTCAAATGTGCAAGCATGAGCATCAGTAATAGTTACAAAATATATATCGGCAATCAGATTGTCAATAGTAGCATCAGTGCCAACTGTGCTCCATTCATAAGTATATGCTGCTGTTCCGCCTGTTACTGTAATGCTTGCTGAGCCTGTCGAGGTGCCATTACAACTTACATTAGAACTTGATATTGTTCCTGTTAAGTCATCAGGTTGTTGAATTGTAGCAAAAGCTTCGGATGAGCAGCCATTTGCATCGCTAACTATTACCGAGTATTCGCCTGCAAACAATTCAACATTCTCAGCATCTGTTGTTCCGTTTGACCATAAGTATGTGTAAGGAGCTACACCGCCTGTTGCTGAAACAATAGCATTTCCATCGTTAAATCCGAAACATGAAACATCGTTACTTGTTACAGTTAAAACTAACTCGTCAGGCTGGGTAATTTCAGTTGATAAGCTCTTAGAACATCCATTAGCATCGATAACTGTAAATGAATACATTCCTGCTGATAAACCGCCAATTGTTGGTGAGCCTGCTCCACTTGACCAGAGATAGGTGTAAGGACCAACTCCGCCGATTATTGTTACTCCCAGAGCCCCGTTTGTTCCTCCGTAGCAGCTTACATTTGTTTGTGATGTTAATGTAGCAACTAATTCATCGGCTTCGTTAATTTCTACTGATGCAGATGATGTGCAGCCGCCATTATCGGTAATTGTAACGGTATATGTTCCGGCAGCAAGCTCTGTTGCTGTAGCATCGGTAGCTCCGTTTGACCATAAATAAGCAAAAGGAGAACTTCCGTACATTGCCTCTGCTGTTGCAGTACCTGTACTTTCTCCATAGCATGCAACATTTGTTGAAGCACTAATATTTGCAGTAAGTGCTGGTGGTTCTGTAATAATAAATGATTCGGTAGCAGAGCAGCCATTTGCATCAATTACATCAACGCCATATGTTCCGGCATCTAATCCTGTAATATTATCATTGCTAGCACCATTTGACCATGAATAAGTAAATGGTGATGTACCTCCTGCTATTGTAAGATTAATTTCTCCGTCGCTACCCATACAGCTAACCTCACTTTGAGTACTGTTAATCTGCAATACATCAGGTTGAGTAATTTCTGCGGCAAACAGAGCTACGCAACCATTAGCATCAGTAACTGTAAGAGCATAATTATATGCTGAGAGAGCATTGATATCCTGTGTTGTTTCACCATTTGGTGACCAGAAATAAGTATATGGTGTTACGCCACCAATTATTGAAACATCAATGGCTCCGTTGTTTCCACTATAACAATCAATATTTGTTTGAGAATCCAAAGCTACAGAGAACTCATCAGGTTGAGTAATTGTAACAGAAGTTGATGTAACACAGCCATTATCGTCTGTAATATCTACAGTAAATGTTCCTGCTGCCAAGTCAGTTGCAGTAGCATCAGTAGCTCCGTTTGACCACAAGTAAGAATACGGGCTTGTTCCGCCTGTTGCAAGAACTGTTGCAGAACCTGTTGCAGCTCCATAGCAGTCAACATTTGTTTGTGTACTAATTGAAGCACTTAGTAATGCCGGCTCGCTTATAGTGAGCGATGTGCTTGCAGTACAGCCCATATCATCAGTAATATCAACAGTATATGAACCTGCAATCAAAGCTGTAGCTGTTGCATCTGTTGTACCATTTGACCATGAATATGAATATGGACTTGTTCCTCCCGTAGCAAGTACGGTTGCCTCAGCATCGTTTCCTTCAAAACAGCTTACATTATTGTAAGAATCAATTGAAGCTACAAGTTCAGCCGGTTCGGTTAAGCTTGTTCCGGTAACAGAGGTACATCCGTTGGCATCGGTAACAGTAAGAGAATAAGCACCTGCAGAAAGATTACTCAAATCTTCAGTGGTTTCGTTATTTGGCCACCATGAGTAATTGTATCCGGGTGTTCCGCCTTCAACAAGCACATCTATTGAACCGTCGGAACCACCGTTGCAACTAATATTTGTTTGAGATGATATTGTTGCAACAACAGCGGTAGATGGTTCTGTAATAGTAACTGTTGCTGTTGTTGTGCAGCCAAGTGCATCGGTTACAGTAAGAGTATGTGTATCGGCAATGAGGGCAACAGCAGTTTCGCTAGCTTCACCGTTTGTCCACAAAAATGAATATGGACTTGTACCTCCTGAAATTGTAGCAGTTGCAGTACCATCATTTCCACCTAAACAATTTACATCTGTTTGTGCACTTATTCCTGCTGCGAGTATTGTCGGTTCTGTAATACTATATGAAGCTGTTGCTATACATCCGTTACTGTCAACAACAGTAATATCATAAGTTCCAACAGGCAATGCAAAGATTGAATCTGTTGTTTCACCGCTCGACCATAAATAAGTATATGGTGCTGTTCCGCCTAAAGGTGAAATATCCAGTACACCGTCATTACCACCAAAACAACTTACGTTTGTTTGATTGTCGAGGGCAATTGATAAATCACATTCAACACCGGTTATTTCCAGATTATAATCTCCGAAATATGAGCTATAGCCATAAACTTTTGCATAATAGGTACCTGCTTCTAAGAAAGGAATAGAAATATATGAATTTCCACCACTACCACAGTTAGAGTAAGAGTCATCATTATAATACATATACGAAGAAGAGCTACAATTATCCCATATTTCCAGTTTTGTATCATAGGCAGAGCCGCACAATGATATTACTACGCTACCGTAATCATTATTTAGGGTAAATGAATACCAGTCTACATCATAAGCATATACGGTAGAATCGGTAACAGCAGGGTCGTTAATTAAACCGTAATCAAGAGCAAGAGTACAAGAGTCTCCCATAAAATAACAAGAGCCATCATCATGCGTTGCAGTATCCATATAATTTATAGCCAATGGGTCCATACAGCCTTCGATATAAATACAACTGCCATCATCCAGGGTTGCAGCAGGGTCATAATTCTCAGCAATTGGATCCATACAACCTAATATTGGCATTTCCATTATACTAACATTATCAACAAATAAATCATAGCCATAACCTGAAATGGCATTGAATCTAATTAATAATGAGTTTCCAAAGCTTGATAAATCAATAATTCCGGAAGGAACAAAAGTTCCAGGACTTGTAGAACCGGCACCGTCATTTGAGTTTAAATCAGTACCTGTTTTATTCCAAACCGAAACCCAGCTTGCGCCATTATCATCAGAAACTAAAACATCTAACTCATCATTTGGATATGATGATGAGTAACCACTTGACCAGTCGAAGTTAAGTGTTGGTGTGGTTAAAGTGGAAACATCAAATGTAGGTGTTGTCATTACTGCGTTATTTCCAGAAGAGTGACTCCAGAAGTTTGCTCTGGCACTACTTGAACCATATTGAACCCAGTTAAATGTACCTCCTGTTAAATCCCAGCAATCAGGTGTCCAAGTATCAAATGTTTCAGTCCATGGGAAAGTATTAACAGCATCACATGCAGTAGTAAATGTATAAGGTCCCACCCATGAACTTTGAGAACTGCCGCAATCGGCTCTTACATACCAATCGTAAGATGTGTTGGCAGTTAAACCGTTAACTGTATAAGGATTTGTAAGGCCTGCATATGTAGGTGTTCCGGTAGGAGTAATCCCAGTTTCAACTATTTCTATATCCCAGCTTGTTTCTGTACCACCTGCAGTCCAACTTAATTCTGCCGAGTTGCCAGTTATTGAACTTGTTGCCAGTGCTGTAGGAGATGCACAAGCAGGTGCTTCATCAATAGTTATATCGTCTATAGATATGTCGTCATAATAGTCTGATCCGGAAGATGTTTCGTCACCAACAAATTGGATTTGAATTGGCCCTGAAATTGTCAGAGTAGCTAAATCAACTGTCATGTTTTCCCAACCCGATGTATTTCCACTAAAAGAGGCAAAATCATTATTCCATGCAGCACCATCCCATATATTAACATGTAAAGTCATATTAGGATGACCTTCATTATCACTATAAAACCAAAAATCCAATTGAGGAATAGATAGTGTGCTAAGGTCAATAAAAGGAGTAGTTAAGGTGACATCTGTAGAGTGAGGATATTCTGAGTCATCAACTGAAGCAAAATAACCAGCTCCACTTGTGTGGTCGCTTGTTGCAGAATGTCCAATTCCTGTAGTGCTAAATTGCCAAACTTCGCCAGTTGAACTAGTATTTGTCCAATATGCAGGTGTTGCTCCTCCATCTTCAAAATCCTCAAAGAAAGGAGCAACGGCAATATAAGGATTGATGGTCAGAACTCCACTAACATTAGTTACACCATCCCAAAAGCCACCACCTCCGGCATTATAACCACCATATTTAAAAATACCACCGCTTAATTGCCAGCGACTTGCATAGTAATATGTGCCGGGGAGCAAATTTTGAGGAAGTCCGAGGTCAGCCATAAATTCATCATTATTACCATTATCTAAATTGTATGTTGCAGGAACCCAGTCTGTCCATGTAGAAGGGTCGGTATTTGATGTACTGTAGCCTATCCATACATCTATTCCGGCTCCTGCACCTGCACCAGGTGTTACTCCATCTTCCCATCCCTGAGTATAAACGGTTACGCTATTACCTTGAACAATTGTAGCATTTTCAGGCCACTGCAAATTACACCAATCCATGGCAAATAGAGGGGTCTCTTCAACAGTGATATCATCAATACCAGAGTTGTCAGTATTAACTCCCCAAATTGAAACACCTCTAAATCTGACAACAACTCTATTTGAGGTAAAACTTGAAAGTGAGATTGTGTTCTCAAACCATGTGTTAGTTGTTGAATGATCATGTACGAATACATCATTTGTCCATGTTGCTCCTCCATCGTCAGATACGTCAATATGAATGGGATTTGCTGCTCCATCTGCACCAATCCATGCCCAGTATTTTATCTGATAGCTTATTCCGGGACTTGAGAAATCAAAATTCGGAGTGAGTAAATTTACCGGACTGTTATTATAGTGAATGCTATAGTCATTTAATAAAGCATAATAACCTGTTCCACTGGTATGGTCAGCTGTTGAGCCGTGACTATTTGTAGTAGTAAATTCCCAATCTTCTCCTCCATCTCCGGCGTCATTTGTCCAATATAAAGGAATACTTCCACCATTCTCAAAATCTTCGGTGTAAGGTGTAGCTACTGTATACCAGCAACTACCATCATCAACAGTAGCAGTTGGGTCATAATTTCCGGCAGATGGATCCATACAACCAGGGATTCCTGAGCAATCAGCCAAACCGGCATCTCCAGTTGCATCAGGCGTAGTTCCACCTACGCCAGAAGCAAGAACTTCAACGCCATTACTATCATATATATAATATGAATTCTCAGTAGAATAACTACCGGCGGTATAAATTGTAGTTATTGCTTGTCCTGTAAAAACTGTAAATATGTGATTCTCGGGGCCGGCCCCGCTTGAAATTGTCAAGCTGGATAAAACAGGTACCCCATCAACTAAAATGTCCAATGAACCTCCATTCCACCCGTCTCCCCATGAATCAAGGAGTGATACTGAATAATCACAAGAAGGACAAACCGCAAAACCAACTAATCCTCCGCTAGGAGTTGATCCTCCATCTCCATCAGAAAACATTTCAGTTCCATCTGCATCAAAGATTTTATATGAATTTTCAGTAGAATAGCTACCGGCAGTATAAACAGTAGTTATTTCTAGTCCATCTGTTACAGTTAAAACAAAGTTCTCGGGTCCAGCCCCGGATGAAATTGTTAAACCGGTTAGAACAGGTGTCCCGTCAACGAGTACGTCAAGTGAGCCTCCATTCCAACCATCACCCCATGAGTCAAATAGAGTAACTGTATAGTCGCAATTTTGAGCCATTATGCTTCCATTAAACATTGAAAACAAAATGATAAACAGCAAATTTGCATACCATGTTTTTTTAAGTAAAGATTTCTTTTTCATAAGCTTAAAATTTAATTAATAAAATAAAATTACATTCAAACAAAATAATACGGCATAACCGGCAAA
>JANTGP010000011.1 GCA_024762835.1 Bacteroidota bacterium
GAATAAAGATTGTCAATATCTTCTGTAACACTTCCTGTACTCCATAAAACAGAATAATTAGGTATTCCATTAGATATAGTTAAATCAATTGAACCCGGAATACTTACACCATTACTGTCGGGGCATGTTGGAGGGGTAGCTACATAATTGGCAGTTAATGAAGATATTGAACTAAGTGCAATATTAATATCAATTAAACATCCATAATTATCAGTTACAGTAACTGAATAAATACCTGTATTTAGCCCTGTTATTTCCTGAGTTATTTCGCCATTCGACCATTGATAAGAGTATGGAGTCATACCACCGGTTGGGTTTGCTATAATGCTACCGGAAGCAATATGAGGGCAATTTGGATATGTAGGATTAAGAGTTACAGCAAGAGAATTGGTTGAAACAATCTCAACAGAATCGGAAACTTCACATAAGAGGCTGTCTGTTACAGTTACCGAATACATACCTACTGAAGGAATGCTAAAATAGTTATCTTCTGTCGTTTGGTTATCCATCCAACTAAAAGTAAATGGCGGATATGCACCAATAACAGTTAAATCTATTATACCTTGCAAAGTACCTGAACACTCGGCAGAAGTTATATCAAATTATAAATTAAATGGTTCGGTTGTAATAAACAATGTGTCTGAGGATTCTTCACATCCAGCAGCATCAGTTACGGTAACCCAATACATACCAGTTGATAATGAATTAAAAGTATGGCTTGCGTTTGCTGTAATGTAATATGAATATCCATATCCATCTGCGGTTATCTCATACATAAAATCAGGGTGTGGGTCAATTACATTTAATTCTATTGCACCATCATTTTCACCGGGGCAAGTTTCATTAGTTGTGTTAATTGTAAAATCCATAACATAATTATAATCTATTGTAAAAGTATCTATTCCCATACAACCATTGGCATCGGTAACAGTTACTGAATATAAACCTGTTTCTAAATTTGAGATACTTGCAGTTGTAACTGAAGAATTAAGCCACTCGAAAGTATAAGGTGATGTACCGTTAATTAATGAAGTATTAATATTTGCACTTCCATTGTTAGATTGGGGGCAATCACTATCTTGGTAAGTTAAAATAAGATTAGTAGTATCAGACATATTATAGTCCGAAACAAAAAACTTAATTTGATCGGTACAACCCTCGCTATCAACAATATCTAAAATATAATTATAGTTTGCATCAAGATTGAATGCTGTATCGGTTGTTTGTATTGGGCTTGTATTCCATGAGTAACTAAATGGTTGAGTACCCCCATTAAAGTTTATTGGTTCAATCCACGCCATTGCTGTGTTGCTGCAATTTGCAAGAGTGGTAGTAACAGATTGTATGCTAAATGGAACACTAACTATTTCGAGGGAATCAATAACTGAACAACCATTATTAAAAGTGATTGTAACATAATGAGTTCCTGCACCGAGTGAATCAACACTTGCTACTGTATCACCATTTGACCAATTATATTGAAATATATCAGGACTAATAGAAGCAGTACCATTGTTATTAACATAGCGATAAAATACCGTAATATTAAATTATTTTTTGTATCTTTATGGCATGGAAAAAATGGATTTTAGGAAATTATCGAGTCAAGAGAGATATACCATTCGCAAACGAGCTATTGTTTTACAAAAAAGTGGTAAAACTCAAGTGTCAATTGCTGAATTATTTGGTGTGAGAATAGCGACAGTAAGCGAATGGATTAAGCTTTATAAATCACAAGGTATTGGAGGTTTAAAAGATAATAAAAGGGGTGTTAAATCGGAATCAAGAAAGCTTATAAGCAAACAACAAGAGAAGCAAATTCAAGATATGATAATAGATACCATGCCAGACCAACTAAAATTGCCTTTTGCCTTATGGACTAGAAAAGCAGTTAAAGAATTAGTTTTGAGGGAATTTGGTGTTGAGTTGGCAATAAATACTATGGGAGATTATCTACGCAGATGGGGATACATACCGCAAAAGCCAAAGAAGAGAGCTTATGAGCAAAATTCTAAAAGTGTTCAGAAATGGTTAATTGAAGAGTACCCTGCCATTGTAGAAAAAGCAAAGAATGAAAATGCTGAAATTCATTGGGGCGATGAAACAGGAGCAAGAAATAGTAATCAGCATGGTCGATCCTATGCTCCTAAAGGTAGAACCCCAGTAAAAAAGAGTATGGCTAAACGGTTCTCAGTAAATATGATTTCAACTGTTACAAATAAAGGAAAAGTTGAGTTTATGATATATTCTGGTTCCATGAATGCCGATAGATTGATAGAATTTATGGAACATCTTATAAAAGGTAAGAAAAGAAAGACCTTTCTAATACTTGACAACCTGAGAGTTCATCATAGTAAAATCGTAAAAGAATGGGTAATACAAAATATTAAAAAAATAGAGTTGTTTTATCTGCCATCATATTCACCAGAAAAAAATCCGGATGAATATCTTAATTGTGATTTAAAATATGGATTATCTGACACTCCATCTCCTAGAAATGAGAAACAGCTAAAGGATAATGTGGAGAATCACATGCTGATGCTACAAGCAGATTAAGAAAGAGTAAAAAAGTATTTTAAGCATGAGGAAATTAAGTATGCAGCATAATTAATTACGGTTAATGTCCGTCAGGTTAATAATATTAATTATGCCAGTAACTTATTGTGGGATATAATAAAACATTCGTTAGAATTTTCTAATTTTGTAAAACATAATTTCAGTAATTGAGTTAAATCCTTTGTATAATAAAGCATTAAGAAATATCATATTTATAAAAGTAAAATACTTTAAAATGAAAAAGATTGTCATAATAATTATAAGTTTATTTTTCATTTCAAATGCCTTTTCTCAAGTTCTTACTACCGAATATTGGAAAAACGGGAATAAAAAGAGTGAAGGTAAGATTGAACTTGGCCAGGAAGAAGATCATTGGATGTATTGGGACAAAAATGGTCTTATTATTCAGGAAACAGACTTCTTTCATGGTTATCCGCATGGAAAATTAACTCATTATTTTAAAGGAAAAGAACAAAAAAAGGATGAAACTGAATTTATTGAAGGTATTGCTAACGGTAGTTATAAAGAATGGCTGCGAAATGGACAATTGATTGTTTCGGGTTATTTTAAAAAAAACCTCGAAGATAGTTTATGGACATATTGGTATAGCAACGGCAAAAAGCAAAAGATTGAATATTTTTATCCTGATAAAAGTAAAAAACTAATAAGTTATTGGGACGAATCAGGTGCACAGTTGGTTAAAGACGGAAATGGAATTCTCGTTTTATATTACAAATCGAAACAGATTAAAAGCGAAGGAAGCTTTGTAAATGGATTATTATACGGTAGCTGGTTGGAGTTTTATAGTGATGGAACAACCAAAGTTAAAGGACAATATAAAGACGGTAAAGAACTTGGGCTGTGGGAAGAATGGTATCCGTCCGGCGTAAAAAAAAGTGAATATAATTACGATAGCGGGTATAATACCGAATGGTTTCCAAACGGCAATAAAAAAATGGAAGGTAAGCTTGTAAATGGTAAAAAAGAAGGTGAATGGAAGGTTTATTATGAAAACGGGAATATACGTTTAGAAGTTCCGTATAAAATGGATAAATACAATGGAACTCAATACAAATACTATCAAAATGGCAAAAAAGAAACCGAGATGAATTTTGTTGATGGTAAAAAACAAGGAAAGGCAACTTGGTGGCACGAAGACGGAGGTTTGGACATTGAAGGCAAGTTTGCAGATGATATTCAGAATGGCAAATGGACTTTTTGGCGTACCGACGGAATGAAAGGGAACGAAGGCTATTACAAAGATGGCGAGATGGATGGTAAATGGATATGGTGGTATGGTGACGGCTCTGTTTGGAAAGAAGGAAGCTACGACATGGGAAAGAAAACCGGACACTGGGTAACTTATTACGAAAATGGGAATAAAGAACATGAAGGCAAGTTTGCAAATGGCTTAGAGCAAGGCTTCTGGCAACAATGGTACGAAAACGGTTCAATAAAAACCGAAGGTTGGTTTGTTGATGGTGAGATGAACGGCAACTGGAAAGCCTGGCACGAAACAGGTAAACAACATTATGATATTAATTACAAAAAAGGTGTTAAAGACGGCAGATGGATGTACTGGTTTGAGAATGGCATAAATCGTTTTGAATCATTTTATACCGACTCTGTGCTGAATGGTATTTACAGAACATGGAATTTAAAGGGCAAACCCATAATAACCGGTAATTATAAAAATGGTGTTAAAGATGGCGAATGGACATATTTCAATAATAATGGAATAAAACTACGCCAGGAAACTTATAAAAACGGCAGACCGGATGGTAAATGGTTATCATGGTATGATTATGGTTCAATAAAAAGCGAGGTTAATTTCAAAAAAGGAATGAAACAGGGTAAAGTAATTTACTACAAGCCGCAAGGCGAAATTTATTATAAGGCTATCTTTAAAAAAGATATTCCGGTAAAAGTTATTATTGATGGTCTCGATAAGTAATTTCCTGTAAACCATACCAACACAACTAATGACCGAACTACATTTGATTAGGAATATTGGGATACTTGCCCATGTTGATGCAGGAAAAACAAGCTTAACTGAAAACATGTTGTTGCTTAGCAACAGCATAAAAAAAGCCGGCAGCGTCGATAAAGGAACAAGTACAACAGATTTTCTCGATGTCGAAAAAGAACGGGGTATCTCTATACGGTCGGCTATAACTTATTTCAATTGGAAAAATTATCGAATCAATATTGTTGATACACCCGGACATATTGATTTTTCGTCGGAGGTTGAACGTTCATTAAGTGTATTGGATGCTGCTGTTTTAGTAATATCAGCAGTGGATGGTATTCAGCCGCAAACAGAAGCAATATGGGATGCTCTTCAAGCCTTAAAGATTCCTGTAATTATTTTTATTAATAAGATTGACCGTCCGGGTTCCGATTTGGAAATGGTAGTAAATGAAATAGAAAAAGAGTTTAAAAAATCTTTGTTTCTTTTTCAGGATGTTAAGGATGAAGAAAACATAGATGTTGCTGTTGTTTCACCTGACATTAAAGATTTGTTTACACAAAAACCTGAGCTAATTGAAAAAGTTGCTGAAACAGATGATGTACTGCTTGACAAGTTTTTGGAAGATGAAACTATTTCAATCGATGACTTGCTATTTTCATTAAAATCAGCTGTAGAAAAACAAATGCTAATCCCTGTTTTGTATGGCTCGGCAAAAACTGCCGCAGGCATAGACTCATTATTAGATGCAATCATCAATTGGTTGCCTTCGCCTAATGGAAATAATGATGAGTTATCGGGTTTGATTTTCTCTGTTATTCACGATGATAAAATTGGAAAGCTTTGCGGAGTAAGGCTTTTTGGCGGTAAGCTTTCTGTTAGAGATTCAGTTAATTTTTCTTCGGCAAGTGAAGAAAAGATAAGCATAATCAGAAAATACTCGGGAATTAGCTATGAGCAGATTGATAGCTTCGGTACAGGTGAATATGCTTTTGTTGGTGGTTTATCATCGGCAAAAATTGGTGATATAATTGGTCACGAACCGGATAATTTTTCGAGTTATAATTTCGATGTTCCATTACTTAGTGTCAGGCTTGAAGCTGTAAACGACTCTGACTATCCAAAACTTGCCGGGGCCTTGCACGTACTTTCTATTGAAGACCCCTTATTAAATCTTGACTGGGATAAAGATGAAAAGGAGCTTAATATTAGAATAAGGGGTGTAATACAAGCTGAGATAATTGAAAGTGTCTTAAAAAGTAGATTTAATATTGAAGCGGTTTTTGGTGAGCCTAATATTATTTATAAAGAAACACCTAAAAAAACAGGTTTAGCTTATGCAAATTACACAATGCCAAAACCATGCTGGGCAATTGTTACATTCCGTATCGAACCAGGCGAAAGGGGTTCGGGTATTAGCTATAAGTCGGAGGTAAGCGTTAATAATATAAAGCAACGCTACCAGAACGAGATACAAAATGCAATTGGCAATGCATTAAAGCAAGGAATAAAAGGATGGGAGGTGACAGACATAATAATTTCTCTTATAAAGGGCGAAGACCATGAGATACACTCACGTCCGGGTGATTTTATTATTGCCACCAATATGGCTGTAATGAACGGACTGTCAGAAACAAATACCGACTTACTGGAGCCGGTTCTTGCGTTCAGTATTTCGGCACCCGAAGAAAATCTTGGACGTATTGCAGGCGATTTGCATAAGATGAGAGCAAGTTTTAATAATCCTGTCTTTGATAATGGTAAAGTTAAACTTGAAGGAAAAATTCCACTGGCAAGTTCATTAAAATATTCGGTTGAATTAAGCTCTCTTACAGGTGGAAAAGGAAAATTCTCAACACGACTCTCAACTTATGAGAAAATTCCCGATGAACTTGGAAAAATACGTAAGTATAAAGGAATTAGTCCTCTCGACAGGTCTAAATATATTTTAAAAATGCGTGGTGCAATTAACTAGTTATTGTTGAAAAAAACTTGTATTTATGAGCTCTTCATTAGCCCTAAACTAAAGAACATTAAGAAGTTGTTCCTTAATTTTTTCAAGTTCATCTTTCATCTTGATTACAATCTTCTGGATATCTGCATCATTTGCTTTTGAGCCAAGTGTATTTATTTCACGTCCTATTTCCTGACTTACAAATCCTAATTTCTTACCTATGCTACCAGGCTCTTTAATTGTTTCCATGAAGTATTTGCAATGGTTTGAAAGTCTAACTTTCTCTTCGGTTATATCTAACTTTTCGAGATAGAAAATCAGCTCTTGCTCAAATCTGTTTATGTCAATTTCCAGTTTATTGCCAAATTCTTTAAAGTTATCTTTAATGCGATCTTTAATCCTTTCAATCCTCTGATGTTCATAAGTATCTACTTCTTTCAGTAAAGACTCAATTAAGTTTATGCGTTTTGAAATATCTTCTTCAAGAACTTCGCCTTCCTGTTTACGAAAGCTCAATAGTTTGTCAATTGCATTGTCAATATGCTTACTTATCTCATTCCATTCTTCTTCGTTTATCTCTTCTCTTTTTGTTTCAAGGATATCCGGAAAACTCAGAACAGATTGCAATAATATCTCTGTTGAATTCTCAAGATTCAGCTTATTGTTAATTTCAGAAATTTGCTTGTAATAATCAGCCACAAGAGTTTGATTAATCCTGTTTTTTGTATTTGATGAGTTATTCTCAATATAAATTGACAAATCAACCTTCCCTCTTATCAGTTTTTTAGACAGTTTGTTCCTTGTACTTAATTCTTTTTCGCGGTAAATACCCGGGAAACGCAGGTTTAAATCGAATTGCTTGCTGTTTAGCGATTTTACTTCTATAACAATTTTCTTTGCTTCGAGCTCGCAAATAGATTTTCCGTAACCTGTCATTGATTGTAACATAATCTTCGTATTGCTAATTATTTAAGTCTGTTTTAAACATTATTATATGTAATAACTCTTCTCTGTTAGGGCGAATCTGCACTGCACTTATTCCCTCATAATAAAAGCTATCTATTGTATCGCTTGCCAACACATAATAATTTCCATAATTGAGATAGCCGAAATAAACTGTATTATTAATGGCTGTTTGAAGCGAATAAAGGGGTAAGTTATTTAGCAAATCTTCGTAAGTTGCAAACAAATAAACAACTGTTCCGCTTGGTGCAGGAATAAAATTCTCACCGGCTTCATCATAATAAACAATATCAGCCGTAAGTTGCCCTGTTATTAATGAACTGTCATTATAAACAATATTTTGCTGTACAGGAGGCTCAGGTGTTGTTGGCTCGCATGACGAAAAAATAATTACTGATACAATAATTGAAACTAAAAAGAAAACGGCTTTTCTCATACTTATAATTTTTATTTAAAGAAGTGTTTATAAATATCGTTACCATTTGCATAAATCAGTAAGCCAAATAAAATTACCATACCTGCTATTTGTGCATATTCAAGGAACTTATCACTAGGTTTACGTCCTGTTATTATTTCGTATATTAAAAATGCAACATGTCCGCCATCAAGTGCAGGTATTGGAAGTATGTTCATGAAGGCTAATACAATAGAAATAAAAGCTGTCATATTCCAAAAGACTTTCCAGTCCCAAATCTTAGGAAACAAACCACCAATAGCACCAAAGCCGCCAAGCTGTTTCGCCCCTTCTTTGGTAAAAATCAGTTTCATTTGCTTAATGTAAAAAGTAAGTGTTTCAACACCAAGCTTGATTCCGGCAGGAATAGATTCAACGAAACCGTATTTTATCACTTTAAAATCAAAAAAGGAATCTAAGGATTTATTGCCAACACCAATTAAACCTGTATCGTCAAGTTTTACATTCAGGTCAACTATTGAGTTGTTTCTTTCTACCGAGATTATAATACTGTCGCCTTTATAGTTTTGCTTTTCTTCGTTAAACTCATTATAAAATCTTGTGTCTTTACCATTTACGGCAAGTATTCTGTCACCTTTCAAAAAGCCCGATTTTGCTGCTATTCCATCGGGTAATACCGTGTCAACAACAAAAGGAACTCTTAGTGTTATTAAGCCCTTTATTTCTTTACCAATAACTTCCTGAGAAAAATTCTCGGGTACAGATAAAACGAGTTTTTCCCTATTTCTGTCAACAGTAATGGTTTTTGGTTCATCAATAAGCAATTTAGGTACAATGTCTTGATAATTATCAATAGTTAATGTATCAACCTTTATTATCTTATCGCCATTTTGTAGTCCAATACTCTGAGCTACTTCGTGGTAATCGAACCCGTATTTGGCATTTTGCACAGGAAGATATTCTTTGCCCCATGTAAACAAAATCATTGAGTAAATTACAAGAGCAAGAATAAAATTAACAAGAACACCACCAAGCATTATTAATAAACGCTGCCATGCAGGTTTACTTCTAAATTCCCAAGGTTGAGCGGGTTCTTTCAATTGCTCTTTATCCATCGACTCGTCAATCATGCCCGAAATTTTTACATAACCGCCTAAAGGGATCCAACCTATTCCGTATTCTGTTTCGCCTTTCTTGAATTTTACCAACTCAAACCAAGGATTAAAAAACAAATAAAATTTCTCAACCCTTGTTTTAAATAACCTTGCAAAAGCGAAATGTCCAAATTCGTGAAGTATAACTAATATTGATAAACTTAGTAATAAACCAAGTGCTTGTGTCAAAATTCCCATATAAATACTCTTCTTTTAATTTTTTTAATTTTGGCAAAAATAGTCTGAATTATTTACAAATTGCTTTGTAGTAGAAATAAAACTTAAACTAGTCTTTTTTTTACACTTAATCTTAAAATTTCATACTCAATTGAAGTGCTATATTTCTTGGAGGGCGAATGTCTCCCGGCCGAACCATAAATTCAGCATTAGTTGCATTTTTAAGCAAAAGACTCAATCTGTTATAATCGTTTAATTTGTATGATAAGCGTAAGTCGAAAAGATTGTATCCTTTATTATGTTCTTCTCTATATTCTTTTAAGCCCGGAAAAACGATACCACTTTCAAAAAAGGCATCAATATTTTCAATATGGCTGTTCATTACATAAGATATCCCCAAAATAAATTTATGATAACTTAGTTCAACATCAGCTTTTACTGAGTGAAAGAAACGATATTTAAGGATGTTATTAGGCTGAGTTTTAGTAGCAAGATAAATAGAGTCTGTATTCATATCAATTGGGTAAGTATAAGTATAGCCTGCAAGTAATCTAACAGGGATTT
The DNA here is from genome assembly GCA_024762835.1 of Bacteroidota bacterium. Taxonomy (GTDB): domain Bacteria; phylum Bacteroidota; class Bacteroidia; order Bacteroidales; family M50B96; genus JANTGP01. The sequence continues at coordinate 9,753 of JANTGP010000011.1, forward strand.
GTCCAATTTTTCCTTGTCCCGTTATATTTATATCAATACCGCTAATCCTTGCCTGTCCTACATTTCGAGATTGAAAACCTATAAGCTGACCTGCATATTGCATCATATCGTAAATAGGCTCGTAGGTTGCCGTATCGTATACACCAAAAGTAAATTCCATCATATTTTGATACTCTGTCCAAAAAGCGGCAATATCAATATAACCTGTCCAGTTGCTTATTTTTAATCCCTGCTTAATGCCAATTTCAGAACTCCATCCTGTTTCTGATTTAAGATTTGGTGATGGAATAATTGTCAATCCACTTAGGTTGGTATAAGTAAATTTCTCGGCTATAGTAGGGAATCTGTATCCCTGCCCAAAAGAAGCTCTCAGATATGAATAATCGGCAAATTGATAGTTAATACCTGTTCTGAATAAAGGCATTGATGCTTTGCTAATAGAATCGAGAACGTAATTTTCCCATCTTACTCCCAGAGAAACAGAAAGTAATGAGAAAAACTTTTTGTCTGCTTGAGCAAAAACAGAGTAATTATTGCTGGTATGATTACCAAATAATTGTGCAACAGTTTCAGCATAAGAAAAGGAAGTCCCCATTGTTAGATTCAGTTCACTCTTAAAACTTTTATTATACTGATATTCGACAAAATACAAATCAGAGGCACTATTCATATTTTCGCCATCAACATTATTTATCACTTTAAAGAACCTTGAATTAAGCGAATGTTTTGTGCCATTTTCTTTTAGATATAATATAGAGGGGTCAATACTAAGCCTAAGTCCGTTTGATGGTGTAACGGCAGATTCAACCTGCTTATATGCACCTTCCTGGGCATTTTGCCAAAGAAAGAAATCAGTTTTATCCTGATACATTATATTCGTATTCAGGCCATAAATCAGACCTTTAATTTTTTTGTCATGATAGCGAAGAAATAAATTATATCTGAATCGGTCTTCATGATTATCAGTTCTGTATCCTGCATCGTGATACAAATTTCCACCGCTTATAATATCAAGATTTCCTGCTTTTTGCGAATGAGAGAAAGAGGTGCCTGTATAAAAAGGCAGATTATTCCCCCACCATTTTATTTCTTCTCGCTTTGGCTTAAGATAAATGCCATTATACATACTTATTTTTGTTTCGGGTTTTGATCCCGGAAATGCTGTCCTGATATTTATCACGCCATTTAGGGCCGACGAACCGAATAAAGCTGATGAAGCTCCCTTTATTATCTCAACCTGAGCAACATTCTCCAAAGGAATAAAATTCCATTTAATATCACCTGCATCAGGCGAAAGCATAGGCAAATTATCTACAAGTAAAAGAACCCTGCTGCCTGCACCGTAGCTGTAACCGCTTCCACCTCTAATGCTTGCCTGTCCATCGGCGATATTTAAGCCGGGTACTTTATTTAGTGCAACATCCATTGAGGGTGCATTTATACTTTCAATAAAATCCGGTTTCATTATTTCCATAGACACCGTTACGTCGCCTAGTTTTTGTTCAAAACGTCCGGCTGAAACAACAACGCCTTCAAGTAGGGTATTTTCTTCTGTAAGATTAACATCTATTCTTAGCCTTTCATTTTTGCCAATTGTAATAGTTTTACGTTTTTCGGAATATCCAATATACCGGAATAATATTGTGTGTTTGCCGGCATCAAGTTGCAGCTTATAATTACCATCATTGTCAGTTGATATTCCACCGCTGTTATCAACTATTATGTTTACACCAATAAGGCTTTCCTTTGAATCCTTATCTATAACTTTTCCATAAATCTCTGCCTTTTGAGCATTAAGGTTCAGGTATAAAATTATCGATAGAATAAGAATCAGAGTTTGCTTCATATTTAACAGAATATTAGTCAAGTAATAAAAGAGCTATTCTACTTTCACAAGTTTACCCGAGAAAATATTATTATCGAAACGAATAAAATAGAAATACATTCCTGTCTGTAAATCACTACCGTCAATATTAAAACTATTTTCGCCTGACATCACTTCAGATTGTTCTGAATAAATCTCTCTACCCAGTTTGTCAATTATGTATATTTCAGCTAAGCCATTTTTGGGCGAAGAATAATATATCGTGGAATAGGTGGGAAACGGATTTGGCGATACTTTGTCTACAAAGAATTTTTGTTTGACCACCGGCTCAATACCAAACTGAGAATTTATTGTTATTGAAAGTGATGTATCGTCAACAATTGTTGTGGGAACCGGAAATCCCAAAATATATGGCTGCACCTCTATGCTTAAAGGAAAAACACCAACGGAATCAGGGATACCGCTTATTAAAACGCAATAATATGAACCAACCGCAAACAAATTTCCTTCAGCATTACTCTCATATGTAAGACCGGGTGGTACATTATTAATTGTATCTAACCTAAGATGACTTAAGGTTATAGTATTACCTTCGTATTCAATAGTTGGAGGTGGAAAAATTGTGACTATCTGATAATAATCCACCATTTCGAGTCCATCTGGCAAAGAGTCGGGACAAATTTGTCCGGGTTCGCCGTCGTCTACACAAAGAGTATCCGGTTGGCATTGGCCATAAGATTGAAAACCGAAAAGGTTTAAAATAAATGCTACTAAAATGATTGTCTTAAATCGCTTCATTATATTATTGTTTAAAGTTATTATTAATTTCATTTATAAATACTTCTGCTAATTCTATCGAGGGAGCTTTCCCATGCCATCGATAGTCATCCTCGATACTTTGAACACCTTTTCCCATTTTCGTATTTGCAATGATAATACTTGGTTTGCCTTTAATAATTTTTGCCTTGTTATATGTTGAGATAAAGTCCTCTATGTTATTTCCGTCGCATTTGAAAACTTCCCAGCCAAAAGCTTTCAATTTATCACTTAGCGGTTCAATATTCATTACCGATGAGGTTGCACCGTCAATTTGCACAAAATTGCGATCGACAATTGCAGTAATGTTGTCCAGTTTATGATGTGCGGCACTCATTGCTGCTTCCCAAACAGAGCCTTCCTGTAATTCACCATCTCCTAAAATTACATTTACCCTCCAGTCTTTAGCATCAATCTTACCGGCCAAAGCCATTCCAACACCAACCGACAAACCTTGCCCAAGAGAACCGGCTGACAGTTCAATGCCCGGAAGTCCGTGGTCACGCCCGGGATGTCCCTGTAATCGCGAACCCAATTTCCGGAGAGTTAATAATTCGCTTATAGGGAAATAGCCGGCTTGTGCAAGACATGAATAATAAACAGGAGCAACATGTCCTATTGACAAAACGAGCCTGTCTCTGTCGGGATAATCAGGCTTATTGGGATTATGATTTAAGAGATTGAAATAAAGTGCTGTAAAAACATCAGCCAAACCAAGAGAGCCTCCTGTATGACCGGAACCTGCCACTGCAATACTTTTAATAACATTTACCCTTATATCACGAGCAATTGATTTTAGGACATGAATATCCTCAATTTTTTTCATTTAGAAATAATTTCAGATTTATTTTACCTCCGGAAAATCCATATTTTCTTCAATAATGAAATATGATCCGGGAAACTGTTCAAGAAGACTTTTATAGAGTTTATATCCTTCGGATTTTGTTCTAAAATTGCCAATTCGCAATTTAAAATTTGGTTCTTGATAAATTAGTTCGGTTTTAACATCAGGGAAATTAACAATAAATTTTGTTCTGATAGCCATTGCTTGTTTGCGGGCATTTGCTCCAGAGCCTGAATAAATCTGTATCCTGTATCCTAACATGCCTTTTTTCTGGCTGTTAGCTTTAATATGCTTTTTTACCAGTTTCTCAATTCTGCTATCTTGATGAATAAATCCGGTTTTGTTGTTTTGTCCAAAACCAAGCTGAAGTGAAAATACTATTGCGATGAAAAATATAATTGTTTTTTTCATTTGTAATTTATTATTGAATGAATACTTAATACGGGAATAGGTGAATGATTTACCATTTGTTGAGCATAGGGTCCAAGCCATATATTCTCAGGACTTTCCGTTTGGTCTGTCATAATACTTATTAAATCAGCATCAATACTTTTAGCATAATCAATAGTCATTTTGGTAATATTATTTCCCTTTATTTCCTTCCTGATTGTTTTTATTTCTTTAGAGATTAGATAGTCGTAAACCTGATCTACATACTGTGTTATTCTTGAAATAACCTCTTTCCCGTCAGTTTCTCTTACGCCAAGTACATGAACTTCTGTGTCAAAGGCTAATGCAATTTCGGTCACGATAGGCACTTTTTGTCTTGTTTGGTTCGACACATCAAGCGGTAAAACAATACGCGAAATATGATTTGATGAAAAGCCGTTACGAATCGTAATAACCGGGCATTGGGCCTTTGTTACAACTCTAAAAGCATTACTCCCAAGCATTAATTCTTCAAAACCCGAAATACCATGTGTACCCATTATTATCAAAAATGAATCATCTTCTTTGGCTAGCTTATTAATCTCAACATAGACTTTACCTTTGCGAACTTTATAATCAAATACACCGTTTTCTACTTGATATCTTTCATTGTATTTATTAAAAATATAATCAAAATAATCATCAACAGATTTTAAATCCCTAAAGCTTTCTTCGTGAAATTTAAAAGGTTTCACAAACTCTTCCTTTTTATTTACAAAGAGTAATCTTAAATGAGTTTGCATCACATTTGCAACAATTATAGCATGTTCAAGGGCGTTTATTGAATCACCCGAAAAATCTATTGCAACTAATATTCTTTTCATTGTATGCAGATTAAATACACTATAATCAGGACAAATATTTTATTATTATTGAAATCAAAAAAATATAAATTTTACTTGAAACAATAGTAATAATTAACTGTTCAATTAAGTTCAAAGATATATATTTTTTTGAACTATTAGTATCAGGGTTTTATTTATATGTTGAAAATAGTAATAAAAATGCCGGCTTAATAGTTAATTTACAGGAGAATACAAGGTGTTAACATGTGGTTTGTATTACTTAATAAAATACAAGGCAGGTTTGTGAGGTTATTCTCGCTGAATATTTGTATATTAGCAGACTTTTTTCAAAATAAATGGGAATGACAAAAAAAATGAAAGTTAAGACAAACAAAAGTTTTAAGAATCGTTTGCGTAGTGCATATTTTACTACAGTTGTTTCTATATCATTCGTGTTGTTTTTATTAGGAATTGTTGGATTTTTAGTATTAAATGCCAATCGTTTATCCGACTATGTGAAAGAAAATATCGGTTTCTCGGTTATTCTAAAAGAAAATCTAAAAGAAATTGATGTAATTAGATTACAGAAAGAATTGGATGCAACAGAATATATAAAATCCACAGAATATATTCCCAAAGATAGGGCTGCAAGGGAATTTAGCAAGGAGCTGGGAGAAGACTTTGTGTCTTTTTTAGACTATAATCCCCTACTTGCATCTATTGAAGTAAAACTATATGCCGACTATGCAAATCCAGACAGTATTGCTTCAATAGAGAATGTTTTTCAAGATTTCCCGCAAGTAAAAGAGGTTTACTATCAGAAAAGTCTTGTTGATTTGGTAAATAAAAATATAAGGAAAATAAGTTTCTATATTCTAATATTTAGTGCACTTCTGTTTTTTGTTTCCATCGTGTTAATTAATAATACTATAAGATTGTCTATCTATTCAAAAAGATTTACAATAAATACCATGAAGCTAGTAGGTGCAACTAATAGTTTTATACGGCAACCTATTCTTTTAAAAACAATTGTTCAGGGAATTATTGGTTCAATTGTAGCTATATTTTTATTGGTAAGTGTAATTAATCTTGCACAAAATGAACTTTATGGAGTAATTAATCTTAACGAATACAAAGAGATGGCATTATTGTTTGTTTCGGTTGTTGTTGTTGGGATATTAATTTCAGGCGGTTCGGCACTGTTTGCAATCAATAAATACCTGCAAATGAAAGCAGATGAACTTTACTATTAAGAGTCTTTAAATATATTTTATTATTATGATAAAAAAGAATGAAAATCAAGCTGATTTTGCCTTAGCAAAAGAGAATTATCTTTATCTTGCAATTGGTTTCGCAATTATTATCATTGGCTTTATGTTAATGATAGGCGGTGGTAGCGACGATCCCAAAGTATTTAGTGAAGAAATTTTTAGCTGGAGAAGAGTAACACTTGCACCAATAGTTGTCTTATTTGGTTTTGTTTTCGAGATATGGGCAATTATGAAAAAGCCTAAAGTTGTAGAAGAAAAGTAGAATGAGTTGGATTGAAGCTTTAATACTTGGTTTAATTCAAGGCTTATCCGAATTTCTACCAATTAGTTCCAGTGGTCATTTAGAAATCGGAAAGGTATTATTGAATGTTGAATCGAAGGAAAATCTTACCTTTACTATTGTTGTTCATGGTGCTACTGTGCTAAGTACGATTATAGTTTTTTGGAAAGTAATTGTAAATATATTTAAAGGTCTGTTTGAATTTAAGTGGAACGATTCTGCTAAATATACCCTAAAAGTAATTATTTCAATTATTCCCGTTGGTATTATTGGGCTTTTCTTTAAAGATGAAGTGGAAGAATTATTTACCGGTAACTTGCTTCTTGTGGGTTCAATGTTAATTCTTACAGCCATCGTACTTGCAATATCAAATTATTCAAAACCGAAAGAAAAAGATATTTCATATCTCGATTCGCTAATTATAGGTATAGCACAAGCATTTGCTGTTTTACCTGGTTTATCAAGGTCGGGGTCAACCATTGCAACAGGCTTAATGCTTGGAAATAAAAAGGAAGCTGTAGCCAGGTTCTCTTTTCTAATGGTTTTGGTTCCAATAATTGGTGCAAATATTAAAGATGTGTTCACCGTTAAGCCGATTGTTGAATCTTCAATTGGAACATTTCCTTTAGTAATAGGTTTTATTGCAGCCTTTATTTCGGGGCTGATTGCCTGTAAGTGGATGATTAATATTGTAAAAAATGGGAAATTAATATATTTTTCATTATATTGCCTAATTGTTGGATTAATTGCAATTGTTGCAAGTTTATATTAAGAATCATTAAGTAAGAATACTTTGTAAAATATTGAGACTGAATGCTATATACTAAAGTAAACAAACCAACAGATTTTCAAAATGGAATAATACTTTTACTTAATAAACCAAAAACATGGTCGTCTTTTGATGTTGTTAGAAAGGTGAAGTCTCTTTTACGAATTAAATTAGGGATAAAAAAAATTAAAGTAGGACATGGTGGAACCCTTGACCCATTAGCATCGGGTCTTATGATTGTTGGAACAGGTAAAGCCACAAAACTTTTAAATAATTTTCAAAATCAAGATAAAGAATACATTGCAGATATTTATTTAGGTGCAACAACACCATCTTTTGACCTTGAGACAGAGGTTAATAAAGAGTTTGCAACAGAGCATATTACAGAAGAATTAGTTAAAGAAATATTAAATGGTTTTATTGGAAAATATGAGCAAAGGCCGCCTTTATTCTCAGCTAAAAGAGTAAATGGAAAAAGGGCTTATAAATTAGCAAGGCAAGGTTCAGAAATGAAACTTGAGCCGGTAATTGTTAATTTTATAGAGATAGAATTACTAAGGTTTAATTTACCTGACATTCAAATAAGAGTTAAATGTTCAAAAGGTACTTACATAAGAAGTTTAGCTGACGACATTGGCAAAAAACTAAATAGTGGTGCTTATTTAGCAGGACTAAAAAGAACTGCATCAGGTGATTTTAGACTAATCGATGCTGTTGAGTTAGATGTCTTTCAACAAAACTTAGATAGAATAATAAATAATAATAATGATTAATAACCTAAAAAACTTCACAAAAATGAAACTCTCACAATTCAGATATGATCTTCCGGAAAAACTAATTCCGCTTCATCCTGCTTCTAATAGAGACGAGTCAAGATTAATGGTAGTTGATAGAGAAACAGGAAAGATTGAGCATAAAATATTTAAGGATTTAATAAACTATTTTGATGATAAAGATGCAATGGTATTCAACAATACCAAAGTATTTCCTGCACGTTTACATGGTAATAAAGAAAAAACCGGAGCTGCCATTGAAGTGTTTTTACTTAGAGAATTAAATCAAGAACAGAGACTTTGGGATGTTTTGGTTGATCCGGCAAGAAAAATCAGAATAGGAAATAAACTTTATTTTGGCGATGACGATATGTTAGTTGCTGAAGTTATTGATAACACAACATCACGGGGAAGAACACTGCGATTCTTGTTTGACGGACCTTATGAAGAGTTTAAAAAGATTCTTCACGATCATGGTGAAACACCTTTGCCTAAATTTATTAATCGGCCTATTGAACCCGAGGACAGAGAAAGATATCAAACTATTTATGCCAAACACGAAGGAGCTGTAGCTGCACCTACTGCCGGTATGCATTTCAGTCGAGAGCTGATGAAACGTCTAGAAATTAAAGGAATTGACTTTGCCGAAATTACTCTTCATGTTGGTTTGGGTAATTTTAGAAATGTAGAGGTAGAAGATCTGACAAAACATAAGATGGACTCAGAGCAAATTCATATTACCGAAGAAGCTGTTAATATTATCAATACCGCAAAAAAAAATAAACACAAAGTTTGTGCTGTTGGTACAACAGTATTGAGAACTTTGGAAAGCTTTGTTACTACAGACGGTTACCTTAAACCTTACGAAGGATGGACCAATAAGTTTATCTTTCCTCCTTATCAGGTTAAAGTGCCAAACAGGCTAATTACAAATTTTCACCTTCCTTTGACAACTATGTTGATGATGGCATCGGCATTTACCGGTTACGACACATTGTTTAAGGCATATAAAGTTGCAATAAAAGAGAAGTATAAATTTGGAACCTATGGTGACGCAATGTTAATTATATAAAATCTAATACTTATTCATTTACATTATTCTTATGAAGTTAATAATACTGGCATTTTTATTGATTTCCTTTTCCCTTTCGGCACAGGTTATTAATCCTGCAAATTGGCCGGGCTTGGTTGGTTACTGGAATTTTGATGACAGTAATGACCTGATACATGCCGGTGTTGGAAACGATTTGGTTTTAGGCGGAACAGACCAGGCTGTTGCCGGACCCGATGCAAATGACGGTGCTAGCAGAATCGGTATCGGCGACTATTATACCTGTACTCACGGAATCAGTCCTAATGGTGGTGGTTCTTATGTAAATGAATATACTCTTGTTGTTGATTTCAAGATTCCTCAAGTTGGGCAGTATTATTGTTTTTATCAAACAAATATGGCCAATTCAAATGATGGTGAATTATTTATCAATCCAACAGGAAAGGTTGGGATTTCAGGAATCGGCTATTCATATTGTACTCTTGCCCCCAATGAGTGGTACAGATTGGTAATAGCCGTTGACCTTGGAAGCTCTTTTGAATATTATATTGATGGCGAATTAATTCACACGGGTGTTAGCCAAAGTATAGACGGGCGTTATTCTCTCGACCCGTATTTCCATTGGTTTAGAGACGACAACTCAGAGGATAATGAATTTGATATTGCAGCAGCAGGTATTTTTGACTATACTCTCACGAGTACGGAAATTAATCAACTTGGTGGCTATGGTCATACTTTCCCTTCGCCACCGCTTGCAGGGCTTAATCCTTATCTTCAAAACCCAACACCAAATTCAATATATGTAAGCTGGCACTCTGACGAACTTAGCTCGACAATAGCTGAATACGGAACAACGAACCAATTAGGGCAGCAAACTACCGGTTCATACGAAGATATCTCCGGAAAGAAATGGCATACTGTTCAATTACAAGGTCTATCAGCAAATACAGATTATTTTTATCGTTGTATTAGCGGGAATGACACTTCAGATATAAATACTTTTCGAACAGCTCATATGCCCGGTACGGCAAATGAGCATATACGATTTGTTTTAATCGGCGATTCACGTACAGATACTTATCAATCTCACTATATCTCTGGACAAATTGAGCAGCAACTAATAAGCGACTATGGGTTTGATTGGTATAAACAGGTTGATTTTGTTATGCACGTTGGCGATATTGTAACCTCAGGTTCGCAAATAGGGCAATACCAAAATGAGTATTTTACCCCTTATGCAAATTTATCGAAAAATGTTCCTTTCATGACCTCGATAGGTAATCATGAAAATGAAAACCCCATTTATTACAAGTACATGAAATATGAGAGCCTTACAGGTTCGCCTTATGAATTGCCAAGTGCCTATAATGAGAAATTCTATAAATTCAGGTTGGGGGATTGTCAATTTATTGCTATAAACAGTAATTACCAATATGCTCTTGCTCAACAAACAACATGGTTTGAAAATGCTCTTACTGAAGCTGATGCAGATACGGGAATTGATTTTGTATTTACCTATTGTCACCATCCGGGGCATAGCGAGTTATGGCCCGACGGAAATACATCTTATGTACAAAATGACATTATCCCTACATTAAAACAGCATGCAAAGCCTGTAATGCTTGCCTACGGTCATTCACATGATTATGAAAGAGGAGAAGTTGAACTTGACAATGCAAACTCAGGAGTTAAAAACGATATGAGTATAGTTTTGAGTGGAGGTGCCGGTTCCGGTCTCGACCGATGGGGAATGTACGGAAATCAAGAAGACTACCCCGAAGTTAATTTTACACTTGACCATTACGTTTATTCCATAATTGATGTTGATATTGACAACCTGTCATTAACGGCACGTACTTTTAGCTTTGGGCATACCGACAAGCAACTGCAAAACGAACTGGTTGATAGCTGGTATTATAAAAAGAATCAGGCAGCACCCGATAAACCTGTTGCTTTTGATGTAAGCGGAACAGGAACATCAACAATCACTCTTATTGCTTCGGCTTTCTCAGGAAATGATTCTATATTCTCATCAGAATTTCAGTTAAGTGATATACCCGGCGATTATTCATCACCGCGGATTGATTCAGTAAGAAATAAGATTAATAATTACGGCGATACGGGTGCCCCCGATTATTTATCGGTTAATTTAAATGAGGGAATTGTGTTGGAAGCTATGGATATATCAAACATCTATTCGCCAACTCAGCAATATTCATGGCGGGTAAGATATTGCGACCATAACATGAAATGGAGCGAATGGTCTGATGATTATTTTATTTATCCTGTTTCTGTTGATGAGCTGAAAGATAAAGGAAATACCTTATCAGTGAATCCAAATCCATTTAGCTCATCGCCTGAGATTACATTTACTCTTAAAAAAAATTCTACTGTGAGCTTAGAAGTATTCGATATTGATAATAAGCTTGTTGGTGTTGTTATTTCTGAGAAAAGATTAAGAAAAGGCAAACACAAATACACATGGGATATTGATAGTAAATCAACAATATCAAGCGGACAGTATTTTTGCAGATTAACATCCGGCGATAAAGTCATAAACGCAAAAATGGTTTTCATTAAGTAAAACTTGACTCAAAAGTTATTTTTACATAAATAGTGTTGATGTCAAAAGAAATTGTAATTTCGACTGCATAAAAATACTTTACTTTATGAGCCAGAAAAAACGATTATTTTTATTCGATGCTTATGCACTTATTTACAGAAGTTATTTTGCTTTTATTCGTGCACCCCGAATTAATTCAAAAGGATTAAACACCTCTGCCATATTTGGTTTTACAAATACAATAGACCAGGTTATTAAAAAGGAAAAACCCAGTCATCTTGCTGTTGTGTTCGACCCCAAGGGACCTACATTCAGACACGAGATTTTTAAAGAATATAAGGCAAACCGCGAAGAAACACCTGAAGATATTCGCAAATCCATACCTTATATAAAACAGATTATCGAAGCTTTAAATGTAAATTTATTTGAGGTGCCCGGTTACGAGGCTGATGATGTTATTGGAACAATTGCAAAGAAGGCCGAAAAGGCGGGTTTTGAAGTTTTTATGATGACTCCCGATAAGGATTTTGCACAATTGGTATCCGACAATGTTAAGATGTATAAACCACCACGTTCAGGCAATGATGCCGAGATATGGGGTGTTGATGAGGTTAAAACAAAATTTGGAATTCAAGAGCCCGAACAGGTAATTGACATTCTTGCCTTATGGGGCGATAGTGCCGATAATATACCGGGAGCACCGGGAGTAGGCGAAAAAACATCGAAAAAGTTAATATCAGAATATTATAGCGTTGAAGGATTATTGGAAAATACCAACGATTTAAAAGGAAAGCAAAAAGAAAATATTGAAAACTTCAAAGAGCAAATTCTTTTGTCGAAAGAGTTAGCAACAATAATTACCGATGTACCTTTGAATGTAGAATTTGAGAAACTCTCTATAAAGGAATATAACAAAGATATATTAACTAAACTTTTTGATGAGCTTGAGTTTAGGAACCTTGCTAAACGACTCATTAACGAAGAGAAACCTATAGAAAGAAAACAGGAACAACAAATAAGCATGAATCTCTTTGGGGAAACTGAAATGCAGAGTGAGCAAAGTACTGAATATGACAATATAAACACCATTAAGCATAACTACCGCTGTTTAAATACCTTATCGGAACGAAAAGAATTGATAGAGAAACTTCAAACCTTAGATGAGTTTTGTTTTGATACTGAAACAACAAGTCTTGATGTAAGTACTGCCGAGTTGGTTGGACTATCGTTTTGTTTTAAATCGCACGAGGCATACTGGATTCCATTTCCTGAAAACAGAGAAGAATCTAAACTTGTTTTAGAAGAATTTAAAGCCATTTTCGAGAATGAGAAGATTCGTAAAATAGGGCAAAATATTAAGTATGATTTATCGGTGTTAAGTTGGCACGATATTAAAGTGTCAGGTGAACTGTTTGATACCATGATTGCTCATTATCTTATTCAACCCGACCAAAGACACAATCTTGATTCTCTTGCCGAAAATTATTTGAACTATAAAAATATTAAGTACGAAGATATTACCGGTAAAAAAGGAAAGAATCAAATTAATATGCGACAAGCTCTTTCCCTTTATCCGAAGCAATTATGTGATTATGCCGCTGAAGATGCGGATATAACCTGGCAACTAAAACTTATCCTTGAAAAAGAACTGCTTTATAATGACATGGTTGATTTAGCAGCCAATATTGAAATGCCTCTTATCCCCGTTTTGGCAGATATGGAAAAAGCAGGTGTAAATCTTGATGTTGATTCTTTAAAACTGTATTCGCTGGAACTGACAGAATTAATTATCAATACCGAAAAAGAGATTTATAAGATGGCAGGTGTTGAATTTAATATTTCATCGCCAAAGCAAATGGGCGAAGTATTATTTGACAAGCTAAAACTTGACGATAAAGCAAAAAAAACTAAGACCGGACAGTATTCAACCGGAGAAGAAATACTTGTAAAATTAAAAGATAAACATCCGATTATTGAAAAGATTCTTGATTTCAGAGGCTATAAAAAACTTCTTTCAACTTACGTTGATGCATTACCAAAACTTGTGAACAAAAATACCGGGAAGATACATACATCGTATAATCAAGCTGTTGCTGCAACGGGTAGGTTAAGCTCTGTAAACCCAAATCTGCAAAACATTCCCATAAGGGAAGAAATGGGAAAAAAGATTAGAAAGCTGTTTATTCCAACTGACAATAATCACATCTTTTTTTCTGCCGATTATTCGCAAATTGAGCTTAGGCTGATGGCACATTTAAGTAAAGACGAGAACCTTATTAAGGCTTTTAATAATAATGAGGATATACATGCAGCTACTGCCGCCAAAATATTTGATGTTAAGCTTGAGGAAGTAACAGGCGAGATGAGGTCAAAAGCCAAAACTGCAAATTTTGGTATCATTTACGGTATCTCTGCTTTTGGTTTGGCACAAAGATTAAATATAAGCCGGCGAGAAGGGAAAGAATTAATTGACGGATATTTTGAGTCTTATCCAAAGGTGAAAGAATATATGGATGCGAGTATTAAACTGGCTCGCGAAAAAGGATATGTTGAAACAATGATGGGGCGAAAACGCCGCTTGCCTGATATTAATTCACGTAATGCTGTTGTTAGGGGAATGGCCGAACGAAACGCCATTAATGCACCTATACAAGGCTCGGCAGCAGATATTATTAAATTGGCTATGATTAACATTTTTAACAAGATGAATGAAGCCGGGCTGAAAAGCAAGATGATTTTGCAAGTTCATGACGAATTGAATTTTGATGTATTAAAAATAGAGATTGACGAATTAAAAGCAATTGTCATTAACGAAATGCAGAATGTATTAAAACTTGAAGTGCCATTGATAGTTGACTATGGCTCGGGAAATAATTGGCTTGAGGCACACTAAGATTTATTATTAGTTCAGTTTTTTTTACATGTAGTGACTTATGAAAAAAAAAGAATTTAAATGATATATGAAAAAGGTAATTGTTATTTCTGTATTGTTGTTGTTTTTTGTATTAGGCTATTCTCAAATACACGATTCAACAAGTGTATTTAGAACAGGAAGTTACACTCTTTCATATGTGGGTAATAACCTCGTAAAGCCAGGACTTAAATTCGGGACAAATATTATTTTATCTGAGAAAACCTTGGTAAAAACCAAGAAACGGAAAAGTAGCAAAACAATTACCAATGCTTTTACGAGACAACTTATGCTCGCCGGTAATATTGGTTTTTTTTGGCATCCCAAAAGTCATATAGGAGCTTTTAATTATTACGAATTAACATATCGAAAGATTAACTTAAAGAATGGTAAATACAGTAAAATAGGATTTGGTCCCGGGCTATATCGTTCTTTTTATCCCGAAACTTACCAAGTAGACGATAATGGGGATATAGCTAAAATACCATTTGCAGGAAGAATATATCTTTCACCGGTTTTAACATTCGGAAGCGGCAAGTTTGTAAAAGATAGTTTTTTTAAATATCGAACATTTACTACTACATTATTATTTTTGTTTGATTATAATTCGGGCGTAGTACCATTGTTAAATTTTGAAATAGGTTTAGGATTTGATTTCAGTAAAAATAAAACAAAATGAACAAAATTATTACGGTTTTAATAATACTTGTCTCATTGTTTTCATCTTGTAAAAAAGAAGATATTTCATCAATTGCCGATGATTTTCGTGTTAGGCATGACAATGCAGATATGCCGGTTTATGTATATGGTAATGGCACAGAAAAAGTATTTATTATTTTTATTCATGGCGGACCCGGTGATAGTGGTTATGCAAACAGAGAAGGGAAAGCTGCTGCCGAATTAGAAAAAAAATATGTAATGGTTTACTGGGATCAACGCGGACAAGGACTTTCGGAAGGTAAAATTGATTCTGAAGATATTACAATTGATTTAATGGCTGAAGATTTACATGCAGTTGTTCAGGTTTTAAAGCATAAGTACGGAAACGATATCAAGATTTTTCTGCTTGGACATAGCTGGGGCGGTACTCTTGGTACTGCTTATTTACTAAAAAATAATTATCAAAGCGAGGTAAGAGCCTGGATAGAAGTTGACGGTTCGCATGATTTCCCAAAAATAAACAGAGATGTAATTAATATGTTTATAGATGTTGGTAATGAGCAAATTAATTTAAATCATAATAAAAGAAACTGGCAAGATATTGTGTCGTGGGCAGAACATGTTGATACATTAAACTTAAACAGGGAAGCAATAATTGATATAAATTATAAAGCACATCTTGTTGAGAAATACTTATTGGAAGATAATGTTTTGCAAAAGGAAGACGAAAAAACAATGAGGGACTTAGCTGTATCTTATAGTCAAAATACCATAACAAGAATTTTTTCGGGATACTATACTTTTATGGGAAATGATAGTTTTTTCGATGAAGTTGTAAATAATTCATTTACTCACGAATTGCATAATATTACCATCCCATGCCTGTTCTTATGGGGTAAGTATGATTTTGTTGTGCCTTCATCATTGGGCTATGATGCTTTTAATAGGGTAAATACATCTGACAAAGAGATTCTTATTTTTGACAAGAGTGCACATTCCCCAATGTTAAATCAAGCCAACGAATTTGTTGATGCCGTAAGCAGTTTTATTGAGGATCATAAATAAGATTTGCCAAAAGCCAACGGAATATCTCAATTCTTAGCTTTGCTAAATACAGCTTAGGCAACACTGCATTTATCTAATGATTTGTAACCTAGCTTGGACTAATAGCCACAGAGACAAGTGCTTTATTGTTGTTCCCCGGCAATTTCAATTTCTTTTTCAGGCTTCTTCTATTGTGCTTTTACAAGTACGACTTTTTCATTTTCTTTATCGACAATTTTACCATAAAAATCTTTTAGTTCTTTGTAAATTGTGTTTGGTAAAATAGCATTGTTTATTTTTTCTTTAATGCTTAATTTGATGCCTGTGCTTGTTTGTTCAATTGTGTATTCATATGAACCCATATTATCAGGAAGGTTGAACGATACATTTTCAGGTAACTTTTCAATAGTATATCCTTGAGGGAGCATAATTATTATTTCATAGTCGTCATAAAATGGGTATGCAAAATAGATAGGGAATTCTCTTGTGTCTGACTTAAAAACATTTTCTCCTTCTTTTAAGAAAAGTGTAGGCGAGAATACCAGTTTATTATCTATTTCTTCAACCTCCTCTTCCATGGTAAACTGAACAATAAACCTGAGAGGATTATTTAGATTGTCTAAATTGCTCATTCGAACACCATCAACACTAATATTATCATATTTATTTTCAAACTTTTTTATCAAATCATCATTTGTCTTATTCTCACATTCTTTTCTTAACGAAAGTGCAAGGTTTTGAGCAAATAGTTCTGTGTCTATTCCTTTCACTTCATTATCTTCATTAATTAATGCATTCACTCTTTTCTTTGAAATGCTATAAATATTTGGAAAAAGTTCAACAACATTTGAGCTGCCATCTTTCTTTACAAGTCTTCCTTGCCAATTAAGTATCCTTTTAGGAAGAACTCCGGGAGGTGCAAATCTTTCAGTTGGGTCAATAAGTATGGTTGACTCGCCAAGTTGAACTGAAGTTATGATATAATTAAAGCCATCAATAGTTGGGAACAAAGGGGTGCCATGTTTATTGGTGCTTGCTAAAACCGGGTAGGCTTCCAGTCCGGCTTTGTTAAGCATCGAGATAAGTATGAAATTTATTTCGGCTACGTTTCCAACACCCTTTTTATATGCTTTAGCCACACCATCATCTGCAAAAATTCCATATTCATTGTCCCAACGAACATTAGACTTAACAAAATTTAATATTTTGGATAATTTAAGTTCATCATTATCATCGGTCTGAGTCAGAGCATTTAAGTCGGAATCGAAATATTGATGTTTTTCAATTTCGCCTCCAAAATTAGACTTAAAATATATTGTCTTACATACATCTTCCCATGTTGTTGAATACCTTTTAAGCATTTCATGTGGAAATTTAACATATGAAAGTTCAAATTTCACCATGCCAATATAGTTGATGATACTATTCATGAAGGGTTCAATTGCAATTGGCTCAACATCTTTTAGTTTCAGAGAATAATTATTCAACGGAACATCAACATTACTAACACTATATTTTGTACTAGCAGCTCCTCTAACAGGAACATTTCTGTTTTTATTGCTTATCTGGACATTCATTATACCTTTTTCAGTTGTTACATTTACCGGATAATAAATAGTTGTGGTATATTTATAATTGAAATATTCAGGTATGGAAATATATGCTTCCATATATAATATTGGGATATCAATTTTGTAAATAATTTCATCAATATATGAATAATAAGGTGAGCTTATTTTATATTCCCAGTCTACAATGCATCCTTCCGTAAGATTAGGCATAGTGAACTTCTTTTGGTACCAATGCCTACTTGTTTGTTGATTGTAGATATTATCTTTCTTGAGCTTGGTTTTAACAATTTTATTATCCACTAAGCTAAATGTATATGCCTTAATATTAACTCTTTCATCTCTTTTATCACCGGAATAATATTTAACAGACTTTGTTGCATAGGCAAATCCTTCTTTGTTTTTAAGAAGCCTTCTTTCATGTACTTTAGTAATTAGTCTCCAACCGCTGAGTTGATCATATTCATAATATGTTGTTCTGTTTTTAAAAAGGACGATGGCATTATCATTATCATATTTATCTTGATTAATAATATCGAATTCATTCTTTTTTACTTTGCCCAATTTCTTGATTTGTGCAAATGAATTAATAGAAATAAATAAGGCTAACAAGCTAATAGTAAATAGTTTCATAACTGAATCTTTTTAATAATAATTTTTTGTCTATCGGATTTATATATTTGTTTGATGAATTTTCTATAAGCTTTATATTCCTCTTTTGGAAAAGTGCCGGCATTAATCTCAAAGCTTCTTTCATATATTATTTTTGTGTCGGATACTTTACTGATGTGCATTTTGTATGTACCAAAAATACCGTTTATTGTTTTATCTTCAGGTATGTATGAAATAGCATAGCCTTCGGGAATAATGAGTGTTACTTTATCTTGATGTAAAAATCCGGACTCTATGTAAATAGGGAATTTCCTGTCATCATTTTTAGAAGGTACAGAACCTATTGCAGAGAAAATATTTGGATTAAAAAAATATTCGTCTTCTTGCAATGCTGTAAGATACTTCTGTGCTTTTAAGTCTAAGGTTTCATTAAAGCATATATTAGTCTTGTCATTTTCAAACTTAATATTACTCACTTTCACAGTGCTTAAATTGCTAAATGATTTTTTATAATGTAGTTTTTGTTTGTCTTTCTTTATGAATTCAATATAATATATGTCATCGTATGCCTTTCCGCAATTTTTTATATTAATACTAGCTTCAATTCCAAGGTCTTTATCAATATTTATCGTAGCAGTTGTAGCAATACGGTTGTTCTTGCTTTCATAATTTTTTGTTTTTACAATTTTACTACCTGAAGGATTTACCACAAATACTTCCCTGTCGTCTGTAAAACCGCCAATAAAACCGAAAGGAACTTTTTGACTGGTACATTCCAGCCATATGGTATCTTTTCCTTCAGGAATCATCAAGATTGCATGATTTCCTTGTAGACAAACCAAATCATTATCGATGTTTCGTTTACTGCCACCATAAACCAGAGTGTAGTATGAATCAATTCCGGCAATATCCAATAAGCTTTTGGTATAGTTTGCCAGAGCCTTACAGTCGCCGTATGCTTTTTGGTCTACCTCCATGGCAGGCATGGGACGCCAACCACCAATACCTATCTGAACACTTACATAGCGTGTTTTGTCCTGCATGTATTCGTAAATCCTTTTTGCTTTTTCATGATTGTTTGGAGCATCTTTAACTATGGATAAAATTTTATTTTTTGTCTCCTCGCTCAATGTATTTCTGTCTTTTAATAATTTCTCATTTATCCATAGCCCCAGTTCTTGCCAGTTTTTTGCGTTCCCCTTAACACCTGCTAACGAAAACTGCTCAAGTGCAAATGATACTTTTGGTACAAGGCTTGATAAATGCGGTGCATAGTCTTCGGGGGTAATCGCTGAAATGTTTTTTACAGAGAACGCCAGACTTTGAGGTAATAATTCTTGTTCAATATTGAATAAATCAGATTCTTTGTATTTATAATGAAGGTTTAAATCTGCCGGATATGTAATTTTATAATTACTTTGTTCAACAGACAAGTGGGATGACCATACAGGATAATAATCAGGAATAAAAGCTGTGTTGGATGATTCTGTCTTATACGATACTTCAATTGTATATGGGTAAGAAGCAGGAATATGCTGATAATATAAAACACGTGTGTCATTATAAAGAGAAAAGCCGTCTTCAGCCGGATAGTCCCTTATTTCATTTTTCTTTACCTGCTTAATCTTATTTCCGAAAGCATTATAAATAACTATTTTGATGTTTTTTATTTTTTCAAAATTGCTGTAATAGGCAATAAACTTTGCAAAACTATCTCCGCTATTATTTAGTATTGTTATTGCCCAGGTTTTTGTTATAAGCATTTTTTTACTCGACAGAATCTGTACATTAGTGTCGTATTTTCTAACAATTCCTTGAGCATTATTAGTTAATCCTTCGTCTATAAATAATGTTTGATAACCTTGTTGTGCATAACTCTCTGTTAGTATGCTTAGCAAAAAAAGTATAGAAAGAAGTATTTGCTTTGTGCTGTGTGACATGAAATATATTTATGACAGAAAAATATAAAAAATCTTCTAATAATAAAAATAGTTATTTTTTCCTCATTTCCCTATTTTTAACAAATCGTCTTTCTCTAGCTGATTAAGGATTTTTGATTCAGTATTTTTTGAAACACCAAACTCTGTAAGTTATTCATTACTAAATATTGAAGCTCATTTGGTTTTACAATTTCCGTCATAAAAACGATGAAGACGTAGTTGTCAGGAAGTTTTTTTCTTATCTCCCCATCTTAAGACTGCAAAGCCTATAATGGCAGAAACCAAAGACCCTATAAGTATTCCCACCTTTGCAGAGTCGATATATACTGGATTATTCTTGAATGCCAGACTTGCGATAAAAATTGCCATTGTAAAACCAATACCAGCCAAAAAAGAAACACCTATTATTTGCTTGTTGCTAATTTCTTTAGGGACTTCAATAATTTTAATTTTTTTAGCTAACAGTATAATGGTTGAAATACCAATGCTATTTCCTAAAACTAAACAAATAATAATATTAGTTATAAGCGAGTGGTCTAATTGGATATTACTGTTTATAACAACTCCTGCATTGGCCAAAGCAAATATCGGAATGATAAAATAGGCAACCCAGTCGTGTAATTTATGTTCTAAATGTTGTAGTGGAGACTGAAATTTACTTGTCCAGTTTTCTAAGTTATCTATATGTTCAATCTGTTCTTTAGACAGTATGGGTTTTTGTAGAACAGTTTCTTGTTTAATACTATTTGAAATAATCAATAAATTATCAACAAATGTATTTGTATGAATTTTTTGTCTCACAGGAACCGAAAAAGCTAATAATATTCCTGCAATTGTTGGATGAATTCCTGACTTTAAAAATAAAACCCAAATAATTATTCCAAAAAGAATAAGCAAGAATTTTGAATAATAGCCTTTAAAAGACAAACCATATAACAAAGCCAATAATATCAAAGCAATAATCAATAGACCTATATTAATCGTGCCACTATAAAAAATAGCAATTACCAAAACAGCACCAATATCATCCACAATGGCAAAAGCGGTTAAAAATAATTTCAGACTTAGCGGAACCCTGTTTCCTAATAACTTTAAAACAGCCAAAGAAAAAGCTATATCTGTAGCCATTGGAACACCCCAGGCTTTAACCGTTTGAGGATTTTGGTTTAGTAATAAAAACAATAAAACAGGAACAAACATTCCGCCTATTGTGCCAAAAACGGGAAAAGAAATTTTTTTGATAGAATTTAATTCACCTATCACAAATTCTCTTTTTATTTCCAATCCAATTAGGAAAAAGAAAATTGCCATCAATCCATCGTTAATCCATAAAATTAAAGGTTTACTTAATTCAAAATTTTCTGAAGTAAATCCAATCGTATATTGCCACAGCGACTGATAACTATCTTCAAATGGTGAATTTGCCCAAAATAGAGCCGTAAGCGTTGCAATCAACAATAATAATCCGCTTAAACTTTCAATTTTAACAAATTTTTGAAATGGTGTAATAATTTTCTTTTTAATCATAACTTAAGTTCAATTTTGTTTTTGCACTTTGGCCTTATTTCCGAAATGTGCCATTTAACAGCTACAAGTTACTAAACATTGGCTCAAGATAAGGCTTTTTATGCAATTATCTTTATTCGCTGCCGTATTTCTTGCATAATTACAGTGTGGTGTTTTTTTTTATTTGACGAATCAATCGAACTTTCCAAAGCACTTTAGAAGAAAGGTTGGTATAGGAATAGTAGCTGATTTTGTGGCACTTTCATGTCAAGATACTAGTAAGCTGAAGTGGACTAAATTCCTTGATTTCAATACTCTTACGGCTATTATTTTATTAATATTATTTTTTTGATTACTAATCCATAAGTTGTTTCAACTCTTAAGAAATATATACCGTTCAAAAGATATGACAAGTCAATGATTTTGTTTATCAAAATATCACTTAAAATAATTTTTCCATTGATGTTAAGCAAACTGATATTTTTAAGTTCTTTTATATTTCCGGATATTAAGATATAAGCATTTGATGGATTTGGATATATCGTAATATTATTGTTTAAAGAATAATTCCCGGTATTCAGAAGGCCTTGAAATTCAAGAATACCAATATCAGGATTCGTTCCGGGGAAAGGGATTATATTACCTTCAAAATCATGTATTGCGAGTGGGGTTATTCCATTCTCAACACAGGGAGAACTAACCTGTAAATGAAAATCATTATTGTTAGCGTTGATAAATAGTGGATTGCCTGAAATGTTATCAGTGATTATATATCCATCTGTTGCGGTTTGTAAATTAAAACTATCTACATTAGATATAATTCCTCTAAAATTACAGGTTTGAGTTGTTGCGGAGTTAAATATCAAATTATTTTGAAAAGCATTATTATAAGTATTTTGATATAAATCTACCTCGACTACTATACTTTCTCCGTTTGTAACAGTCCCACAATTATAAATAATATTGTTTCTAATAATGTTATTGAATATGTCATTGCTATTATTACCGGAAATTCTAAACCCAGGGCCTTGGATATCAACAAAAATATTATTTTCATAAATATTCTCCTCAACAGTAGAATTCGCATATCCTTGTAATTCAACTCCTGCATCAATAATTGTCGGTTTTAAAGGTGTATTTGTTGTGCCATAAAAAATATTATGATGATAGTGATTATATTGTCCGTTTAACTGACTTTGAACAGATGCGTAATATATTTGATTGTTATATACTTCATTATTACTAGCATCATCAATATTCAACCTCCCACCATAACAAATATCAGGAGATGTTAGATAATTGTCGTGAATGGAAATATTTGAGGCATTATCACTAACAATGCTAATACTGGCGTGTCCCCAATTTTTAAAATAACAATTTTTCAATTCGCCTGTATTTAAAGAACTTGCTCTAAAACCATCACTACTTCCTCTGTCTGAGCTGCCGGAGTATGTTCCAGCAGTTGAATAATCAAAATTAAAATGAGTATCAAAAGTGCAATTCTCTACAAATATATTTTTAGGATATTCTAATGAGTTTGATGAACCTGAAGATACAATAATTCCTTCTCGACAGTATTTCCCAATATTCAAGCTATCCAAATGTAAGTTCTGAGATAAAGTATTGACAAAAATACCTGTCCATCCACCTTGGACATCTATATCTCTGATTGTAATAAAGTTAACCCATCCAACTATTATTGGAAAATCCGTACTGTATTCAAAAGTAAAATTATTAGGATCGGTATTTGAATATACATACAAATCACCTGAACCATCAAATAACCAATAATAGGTAATACCGTCGAGTTCACTTTGTACATTTGCTCTAAGTCTTTCGATTCCATTTATTAACATTCGTTCCGGATGATTTGCCGGGGGATTAGTTGCTTTCCATATATTGCCACTTGTATTGACCCAAACATGAGATTGTGGAACAACTGAGCTGATTATTGGTTTTTCACCTACACCATAGGCTCCGTAAACTACATTATCATTAGCGGTACCATAAACACTTTCAATATATAATCTTGTACCTGACCATATTTCATTCCTTTTAAAAAGAATGCTATCACCTGTCGAAAACACCTGTTGATTAGCTTTGTTAATAGTTTTCCAAGCAGTTGTAACTGTTGTCCCGTTATTTGTGTCATTGCCATTTGTCGCATCAATGTAAAATGTAGTTTGTGCTTTACTTGATATTACTAATAGAGTATTTAGAAATAAAAAAACTACTATTTTTTTCATATTTATTTAAGTAATTAAATTCTTAGATCATGTAATCTTCTGTTTGCAAAGATACCTAATTTACAAAGTAAAAGATTATACCTTACACTAAATTAGTCTCTATCCTTATTGATGTTTATTTATTGCTCAATTCATTTTCATTAATATATCTGCTAAATATTTTTTGTCAAATGCTTTATATTTAATCAAAAAGTCATAGTTATTCAGTGTCAATTATTTTTGTCAGTACACCAAAATGATCAGAGATTCGTCCTACAACGTCATCTTTAAAAATAATCTGGGATGCTAATGTTATATAGCGAGTATTAGATTTCATAAATATGTAGTCAATCCTTCCGGGATAAGTTCCGCCAACTGTATTATAAATACTTTGAGCGGGTTTTTGATTTGCATCAGGGAATATTTCCAAATAAGTGTCTTCATATTCATTATTTTCCATCATTTTGTTATATCCCTCGCTCCATGGATAATCACTTGTGGGGTTGCAATTGAAGTCGCCGGCAACGATGGAGGCAACATCTGAAGACAATGCCTCTTTCTCGTTGACCATTAACTTAATATTCTCAATTTGATTATTTTGTTCCTGATCTGATAGGGATGTTCGCCAGTGTGTATGGACAGAAAAAACATTTATCAAAGCATTTCCTGTTTGATAGGATCCGTATATAGCCTTTCGTGATTGTATATTATTGATACTCGTCCCGGATGAAATATACCTTTCATCAGTATCAATCAAAGGATATTTGGTAAGTATAGCAACGCCCTCTTCCCATATGCTCCAGCCATAATGCGACCAGTTCCACACATAATTATAGTCAATGTTATATTTATCCTTTAACATCTTTGTGATAATTAAAGCCATATTATCCTCTTTGACTATTCCTTCAACTATATTAGCTGATTTATTTTGTGCACATTCTTGCAAAGCAATAAAATCAATATCCATCTTAGCAATTACATCGACTAATAAATTAAACTTCTCATTCTGTTGAGATTCTTGATAAGTGTGAAGGTTTATGGTTAATATTAAATATTCTTTACTCGAACTTTTAAACAAACTTAAATTGATATTATCCAATGATGTTGGTTTATAATCCACTTTAGTTATTATCTCCTTCCTTATTAATTCCGAACTAGAATCTCTTGCTGTAATAACAATAATATATGTTCCAGGAAGAGAATATAAATGTTCGCTTTCAAATCCATTAAATTGAGTTTTGTCGATTTTTTCGGTATGGCTGTCACCCCAATCAATTAAAATGTCAAGAATGTTTTGGCCCGGATCATTCAAGCTGCCTTCAACTGAAACTTTCAATCCTTCAACAGAGGAGTTTAAGTCTAAATATGGAGCAATAGGATTTTTCTTACAAGCAGAAAATATTATAATTAATACAAATGGGATTAATACAAATGTTATCTTTTTATTATGCATTTTATTTTTTTTAGTTTTCAATATTGCATTATAACTCTTAGTCAACCTATTTTGGAAAGTACATTTGTTGAAATTGCACTTGAGGTTTAGTATAAGAATAACAGTCGTTTGCGTGATGCTTTCCTGTCAAGTTACGTGAAAGTTGAAGCGGGTTAAAGCCCTTGAATTTATTACTGCCTCGGCTATTATTTTTATACATTATTAGGGTATAGTTTTTTAATTTTCTTTATACATCTTTATCATCTCGATAGCTGATTTATGAGGTCTTCCTGCTGCTTTCTCAAAATCAGACGACACATCATTAATACCTTTTTTAATTCCATTGTAAATTCCTGTAATTACGGTTCCTATGAAATCTCCCAACTCTTCTTTTCTCTCCTTTTCATAAATGTCCGCTGGTATTGAGTTGTATGTTAGATTCGTATTAAACACCTGATTAATAAGTTCAGCTAGTTGAGTCTGTGTAATTGGTTTGCCTACTAAATTATATGTATGTCCATTATGCTTGTCGTGCAGTGCCATTTGTGTATAAGCAAAACCTAATTCTTCTCTACTGGTATAGCTACATTTTCCTTCTTCCGCACAGTTTCTAATCTCA
>JANTGP010000012.1 GCA_024762835.1 Bacteroidota bacterium
TTTAATTTCGATTATTATAAATTTTACTATTTATTCAACACATAATTGTTTCACAATTTCATATTCCGGAGTCTTCATTTTATAATAATAAATACCTGCCGGAACATCTTTATCAGGTACAAGTAATTCATGATAACCCCCTGAGAAGCTTTTATTTATTAAAATGTTAACTTCTTCACCTAAAGAGTTATAAAGTATTATCGACACATCAGAACTCTCAGGCAAATAAAAACCTATCGTAGTGTTACCACTAAACGGATTTGGATAATTCTGATATAATTTTGCCTTATTATTTTCACTTGTCTTTACTGTTCCAACAATACTATAAGTATCACTAATATAAAAATCATAACCTTCAATCATCTTAAATATTGAAATATCACTAATATTTCCGGTATTTTTGCTCCAAAGTTTTAACCTAAATTTCTCTAAGTCAACGAGCCCATCCTTTATATCAGAATATGTATCATTCCCCCATATTGTGATAAAAGTATTGGAATTTTCAAAGACAGATGCACCTACAAGTATGTTCTCACTAGAATAAACGGCAATTTCATCACCCATTTTAGGAGTATTATCCCATGCATCTTTAGGGATTACCAAAATCATATTCTTACCGGTATTAATAATATCAGTATAATGAACCGGCTTTACTTTCACACTTTTGCTTGTAGGACTAATTCCATTTGCATCATAAAACAAAACTGATGTTGTGCTTAAAAGTATTTGATAACCTTTGCCCGGTTGCATATTGCCAATGTTATTAAACCCAAATGCAGGCCAGTAAACATAACCATCACCATCTTTCATCATAATTATATTGCTTGCGATGCTATTAACAGCTAATGCAACTTCCATTGGATTGGTTCGCAAATATCCTAACAAACTCCATCCAACAGGAATAACAATACCGGTAGTATCCGGCATTACCTGGTCACCTATAATCTCAACAGAATCACTATTCAACATCGAAACCTGATATCCTTCACCAATCGCCATATCGCCAATTGAGTTAACACCCCAAAATGGCCAATATACACTTCCACTTCCATTTTTCACTAATAATACATTGCTAACAACCGGATTAAAAACACTTTCGAGTGACGGGTCAATAGGTGAAATAAATGTTGAAATTATACTCCAACCTGAATTTAAAGCAATTGTTTGTGAAGAAAATTCTACAGTAACAACAATTGTATCAATTGCAGAACATTGGTTGTCATCTGTCACCTCAACCCAAATAATGTTATCGCCAGATGGCAATGAATCTGAGAATACAGGATATACTTGTGAGTTTAGTCCGTTAGACCATAAAAATGATGTAAATCCAACTCCGGCATCAAGAATAATAACAGTATCGTCAATTGTAATATCTGGTCCTAAATCTACATAAGGTAGCGAGAACATAGTAACATTGATTTGATCTTCGGCTGTACAGCCAAACTGGTTACTTACTGTTAAAGAATATGTATCCGGAACAGATATATCTAATAATTGGTTTGTTGAACCGTTTGACCAAAGATATGAAAAATATTGTCCGGGATCTATTGTGATATATGAAGTTTCACAAAATCCGGTATCAGCACCAAGATTTAATTCAACCTCATGGAATGTTACAATTATTTCATCATCATTAACACATCCATCTGTAGATGTAACTGTAACACTGTATAAGCCCGACTGGGTTGTTTCATGTGTAGATAAAGTTGTTCCATCATTCCAAAAGTATGTATCTCCTATTCCAGCATCTAAAATTAATGTATCTCCTACACATAAATTTTGGTCTTGTCCTAATTCCACATTAGGAAGTGGATTAAAAACAATATTTACATCGCTGGAAGATTCACATCCATTTTGAGAAGTTATAGTAACAGAATACAGTCCACTTGTATTTACCGTAATTGTTGAATCAGTTTCTCCTGTATTCCATTCATAAATAAAATCAGGACCAGCATGTAAAATAATCGTTTGACCATCACATTCAAATTGGTCGGGGCCTAAATCGACAGGAGTAGTTTGATTTACAATAACCATTTGAGTATCGGAACCAACACATGTTCCATCAGTATAAGTATAAACTAAAGAAAAGTTTCCAGGCCCGGCTATGGAAGGATCAAATACATTTCCTATCATTCCCTGTCCTGAAAATACTCCGCCAGCAGGATTTCCTGTTAAAGTGATAGGTGAATCTCCGGTACATACATAAACGGTTCCGCCAACAACAAAACTAGTGCTTTGAGAATATACGGGTTGTTGTTGTTGAGGAATATCATAAGTTTGAATTCCTGTTCCTGTTCCAAAGTCCGGTGTAATATTATACCAGCTATTATGCCAACCATCTCCATATACATCATGAGCTATAAAAGTATAACTTCCAAAAGGGAGATTAATATAATCGTTATAAGAATAGCCATTTGATGTTCCGGCAGGTGAACTTAACATAACAACACCATTATCAGATACAATTTCCCATGATTGTTCCCAATACCAAGGCGAATCGTAAAAGACTTCAACCATTACAGGAACATTTACAGGTCCTGTATAAAGGCCTGAAAAACTAACATCAGTTCCTGTAACAGATACTGTTTCTGTTACCGCATTATAGCAACCGGTATTTGCGTCATAATGTGTATACATAATATCATGCAATCCCGGTCCTGCTTCAAATGGGTCAAATGTGTTACCTGAAACCCCATCACCACTATAGGTTCCACCGGAAGGGTCACCGGTTAATAAGACAGGGCTGTCGTATAAACAATATGCGGAATCTAAGCCCAAAATAAATACCGGCGAGGGTGTCATATGTTCAACCACAAATACCATGGTATCGTTAGTTGGGTTATTATCTCCTGCAAAAGAAACTGCTAAAGTTACCTGATATTGACCTATGTTTGAAAAATCTACAGTTTGAGGAAATGAGTAGTCCAATATTCCTCCGGAAGGAATAGTTGTTAAGACATTGTCTAATACAAATGGACCTCCGTCGATACTGTATGAAATATCATAGTTTGAAATATCAAATCCCCCATTATTCTGAACTTGTGCAATTATCGTTTCTGATGATGATAAAGAACAATTAGATTCAGGTGAAGCCAAATTTACTATTCCGGCATCCGGTAGTGGAATTTCTTGAATCAAAATATTATCAATCAAAGATACATTTCCGGGAGGAAATGCATATGAACTATACTTATTTGAAGCCTCAAGGGTTACAACAAACTGTGTTCCTGCAAAAAAAGACAAGTCAAATCTGTGTGTAACAAAAGTATCATTTTCTGCAGTTATAGGATGAAAATCCATAATGCCATTATCATCAGGAATTTGTAATCCATCAACAAGAACTCTAAACCAAGTATATTTAGGTCCTGTTCTGTAATACTGTTTTAAATCAAGAAACATTTCGACAGTTGACAATGAGCTTGCATCAACTGTGCATGTATATGCAGATGACTTATAAGCATAATTTGTATTCCATGCATTAAATGGGCTTGTATTTGTTGAACCTCCAATCCAGCCAACATAATTAGTTGTTCCTCCTTCCAATTTAATTGCATAATTTAAATTGCTATTATTAAAACTGGCACTGGAGTTAAATTCATTTTCTAACTTGAAATAATCTGAATTTCCGGTTTCAAAATTCTCATAAAACGGAAAAGTGTTTATTGTATTTAAATTTTTAACAATAACATTACCCAATAAATTATTTGTAGAAACGACATCGCCAGAATTAATCAATAAAGCCTGACATGTATATTCTCCAAGATTTGAAAAATCAGCAGAAGAAGAAAAGGTATATTCTAAAGTATCGCCGGGTAACAAGTTTTGGTTTACAGGCTCCATTTGATACGAAGGCGTACCCGTAATTGAATAGGCTAGGGTAAAATTGTTGATATTAACAGAACCGGTATTCTTTACCTGAATTGTTATATTTTCATTTGAACTTAGATTACAACCGGATTCTGAAGGATACACCCAATCAATTATTGCAAGATCGTTGCCAGGGTTTAGGGCAACAGTAACATTATCAACATATAAATTATATCCGGATTCTGTACTCCCAATAAATTTTACATAAATGATATTGTTTGCAAAGTCGGTAATATCAACTTCTTCGCTAACATATGAACCTGGTGATGAATAAGTTGCTCCGTCATAAGAATTTAAATAGATACCTGTTTTATTCCAAACAGGAGTCCATGATTGTCCGAAATCTGTAGAAATCAAAACCTGTAATTCATCATTTAATGAGTACTGATCAATTCCACTTGACCAATCAAAGCTAAGTGTTGCAGGAGCTGTAACATTTAAAGGAGGTGAAATCATTTCGGCTGTATCTGAATTCCAATAAAAGAAATTACAATAAGCTGCTGTATTTGCATATGAAAGCCAACTCTCTGTTCCATCAAAACTCCAACCTGCTGGTGGCCAAACAGAAAATGTTTCTTCCCATGGATAAGAGCTAATACTTGCATAAGAAATAACATCAGTATAAACAGTATCATTTGCATGCATTACATCAAGGGACGCGGAAACAACAGCAATACAGTTGTATGTTCCAGGAGATGATAAATTAGCTGTTTGAGAAAAAATAAATTCTATTGTATCACCAGGATTTAAGCTATTACCAAAAGGTTCTTGAACAAAACTAGTACCTCCATCAATAGAGTAAAACAAATTAAAACCTGTTAATACTGTTTGTCCATAGTTTCTAATAATTATTCCAATATTTTCAGAATTTGTTAACCCTGGCGAAGAGCTGGGAAAATCCCAACTAACTATCCCCATATCTACATCTGCTGAAGAAAAAACTGTAAAATCAACTTCATATAAATTGCCAATTGCAAATGAGTCAATAAGACCTGTACCAATCCCCACAGAAGGAACTACTTGAAACCAACCACTATCAATAGGCCAACCATCTCCATACGAATCGTAAGCCTTAAATGAATATTCGCCGGGAATAAAATTTATTGTTTGATTATATGAAAAATAAGAAACAGATCCGGATGGTCCAGGTCCTCCGGATAAAACAATGCTATTATCAAGTTTATTGATTATTTCCCAAGAGCATTCGTTGGCATCATTTGCACCATAATGCACCTGAACCAATACAGGTTCCTGTGAAAAAGCATAAGATACTAAAGAAAAAAATACTGCCAAACCCACAGTAAACTTGTGTAATTTTCTCATCATAAGCAAAATATTATTTATAACAACCACTCTTACAGAGTTTTGTAAAATCTTAAGGATTCCCCTGTAATTAAGCAGTAAATATATAGAAGAATATAGGATTTACCAAATATTTACCAAGTCAAATATGGACGTTAAATATCGGGGATAAAATATTGGCTTTAGTAAATTGATTTAACAAAGGTTGAAACGATAAAAATATTAATCCTATTTTTCTCTATTAAAGAAACTTACAATTTTTTGAGCTTTATCTTTTCCTATTTGAGACGACAATTCTTTTAGAGATAATTCTTTTATTTTTTCTAATGATTTATATTTGTCAAAGAGTTTGATTTTTGTTTTTTCCCCGATTCCCTTTATCTCATCTAATTCTGACTTAATAAACTCATTACTACGTTTTACACGATGAAAACTAATAGCAAAACGATGAGCTTCGTTCCTCAGATGTTGAATTATTTTTAATGATTCTGAATTTTTATCTAAATAAAGGGGTATAGAATCATTTGGGAAATATATTTCCTCTAATCGTTTTGCGATTCCAATAATTGAAATTTTCTTTTCTAAATTAAGTATACTCAGTGCTTTATATGCAAAGCTTAATTGCCCTTTTCCCCCGTCAATAACAATAAGTTGAGGAAGAGATTTTTTTTCTTTTAACAATCGACTATATCTTCTATAAACAACTTCTTGCATAGAAGCAAAATCATTTGCTCCTTCAACTGTCTTAATGTTAAAATGGCGATAATCTTTTTTGCTTGGTAAAGTATTTTTAAAAACAACACACGAAGCAACCGGATTTGTTCCTTGAATATTGGAATTATCGAAACATTCGATATGAACAGGTAAATCAGAGATATGCAAATCTTTAGCCAAGGTGTTGAGTTTTCTTGTTGTTGAATTCTTCTTCTTAATGCTATTATTATTCTTCTGAGATTCAAGCATATAGCACTTCGCATTTCTAGTAGATAAATCAATCAAATGCTTTTTTTCTCCTCGCTTGGGAACAGTAATTTTAACTTCGTCAAGGCTATATTTAATCGGAAAAGGAAGAATAATTTCTTTCGGGTGAAGAGATAATTTTTGTTTTATTTCGATAATTGCAAAACTTAGAAGCTCTTCTTTTGATTCGGATAATAAACTCTTTAATTCGAGATTATAGGATTGAATTATTGAACCATTAGCAATCCTCAAGTAATTAACATAAGCAAAATCATCTTTTTGTAAAAAAGAAAAAACATCAATATTGTTTAGTTTTATTGAAACTATCTGAGACTTACTTTTATAATTCTTTAATAATTCTAATTTTTCTTTAATCAGTTGTGCCTTCTCAAAATCATACTTTTCTGAGGCTTCAATCATAAGAATATTCAAGTATTCTATGACAGAACTTAGATTGCCCTTAAGAATTTTTTTGATCTCTATAATAGAAGCTAAATAATCACTTTCACTTTGTTGACCGACGCATGGAGCTAAACAATTGCCAATATGATACTCAAGGCATAGTTTATACTTTCCGGTTTTAATATTTTCATTATTAAGATTATAGTTGCAAGTTCGTAATTTATATAAATGCTTTACGAGACCGAGTATCACCCTAACCATCTTAACAGAAGTATATGGTCCAAAATATTGTGAACCATCCCTTTGCGGATTTCTTGTTAAAAAAACACGAGGAAATGATTCATTCTTAACACAAATCCATGGAAAGGATTTGTCATCTTTAAGTAAGATATTATAACGTGGCTTATACTTTTTAATCAGGCTGTTTTCTAATAATAAGGCATCTTGCTCAGACTCAACAATAATGTATGTGATTTTAGATATTTTTTTTACTAAGAGCCGTGTCTTATTATTTGGCTGATTAAGAAGAAAATATGAAGAAACTCTTTTTTTTAAGTTTTTTGCTTTACCAATATAAATTATCTTTTCATCTGTATCATAAAACTGATAAATACCCGGGTCATCCGGGAAACCGGAAATTAGTGATTTAAAGTACTCTGTCCTTTTATTTATTTGTTTATCTGCCAATTAAGTAGTATTAATAAATTTAGGAAAGGAAATATTAATTTGATATTAATTCTGTCAACATAAACTTATTTCCATCAAAAAGTCCTTTATCGCCAAGTTTAAGTTCCGGAATAACCAAAAGAGCCATAAATGACAAAGTCATAAAAGGTGCATTTAATAACGAGCCATATTCTTGAGCGAACTTTGTTAATTGCTTATACCTAGAAGAGACAAAATCTGAATCTTTGCTGCTCATTATTCCAGCAATATTAAGAGGCAATACATGTTGTTCCTTTTCACAACAAGTAGCAATACCTCCCTCATTTTCAATAATTTGATTAATTGTGTTTAAAATGTCCTGATCATTTGTTCCAACAGAAATAATATTATGACTATCGTGGGCTATGCTACTTGCAATTGCGCCTTTTTTTAAACCAAAGCCCTTAATAAATCCAACCTGAGGTGCTTCATCTTTATATCTGTTAACCACAACAATTTTTAATATATCAGAATCTATATCCGGAATAATCTTTTTATCATTAACCGTTGCATCACATACAAGGCCCTTTGTAACTAACTCACCATCAAAAGCCTCAATTACATTTATCTTATCTCCTATGTTTCCCTCAACATGAATATCTCTATCGGTTATTTTTGAACAATTAAAGTTGTTAAGCTTGGTTCTACTAGTGTAATTTATTAACGACTTTCCATTCTTATAAACCGCTTTTCCATCGATAACAGTTTCAATAATTTTACACTCATCAAAATTATTTATAATAGCATAATCTGCTTTGTCACCAACTTGCAAAAGACCTGAAGACAGTTTATAATGTTTTACAGGATTATATGTAACAGCTCTAAGCAGATTGAATAAATCCAGACCTTTATCCAGGCCTTTTCTAATTAACTTGTCAATATGGCCGGTAACCAAATCGTCAGGATGCAAATCGTCAGAACAAAGCATTACATTTTCGGGATATTCATCAATCAGTGAATAAAGAGCCTCAAAATTTTTAGCAGCACTCCCCTCTCTTATTTGAATCTTTACATTTTGCTTGATTTTCTCAATTGCTTCTTCCTTTGTAAAACACTCGTGGTCTGTAGATACTCCTGCATTAAAATATGCTTTTAAGTTATCACCCGAAATTCCAGGTGCATGTCCGTCAATGGGTTTATTTAATTCTTTAGCTATATTTATCTTTTCTAAAACCTCTTTATCCTTAAATATAACGCCGGGATAGTTCATCATTTCGCTTAAATATAATATATCCTTACGATTTAGCAGTTCCTTTATTTCGTCAATTCCCAAAACAGCTCCAGAGGTTTCGAATTGAGTTGCTGGAACGCATGATGGAGCACCAAAGTTAAATTTAAACGGAACTTTATTCCCATTTTCTATCATAAACTTTACCCCATCAATTCCAAGAACATTTGCTATTTCGTGTGGGTCTGAAACCGTGGAAACAGTTCCAAACTTAACTGCAATTTTTGCAAATTCACTTGGTATCATCATCGAGCTTTCGATATGGATATGCGAATCAATTAATCCCGGAATAATATAATTATTTTCTTTTACATGTTTTTCTGCAATGTCTGAAATTACTCCGTTTTTAATTAATATCTCTCCTTTAAATATCTTTTTTCCAATTACGTCTACAATATTTCCTCTAACAGTATAAACATTTTCCATAACAATATATTTAAAGTTCCACGTGGAACATGTGATAAAACTATTTAGTTTTTATCTTCCTAAAAACACTAATAATACATTAATGTCAGAGGGCGAAACCCCGGATATTCTGGCGGCCTGACCAATTGTACTTGGCTTAATACGCGAAAGTTTTTGCTTAGCCTCTGTTGAAATAGAATGTATTTTAAGAAAATCGAAATCTGGATTTATTTTTATATTTTCTAATCTTTTTAATTTATCAGCAATTTCTTTTTCTCTATTAATATAGCCGGAATACTTGATTGCTATTTCTGCGGCCTCAATAATCTCTTTATATCCTTTCCCAAGTTTAAGGCAAAGTTGATTCAACATATCAATCTCTTCCCTTAATGCATCAATAGACAGCTGTGGCCTTAAAATCAAATCAAAAAGTTTTGTCTTTTGCTTTAGTCCGGTTGTTCCGGCCTTTTCAAGGATATGATTAATTTGGTTAGGTTTTATACTTGTCTTTTTAAAATTTTCTATAATCTCGTTTACCGCTTTGTATTTTAATTTAACCTTTTCATATCTTTCTTTAGATGCCAATCCAAGAATAAATGATTTCTCGCTTAACCTAATATCTGCATTATCTTGTCGTAGCAAAATTCTATACTCTGCCCTACTTGTAAACATACGATAAGGTTCGTCAACACCCTTTGTAATTAAATCGTCAATTAGAACTCCTATATATGCTTCATCCCTTTTTAATATAAAATTGTTTTTGCCCGTACACCTTTGATTTGCATTAATTCCGGCAATCAAGCCCTGAGCTCCGGCCTCCTCATATCCGGTAGTACCATTAATTTGACCGGCAAAAAATAAATTTCCAATTTTTTTTGTTTCTAATGTGGCTTTCAATTGAGTTGGATCAAAATAATCATATTCAATAGCATAACCAGGTCTAAACATTTTTACGTTTTCAAGACCTGAAATTTTTCTCAAAGCCTCTAATTGCACATCCCATGCGAGAGAAGAAGAAAATCCGTTTATATAATATTCTATAGTATTTTCGCCTTCAGGTTCAAGAAATAATTGGTGCTTGTCTTTATCTGCAAAAGTGACAATTTTATCCTCTATACTAGGACAATAACGCGGTCCAATACTCTTAATAGTACCATTATATAAAGGTGAATCTTCAAATCCTAATTTCAATGTCTTATGAACAACAGTATTTGTATGCGCAATGAAACAACTTCTTTGTCTTAACTTTCTATTATTAATATCTAAAAAAGAAAACTTTTCATTTCCGTCATCTCCTTTTTGTTCAATAAGTTTGCTGAAATCAATAGTACGGCCATCCAGTCGAGCCGGAGTACCGGTCTTCATTCTGCCAACAACAAAACCTTCCTTTATTAACTGTTCTGATATACCAATTGAAGGAGGTTCGGAATCACGTCCACCTTTAATTTTCTCTCTCCCAACATGCATTAAACCATTTAAGAAAGTACCATTTGTTAAAATAACTGTCTTTGATAAGATCTTAATTCCTTGTCTTGTAATTACACCTTTTACAACTGAATCTTCAATTACTAGTTCAACAACCATATCCTGCCAAAAATCAAGATTTGAAATATTTTCCAAAATATTTCTCCATTCTTGCGAAAATAACCTTCTGTCGCATTGTGCTCTCGGGCTCCACATTGCCGGACCTTTAGATTTATTAAGCATTCGAAATTGTATAGAAGACTTATCAGCTACAATACCTGTATAGCCACCTATGGCATCTATCTCCCTAACTATCTGACCTTTAGCAATGCCACCAATGGCAGGATTACACGACATTTGAGCAATCTTTGTCAGGTCCATAGTTATAAGCATAACTTTTGACCCCATATTGGCAGCAGCTGCAGCAGCCTCACTACCAGCATGTCCTGCCCCAACAACTATAACATCATAATATGGCAACATAACACAAATTTTTGATTCATTTTAAACAGGCAAATTTTTAATATCTCAAATTTTTAATAATATTTATTGCAAAAATATTTTATTTAAATATATGCTATATAAATGGCCTTATTTGGGATTTTCAATTTTATTAAATAATTCTAAATAGAAATTTTCCTTTTTTGTCATCTCCAACTTTTCATTATTGGTTTTATCATTAAATCCAACTAAATGCAAAACGCCATGAATAATAATTCGCAATAATTCTTTTTTGATAGAATCGGAGTAGATTTTTGAATTTTCAATAATTCTTTCAAGGCTCATAAAAATATCACCTGACACTATTGAATCTTCACAATAGTCAAAAGTTATCACATCAGTAAAGAAATCGTGCTCCAAATATTGTTTATTTATTTTCAACAAATACTCATCACTGCAATAAATAAAATTTATATCCCCAACAGTATATTTTTCATTCTCAATAGCAACAGACACCCAATCTTTCACAATCGAAAAATTCAAATCAGGCAATTTAACATCTTCGCCAAAAAATTCAATTTGCATTTTACATTCAATTTTGAAATACAAATAATACAATTATTTACTATTCTGTAAATTT
This sequence comes from Bacteroidota bacterium, assembly GCA_024762835.1. Classification (GTDB taxonomy): domain Bacteria; phylum Bacteroidota; class Bacteroidia; order Bacteroidales; family M50B96; genus JANTGP01. The sequence goes on from JANTGP010000012.1 coordinate 11,415, forward strand.
AGCAAATACTTTTTATATTTCTTTTTGTAATATGATTTAAGAGAAATGTTATTTTTATCGAACAACTCACTAAAATTCTCTTTCATTTTTCCTTTTTCAAAATACTTTTCAGGATTGCTTATGAGCTCTTTTCTATTCTCTTTTGATTTTCTTTTTTTCTCAATCTCTCTTTTATTTTCTGATTTTTCTGCCTCAAGCAATCTACTTAGTATTAATTTTTGTCTTTCCATTAAACGAGGTGTTATCTGCTTATTAACCAATTCCTTTTGATTATCCTTTACTAATTGATTTATTTCGTTTAATAATTTTTGAGTTCCAGGCTTAATGCCGGATTTACCACCCATTTCTTTTAACATTTTCTGAAAAATTTCTTGTTGAGCAAGCATTTGCCCCAGACGCTTATTTAAAGCCTGTTTATCCATCTTTGACTTATTGCCCTGACCTTCTTTCATTTGATCAATAAGTCCTTGAATTTGGTTTTTTAAAGACTGCTGCATGCCTTTCATTTGCGACATACTCGGTTTTCCATTCCCCGGCTTTTGACATTGTTGTTGCCCTTGCATTTCTGAGCTCATTTGCTGTTGCATCTGTTTCATTGTTTCTCCGAGCAACAAAGCCAAATTATTAGCACTTGTCATAACAAATTGCTGTTCTCTGGTAGCAATATTTATTCTCCTGTCTTCGTCAAATTCATTATTGAGCTTTTTCAGCTTCTTTTCAATTTGAATTATCTCTTTGTTTACCAAAGAACTTATTTGCGGAATACGAGAGGCTAATGCCATTATTGAATCATGGATAATTACAAAATCATCTTCGATTTTATGCTGTTCCACAATCAATGTATTCATTTTAGGATTGCTTGGTTCAATTTCACCAAGTTCTTTCATTATCCTTTCCTGGTCAAACGAAAAGCTCACAACATTTTCAATTATTTGCTTTAAATTGTCCATATCCTCCATTGCTTGCTGGCTTCCACTTGATTCCATCATACTTTGCATTGCTTTAGCCAGGCTTTTCATTTGCTGAGAATTTTTTTGCTGTCCCTTCGAGGCCTTTTTATTTTTCCCCTTATCCAGATTTTCCTTATCCTCTTCCATATTTTTACCAATCTCGCCAAACTGTTCCTCAAAGTCTTGAAGATTCATAGGATCTTCCAATTCCTCATTTTTCTTTAACTGCTCTTCGTAGTCTTTCTTAAGTTGGTCAAACTGCTTTTGCTGCTCTTGTTGCTCTTTAGCCAAATCTTCGCTATTTGCATCTTTATCCTTGGCTTTTTCCGATAACTCTTCCTGCTTCTCGGCTAATTTATTAAGTTCGTCTATGTCTTTATTAATTTTCTCTTCAAGGTCATATCTTTTCAGCATTTCAAGATTCTTATCCAACTGGTCTTGCAAATCATCAAGCGACATGTCCATTTCCTCAGACATTTCCTTAAGGTCTTCAGGACTCATTTCATCTTGCAGCTTACGAAGCTTTTCCAACAATTCTTTTAACTCATCAGTAAGTAAATTATCCAATAACTCTTGAATCATTTCCTGTTTTTCAAGAATATCCTTTTTTTGCTCATCTGATGTATTCTCTAATTCATTTTTCTTCTGATTCTCTTCAGATAACTCATTTAGCAAATCTTCAAGTTTCTTTTCGTTATCAAGTACATCTTCAATAATCTGACTTTGTTCCCATGTTGACATCTCTTCCTCAAAACTTTTATCTTTCATCTTTTTCATTGCATCCTTCATCTGCTTGGCAACATCCTTACTCTCTTTCATTAATTTTTCCATTTTATCCGAAGAGTTATCAAGCATTGAATCTATCTCAAGCTTTGATGGAATATTATACACAAACATATTGCTCCTTGTACTTTTATAGCCATTTACCCGGTCATTGTCAAATACTTCAAAATAATACTCCACTTTTTTATCATCAGTTAAGATATACTTTGAAAAATCAAATGCAAAATAGAATTCACTGCTTAGGCTATTTTTGGGAAAGGGGATTTCAATAATCGTATCTTTTTCATCATCAATATTATATTGAAATGTAAGATTTGAGAAGCCATAATCATCACTTATATTACCCATAAAATAATATATAAAAGGCTTTAATGAATCTTGCACAGAAGCAACATTAATATTCGGATATAAATCGGGAATTACATTTACAATATACTTTACAAATCTCTTTTTCTTAACAAAACGATTTGATACATTTATGCTATATGAAGAGCTTTCGACAAATCTCTTTTCAAATTCAAAGGTCTCGGCATCACGCATTTTATCGCAGGAAATAATTTCCTTACCAAATAAAATATCCAAATTCTCAATATCTTTAGTAGAAAAGCTCCATTTAACTTTCGAGCCTTGAGGGATAGTTATATCACCAATATTTTCAATTATCCTGTCACTTTCGCCTGTATATGCAGGAACATCAACATCAACTGTGAAATTTATAATAGTAGGAGAGGGCAGAACATTTAGTTTGTACTTTGTGGAAACAATATTGCTCGCCTCAAAATAAAATTCAAACGAATTATTTACATTTCTGAAGTTATATTCAAAATTTGAATTGTCAATTTTCTTCATTAAGAATTTATTGCGACTATACGTCAGGTAGGCGTCTTGCGGAACATAGTCCCCGGTTATTTTCATTCTTAATTTAAAATCATTTCCCTTTTCAATATAAAGTGAATCGTTTTGCAAAATAAATTCGAAAGGGGCAGGCTTAACATATTCTTTGTTGTACTTAATAATTCTTTCGGAGCCTTCGGAAATTATTGATGGGCTAAAAACATATATCAGCAACACTAGAACAACTGCAATTGCCATATAACGAAACAATTTGTAATTAGCTTTTATGTTTATGGCATTAACAAAAGGGATTGGCTTTAACTTACTGATTCTTTGTTCTATACTTGCCAGAATAAGCTCACTCGAATATTTATCATCACTTAAATTGTGTAATTCAATTGTATTCAAAAGCTTATCCTGTACATCAGGGAAATGGCGTGCAATAATGTAAGTGGCTTGTTTTCGCGAAATAATTTTTCCAATCTTAAAGAAACCCAAAAGAGGAATAAGAATAAACTTAACAAAGACAGCAATACTAATAAGTAAAGCTGTAAAAAATAAAGCTGTGCGGAATTTAATAGAGAAATGACCAAAATACTCAGCTGTAAATATTGTAAGATAAAATAATATTAAAATCGTGACCGAAAGAATTAATCCTTTCACTATCTGATTTTTATAATATTTTCGTATAAATTGGTCTAATTTTTCAATTAGTATATTAAAACTATCATTCATTATTTTACTATTTTCTGGCTAACCACAAAGATGGGTCCTGCCTTGAACTGCCTTTCCAAATTTCTAAATGTAGAACTGTCTTTTTACCGTCACTATTGTCAGTAAAAACAATACCTATTACTTCTTTACTTTTAACCTTATCTCCCGGTTTTAACTTAACATTGCTTAAATTCTGATACACGCTAAAGAACTCACCATGCTTAATAATCACAGCCATATTACGTCCTTGAATTGCCCATACATCTCTCACCTCACCATCAAAAATTGCCCTTACCTCAGAGCCCTCGTCTGTACTAATATCTATACCGTTATTAAATGTTTTAATACCGGCTAAAACAGGGTGATTATGTTCTCCATAGCTTTCGGTTACCATACCTCTGAGAGTAGGCCAAGGAAATTTACCCTTGTTTAGTCCAAAATTTTTAGAGATTAAACTTTCTTCAGGGGTTAAAGCAAATTTCCCTACCGGTTTATTCTTCTTTAAAGCTTCTTCACGTTTTCTTTTTTCTTCGGCAATAATTCTATCTATCGCTTTTTTAATTTGCTTAGCTTCTCTTTTTCGTTTTTTTATTTCCTTGCGTAATTCGCGGTCTTTCTTTTTCAAATTAGAAATATAACCATTAACTTTTTCTTTTTCTGCTGAAAGCTTTTGTTGCTCTTCCTTTTCTTGCTCAATAAGTTCTATCTTTTTTGCTTTTTCGTTGTTCAGTTCTTCTATTTGCTTTTTCAAAACCTCTTCCTGTTCTGATATTAGCTCAACCTGTTTATTTCTGTAATCACTGAATTCTTGCAAATATCTTAGTCTGCGATAAGCCTGATTAAAATCTTTTGACGAAAATAAAAACATCCAGGTATCATAGCTATGTCTGTTTTTATAAGCAGAAGAAATCAGTTTTGCATATTCTTTCTTAATTGTATTTATCTCAGCTTCAATTTCATCAATCTCCTTTTCTTTATCCGATATTTCATTTGAAATTATTCGCATCTCTGTTTTATAACTGAGTACTAACTCTTCTCTACTTTTAATATTATTTTTTAATATCAATAACTGATTGACGCTTGTCTGTTTTTCTTTGCTGTTTTTCTTAAGCAACTTATTAGCATACTCAATATCAGCCAGCATTTTACGTCTTTGTTTTTCAAGGTCGTTTACCTTTTGAGAACTTGCCGCAAATGATACAAGCACTAATAATGCTACTATCAGTATTGTTACAGTATTCTTTAATATGTTTTGAGTATTCTCCACCTTAATACTTTATTACAGTAATCTTTTTTGATATTTTAAAGGGATATTTTTGACTTTTATCTAAATGTATTTTGCTTAAATTGATGTCAAGATTCAAACTTTTTTTATTCAATTCAAGTAAAATTTCCATCCCTTTCGGGAATATCTTTTCACCTTCTTTGTCAAAATCCGAATAATCAATAATAAACTCCTTAGCTGTATCAGTAATTTTTGTTCTCACAATTTTATTAATCATCTTGTCAACCAGATAATCAATAACAAATACGGGCATTTTGTTTTTACTAACAACACAATTAATCAATAAAGAGTCGTCATAAGTAATTAATTTTCTATTTGTTTCATATCCTTCATCATTACAATCGCTTATCTCGTTAAGCAGAGCCGACTCAAGTAATGAATACCCCACCTTCAAACCATATTTTTTTTCTAAGAAATTATAATTACCCTCGTACAATTTATCATTAATACGGTCTAATATTTTAACGCTATCTTTCTCAAATACCATTTTAGCAACCGGTAAGCCGGTAGGTAGATTAATAGAAATCCAAATTATACTGTCACGCCTAATTCTTAATGAACCTCTGAACTTTTGATTTTCACCATTCAATTCGCCTTCTATTTTTAGTCTAGAAGAAAAGGTTTCAAATTTTAAAAAGTCATCAGATAATTTATTTATCACTTCATTATTAAAATCTTTTTTTGCCTCATTACTTAAAATAAAGTGACTTTTGCAGCTGCTAAAAACAGTAACAAAAAGCAATAGCAATATGTATATCTTTCGTTTACTCATCAATCAACTAAATTCCCACTTTTAACTTTTTCTTTTAATTTGTCTGTATCTGCACCTAGTTTCAACGCATTTTCCCATTGAATCATTGCATCTTCTTTTTTATTATTTCTATAAAGGATATCGCCGTAATGTTCAACAATTACAGCACTTTTATCTCCTCCCTTTGCAATTGCCTTTTCAATAATCACCAGAGCTTCTTTAAACTTTTCATTTTTATATAATGCCCAAGCATAGGTATCGAGATATGTGTCGTTTTCTTCTATTGATACAGCTTTCTTTGCCATCTCTACCGCCTTCTCAAGCTTTTCGTTACGTAAAGACAAATAATAGCTGTAGTTGTTTAGGACAGAGATATTATCCGGGTCAAGCTCAAGGACTTTATCAAAACTCTTAAAGGCTTTTTGATACTCCTTAGTTTTATAATACATTTCAGCTAAGCTTGATAAAAACTGTATTTTTAATTTTGGCTGGTCAATAATTATATCCAATCCTGCTTCAAGAATCTCAATGCCCTCATTATATTTCTTTAGTTTCTCGCAAGCAAATCCATTATACAAGAAAAAGTTCGGATAATTCGGGAAGTAATCTATTGCATTTTTGCTGTCATCGTACATTGCTGTATAATCAATAAGCTCGGCATCAGCAATCAACAACTGCTTCCACACCAAATAGTTTTCTTTATCTGTTTTAAGAATTATCAAAAGTTCATTTCTTGCTTCCGCATACCTTTTTCTATTAATTAAATAATCTACTTTAAGAGCATGTCCATTAGGTTCGTCGGGGTGTGTTTCGCAAATAAGATTAACCAAACTATAAATTTCCTCATCACTTAAGTACTTTTTATAATACTTCGAAAGTGAGATTATAAGATCTACCTTTGGCTTAATATCAAGTTGACTATTGCTTATTCCCTCAACAAATTCGCTCATTGCCTTTTGTTTATCACCAATGTTTAAATAATATTTTCCTACAGAAATATGAGCTAATGCATTATCGGGGTCAAGCTTAAAAAGTTTTTGATAAGTATTAAAGGCCTTTTCCTTTTCGCCAATATTCAATAAATACTCTGCATAAATGCCAAGATAGTTAATATTATCAGGATAAGCTTCAATTAGCTTTTCCAATTCTTCAACAATCTTTTCTTGTTGCCCCAGTTTTGAATAAATAGCTTCTTTTTGAATAAATAATTCTTCAGAAACTCCAAAGCGTGATTCTATCCTGTTAAGTAAATCAATTGCTTTTGAATAATTCTTTTTATCGGCTGAATAATAGCCAACAAGGTCGAGCATCAATTGCTTATCTTTCGGATAATCGTCAATAAGCCTGTTGTATAATTTATATCCCTTTTTTCTCTCGCCCGTTTTAATTAACAGATTAGCATAAAGTAATTGATACCAGATATTATCCTCATCTACTTTAGCAGATTTTTTAGCATAGCTCAATGCATCGAGGTAGTTTTCCTGATAAAGCTCAATATTTGCCAATTCGTAATTGACGGCTGCCGAATTTGGTTTTATTTCAAGACATTTGGAAAAAGCTGTTTTTGCTTCAGGAAAATAGCCAAGTGTCTTATATTTGTTTCCATCAATAAAATAAAAGCTAAATTCCATTTCCTGCTTTTCGGCAATATCATTATCAACAGCTTTTACCTTTGAAGTTGACTTAATACTTCCACATGAAGCCAAAATAATCAGACTTAAAACAATAGTGAGAATTTTATAATTGATATTTAGTAAGTTCTTTGTCATTAGTATTTTATAGGGATTAATTACTTAGTTCCGGTATGCCCAAAACCACCTTCGCCTCTATCAGTTTCTTCAAGAATATCAACCTGTTCCCATTCAACTTGTTCATGTTTTGCAATTACCATCTGACAAATTCTTTCACCATCTTCAATTAGAACAGGCTCATTACTTAAATTAATAAGTATTATCCCTATCTCGCCTCTATAATCAGCATCAATAGTACCTGGCGAATTCAATACTGACAATCCTTTTTTAAGAGCCAGCCCGCTACGTGGACGCACCTGTGCCTCGTATCCAACAGGTAAAGCAATAAACAATCCGGTCGGTATAAGCTTTCGCTCCAGAGGCTTTAGCTCAATCCCTTCGTTGATATTAGCTCTGAGATCAATCCCCGCAGAGTGTTTGGTACTGTACTTTGGTAAACTATGTTTTGATTTATTAACTATCTTAATTATCATTTATTTACTTCTTTATAATTACACATACATTAAACAAATATTAAACCTGCTAAAATACTCATTCTTTGCATAAATCAATCTTAAAAAAATATAATAATATTTGCAGCCGTTTTTCTTAAAAAAAGATAGCCTAAGGTATTATTATGGAACTGCTGAAAGACACAAAAAATTTTAAGTAATCCCTATAAATCCGAATCGGTCAACACTGCATTAATCTCGGCATTGTTGCAGAGCTTAGTCGAAGTACCGGCGAGATGAATGCATAGGTGTTGTCGTTTCGTTGTTTCTTCTTCCTTACGTTGGTAGGGTAAGCTCTTCCCGATTTTATCAGAATGTGCTTGGCTGTATAGGCTAGCTATACATTTGGTTTGATAATTAATGTGCTTTTCAAATCTGTTAAAATCAAGTTGAAGTTTCCTCGATAGGAATGAAGTAAGTCAATAATATATACTACACGCTGTACAGGAGTGCCTGCCGGACTCAAGTTTTTATGAATTTAGCCATATTGGTTTTGTTATCTACAAAATATACTATTGATCTTCCCATCTATTCAGTCTGTATAATAAGTTCGTAAATTTTAAACCAATAGAAAAAAGCTTCCGGATTAGATTTCTTCAATTTGTTTAGTTTGTTATTCAAAGGCTCCCCAATCTGCCAATCTTTCAATAATTTGGGATTATCAAATCTCTCAATTACAGCTGTATCTTCTCTGATAAGTATCGAAATGTATGCCGCTTTTGATGCTAGTATAATAGCTTTTTCTAAATGAAAACTCTCGGAAAATATGAATCCGGTAATTCTTCTAATTCCAAGTTGTAATTGTTCAAAGTCCCCTTTACCATCAGCACCTCTTGTTACAATATTTAATGAGGTTTGATAAATATCTTCCAATACATCATTCGCTGTTAACTCATCTATAGCTCTGTATGTTAGTTCAGTTTCAGCAAATGTGAAAAAGGTGGTCTTAATTATTTCTAAATCCTTTGCAACATCAAATAGATTACCAATATCGTAAAGCTGCTTAATGATTTCCATACTCATACTGTCTTTCTTCTTGAAATATGGAATACCAGTTGTGTTCGGAGCAAAAGCTGTTAGTTTATCACCTAGCATATCTTCCAAACATGGAACCTTTACTGCAACTGGGTCTCCTTCAAGCGGCACAAAAGATGATTGAATCGGAATCTTAATTACATTTGCATAGCCAACCTCTTCAAAAAGAATATCAAGAAGCACGTATTCTTCCTCTTTATTCGATTTGTGTATTGGAGTATAGAAAAATTTGTAGTGTTCTTTTTTGATTTTAGTATTTGTACTCCTATGTTGTAATTCTAATTTTGTAAAACCTTGTTCAACGACAATTTTTTTAAGAATATCGTCAAACCCTTCAACTTCTTCGGACAAAATGACATCGATATCAATGGATAACCTTTTTGAATAATTTAGATGTAACATTAATGCTGTACCTCCTTTAAACACAAACGGAATTTCTTGCACTACTAAACCTTCAAGCAATAGTAAAGCATGAATAACTTTTTCAACCAAAATTTTGTCTGATTTTCTATTCTGCTTAGATACTTGACTAATCCAATCTATATTGATTTTATTCTTATCTATCATATTCTATAATTTGGCAGCATTATCTGTTTTGTTGCCGTAAATTTGAATAGTACTTAAATACTCTTGAAAATTTTCTTTTTTTCTTCTTCTACTTGCATATCGAAGCATTTTACTGTGGTTAACAGTGTATTTGTTAAATGCTTCTTGAAAAATAGTTCTAAGTTCAGCACCTTGTTGAGCTGAAAAAATAATTGTATCAGAAAATATGTCTACCAATAATTTCTCAATAGTAACTGTTCTAATATTGCCATTTTCTTGTAGTGGTGATTCTGATACTAAAGATTTAATTATTATTGCTTCCTTATCTGTGGGCAAATACTTTTCTAATATTTCCTCTGTAGGCTTAATGAAGACAGGATAATTCAATTCTTTAAGGAAATAAAAAACAGATTGAGCTACTTCTTTTTCAACTTCAACTATTATCTGAAAATTGCCGGGTTGATGTTGCATAAATTCATTCAGTATTTTTGTATTCCATACACAAATTTGAACAAATGGAAACTCAGACCTTAGTTTGTCGTATATTACCTTTTCTTTTCTGTTTAATTCTGGTAAAAATATATTATTAGAACCTAAACAAAATTTTCCTCTTCCAATGCGAGTTAATATACCTTTTTGAACTAAGGCATACACTCTCCAATTAATAGTAGTTTTTTTAACAAGAGGGTCTAATGAAAGATAAAATTCACTAATGTCTTTTGTTGTAAAGTAATTAGCTTTATTAAATCTCTCTTCTAATTGGTCGATATGTAACTTCTTATCTCTGATAATCAAATTTTTAAAGGACAAAGATAATAAAACTATATTACGGCAGCAAATAATGTTTATTGCCATTAATTAGAGAGGAGTGAAGGGTAAAATAGCTCTTTGCAAATTTAGGTTGTTGGTTGGTGTGTGATTTGCCAATATGTGCAATGTGAGTGGACTTCCCCAACTGTAGAAATGGACAGAAGCGAGCGAGTAAAAACTAATTTTTTCTTGTACCTATCCAGATAGATATCATAAGATGATCTGCTATCTGTTGTCATAATTTGTAGTACTCTTATTTTCGTTTACCCTTTTTGCATTACCTCAATTGCTTCTTGATAAATACTTCATTCTATTATTATTCATTTTTATAGCCAGTATATCTGGGTCTTAGCTCGCAGCCTACACAGCTTTTAGAGGTATTTCGTTTTACTATTTGGTTTCGTTTTTTATAGATTCTTCCACCTTGGTAGATTCAACCAGTAAATCTGGATTAATCAATATTGCATTCATATATGGTTTTGGAACTGAGCTTAGTCGAAGTACCGGCGAGACAAATGCTTAGTTGTTAGGCATCGGCTATTTTATCGTAACAAATTCTCTAAAATTATTCTTATTAATCACTTTTGTGTCAGCATTATATGACTTAACAAATGTTTCCGGCAATTTTACTTTGGATTTAGAATTCCACTTAAATTCAAACCCTGTTATTTTCCCATCTTTTTCTTCTACAAAATCAATCTCTTGTTGTTGTTTTGTTCTCCAAAAATACATTCTTGCAAATGTATCTTTATAAGCATTTTGCTTTACTCTTTCTGAAATTAAAAAATTTTCCCAAAGTGCACCTGTATCCACTCGTAATTTTAATTGATTAAAATTACCTATTATCATATTTCTTATACCATTATCATAAAAATATATTTTCCTATTTCGTTTAATTTCATTTCTGATATTTCTACTAAAACTGTTCAAACGAAAAATAATATATCCTTTTTCAAGAATCTCAATATATTTCTGAATAGTAACTTTATTTACACCTACTGTTTGTGCAAGTTCATTATAATTAACTTCACTTCCTATTTGTAATGCAAGAGCTAAAAGCAAATTATCAAGAATTTCAGGCTTTCTAATTTCCGAAAATGCTAAAATATCCCTATACAAATAGCTACTAACAAGATTTTTTAGAATTACTCTTTCTTTTCCTTGGTTATTTAATACTTCGGGATAAAACCCAAATAATATACGATTTTCAAGTTGCTGTTCTGATTTTATAAATCCTTCTTTCTTTTCAAACTCTTCCCATGAAATTGGAAATAATTCATACTCCCACTTTCTTCCTGTTAACGGCTCATTCAACTTATTTCCTAAATCAAACGATGAAGAGCCTGAAACAAATAGCTGAACATCTTTAAATTGGTCTGTTATTATTTTTAAAGTTAAGCCTATTCCATCAATCCTCTGTGCCTCGTCAACAAATACAGTTTTATAATCACCTAAAAATGTTCGAATCTGTTCTGTATTTGGATTTGTTAATAATTGTCTGATAATTGGGTCATCTGCATCAAAAAATAAATATTCTTTTTCTTTCAACAAATTCCTAATTAGTGTTGTTTTTCCAACTTGTCTTGCTCCAACTATAATTATCGCTTTCCCACTTCCAATTCTATTTTCTATAATTTCTTCAAGTGTTCTTTGATACATTATCTTTTTTCTACAAAGATGCAAAAAATATCGTAATGACCAAAAGTTATACTTTTATGTCATTACAGTATCGCTGTCTAGCTTGCACATAATGGCTGTCTCCGCAATAAGCTCCTTTAACTTTCAAAGGTACAATAATATCTCATTAGCTTGCAATTTTTGTAGATTTTCTCACCTGGTAGATTCAACCAGTAAATCCGGATTAATCAACATTGCATTCATCTCCGGCCTTGTTGCAGAGTTTATCGAAGTACCGGCGAGACGAATGTTTAGTTATTGCTGATGTTCGTCCATGTTTATTTGTCATTCTATCTATTAGCTCTAATCTTCATTCCTTATCAATTTACACCAACCTATCAACTAAGCACAAACTTATTTTGTTTTTTTGCATGGGCAATCCTTAAACCACCTATAAAGGCGGTTACTTGGGATGAAAAAGCGGAAGCTCTTCCCGAAAATCGGGATATGCTTACAACTGTGTGTTTGCTATTTTATTTTTCAAGAATTTCTATTGCATTATAAATATTTGAATTTATCGGAGGCTTATAAAATTTCATTCTTTCAGGAAACATTTTAACACAGTCGGTTTTCATGTTGTAGTGTAAATTGTATAAAACCTTACATCTTTATTGCATAAACATGCAATTCTAACCCACATGAAAGATAATACTTGATTATAGTAGATACTAGTAACAAGTCAAGCAAAAATAGTTGAAAAAGACTTTGGCAATATTAATTCGGGCTATTTATGTGTTTCGCTTATTATTTTATTTAAGGATTTCTTTTCAAATAAATATATCAGTATAACGAAAGATAAAAATAAAACTGCATTTAACATAAGTTTTAAATATTCTGTTTCAATATTATTAAACATACTTATAATAAATATCAGTAAAGCAATAAAAATGTATCTAAAAATAGACTTCAAATCATAATTTATATAAAATATCTTCCGACCCCAGAAGTATGAAATAATCATCATTGCAAAATAACATGAGAAACGTGCCCAGGCAGAAGCAGTATAGCCAAGCTTGGGAACAAATATTATGTTTATAAGTATAGTAATGGCAGCTCCTGTTATTGCTATTACAGCACCATAAGCTGTCTTGCTGGTAAGCTTATACCATACCGATAAATTATAGAATATCCCCAGAAATAAATTGGCTAATAGAATAATCCAAACGATAAATAATCCTTCATGAAACTTAGAGTCGATAAAATACTTTACTATATCGAGAAATAACATTACGCCAAGAAAAATCAATAAGCCGAAAATTATAAAATACTTCATCACATCGGCATATGTTTTTTTTGAGTTTTTCTCTTTGGCTTGCGAAAAGAAAAAAGGTTCGGCGGCAAATTTAAACATCTGAATAAATATGGTCATTAGCACCGCTATTTTGGTGTTTGCCCCATAAACCCCAATCACACTTGTTATATAATCGTTTTTGTCCTGTATTGCATCCGGAATAGTTAAAAAGAACCTTAAAAAATACTTATCCGACACTTCGTTTATCATACCCGCTATTCCAATAATTACAAGAGGATAGGCGTATTTCAACATATGTTTAAACAGCTTAAGATCAAACTCTAATCGTATTTTAAAGATTTCCGGAATTAATAAAACAAATGTAAATACCGAAGCAATTAAATTAGCAATAAAAGCGTAACCTACACCAATTTCGGGGTTATACAATTTTAATAAAAACGTATCGGAACCGTTTTTATAAGCATCGGGTAAATAAACAAAAAACAACAGATTGAATCCGATGTTTGTTAATATATTTAAAATCTTTATTACGGTAAAATGTACGGCTCTGTTCTCATGCCTAAGACGGGCAAAGGGAATTGATAAAAAAGCATCGATACCCAAAATAATACCAAGCCAAATAAAATACTCCTGATGATTGGAATAACTTAACTTATTGGCAATATCGGGTGTAAAAATATTTATTACAAATATAAATATTACAGATGCTGCAAGAAGGAATAAAGCGGCTGTACTGTAAACCTTATTTTTATCTTTTTCGGTGGACGCAAATTTGAAATATGTTGTTTCCATGCCAAAAGTAAGTATTACCATTACCAAGGCAACATAAGCATATAGCTCTATCACAACACCATATTCGCTTTGTTGAAATATGCTTGTGTAAAAAGGTGTAAGCAATAAATAATTAAGCAAGCGAGGAGCAATTGTTCCAAGTCCGTAAATTACTGTTTCGCTTGCAAGTTTTTTTATTGAATTCAAAATCTTATTTTATTAATAACACATTTTATAGTGAACAATATTTGCCTCGATAAACTGCTCTCCCTCTATTCTAAAACCAAACTTCTCGTAAAACTTAACTGCACTTTCTTGAGCATGAAGATAGAACATAACATCTAAACTATCTAAATCATTTATCATTGTGTGCAACATAAATTTACCAACACCTTCATTTCTATATTCTTTAAGTACTGCAAAACGCTCAATCTTAATACCTTTATCGGTTTTTCGCCATCGAGCAGTTGCAATTGCTCTATTATTGTCAAATACCAGGTAGTGCTGGCAATATTTGTCTAATCCATCAAATTCTAAATCACGGTCTACCTCTTGCTCTTCGACAAATACTTTTTTTCTAATGTTCGAAGCTTGTATAAAGTGAAACTCATCGTCGTAATTAAATCTTATTATCTGAAACTTTTGGTTTTCTTCGTAAGCATCAATAAACACTGTTGACGATATCTTAAGTTTTTTACGTATTAAACGAACCAGTTTTGAAGTAATTTTGTTTGCATCTCTTAAATTCATTTTTCCCGACAAACGAATATGAAAGGTTAACTCCGTGTGGTTACCGTATTTATGTACATGGATATGATGTATATGTAATGTTTCATGATACACTTCTGCAGATATTTTTTCTAGGTTTTCTCTTAACTCTTCATCAGGTCCTTCGCCAATAAGCGGGTTTATTGTATCTTTTAATATTTTATATGCTGTAACTAAAATAAATAATCCAACGCCTATTCCTAAAATACCATCCATCCACCAATAAATATCAGCAAAGAAAATACCTATAAGAATAAGCAAAGAAGATAAAGCATCTGTACGGTGATGCCAGCCATCGGCTACCATTGAATGTGAATTAACCTTCTTGCCATATTTTATTGCAAACCAAGCCATTATTTCTTTAGCAACTACCGAAACAGATGTTACAATAATTGCAATTAAACCAAAATCAGCAGGCTGTTTTTCGTTAAGCTTAACAATTGAGTCGTGGATAAAAACAACACCCACTATTGCCAGTAATACCCCAATAATGATTGTTGATATTAGCTCAGCTCTACCATGTCCGAAGGGGTGTTCTTCGTCGGGAGGTTTATCTGCCACCTTTGCTCCTAGCAAAACAATAAGCGATGTAACCGAATCGGATAATGTATGCCAGGCATCGGCAATCATAGCAACAGAACCGGATACTACTCCTGCCCAATATTTAACCGCAAATAAAAGAAGATTCAATATCAACGACATTCTACCCTCAATCTTTGTGTATTTGCTATACTTATTTTCTGTGTTTTTATCCATCAAAAAATGTTTCCCTTTTATTCAATTAATCGTAATACAAATGTACCTTTAAATTTATTACAACAAACTTGTTTTAATAAATAGTTATAATTCCGTCTTTTTAATTTCAGTCTTAACGTGAAAATATGATATGTCAATCCTTAATACTCATTTTTAGAGAAGAATAGCTCATGACATTTTCTTTTGCAATAATTAAAATAGATATTTGAAGATATTATTTAAAAAGCTGACTTCAATAATTATTATTAGTTTTGCATAAATCAATATACAAAAGTCTATTTAATGCTAAGTATAATTTTACCAACATATAAAGGTGCACAAATATTAGAGAATCAGCTTCCTCCTTTTATCAATTTCTTGAATAAAAATGATATTGAGCACGAAATAATTGTGGTTGATGATGGCTCAAACGATAATGGTAAAACTAAAAAAACAGTACTTGCACTTGGTTGTATCTTTATTGAGAATGAAAAAAATACAGGTAAAGGTTCGGCTGTTAGAAAAGGTGTAATGAAATCAACAGGTGACTATTGTATCTTTACTGATGTTGATATTCCTTTTCAGTACGAGGCATTTTTACGATTTATGAATCATCTTGAGAATAATTCGACAGATAGCGGATTTGATATTGTAGTTGGCGACAGGAATTTACCGGAATCAAGTTATTATACCAAGATAAGTACTGTAAGAAAATTGGGTAGTGATGTGTTTTCGGCTATTGTAAGCCGGATTTTTACCGCAGGATTATACGATACACAATGTGGAATGAAGGGTTTTAAAAAAGAAATTGCTAAAGACCTGTTCTCTGTTGGTAAGATAAACCGTTTTGCTTTTGATGTTGAAATAATATCAATTGCCGTAAAAAGAGGATACTCAATTAAGCGTTTGCCTGTGACTTTACGAAGCAACGAGAGCAATACTGTAAAAGTGGTTCAACATGGCATGGGAATGCTTTTCGATTTAGCAAGAATAATATATTTTCATTGGACAGGAGCGTATAGTTGATTTTTAAGTTGGAAGTCTTGAAGTGATTAATTTTGGTTGATTGCACTTTGTAGTTGAAGACTGAGACACGAAATATATAAAATAGAAAAACGTGAATAAAAGACGAAAAATAAAAAAACATACTGAAACTTTACAGCATAAGCCTTTTAACAAAAAATCTGTAATGTGGTTAGCCGGAATATTTGTTCTTAGTATTATAGTATTTAGTCCGGCTTTAAACAATGGCTTTGTTGCCTGGGACGATGATTGGTATGTTTATGAAAACCCACAAATCACAAATTTGTCTTTATCAACAATTCCGGCTCTTTTTACGGAGTTCTATAAAGGACAATACGGACCTGTAAGTACATTGATTTTAGGAACTGAATATCATATAGGTAATAATAATCCTGTTGTATTTCATATTGGCAGCCTTCTTTTTCATTTAATAAATATTGCATTGGTTTTTTGGCTGATGCAGATAATGTTTCGAAAACTTAATATCTCAATAATTGTCGGTGTATTATTCGCTATCCACGGAATGCAATCGGAAGCTGTTGCCTGGATTTCTGCCCAAAAAGTAGTGCTGTTTACTATGTTTTTTCTGGCTTCGCTTATATCATATATCAACTACCTGAATAAAAAGAAGCTTAAATATTACTGGCTTTCGATGCTGTGGTTTATTATATCGTTTATGGCTAAAGAACAGGCTGTTACATTGTCTTTAAGCTTAATTGCCATTGATTATTTATACGGGCGTAAATTACTTAGTAAAAAAGTTATTGTCGAAAAACTTCCTTTTCTTATACTTGCATTAGTAATGGGAATTGTAACAATTTACTCAAGTCGTACCGGTGAGTTTTTTACAAAAGATAAATCATATCCTTTCTTCGAGCAAATTATTTACGCAAGTTATGCCTTTACCCAATATATTATCCAGCTGATAATACCATATAAACTTTCGGCATTTCATCCTTATCCAAACAAGGTAGGAGAGGAGTTTCCTGTTTTTCTAAGTCTATATTTAATTCCGGTACTTGGAGCTGCTTGGTTATTTTTACGATCAATAAAAAAACAAAAAATAATTGCTTTCGGGATAATGTTTTTTGTAATGAATATTGCTCTTGTTCTGCAAATTATGCCCTTAAGAGATTTTATTACAGCCGACAGATATGTTTATATTCCGGCAATCGGGCTTTTTGCAATTTTGGCTTTTTATCTGGATAAGTATATCGAAAAGAAAAAATCAAACAGCAGTATTGCGTACATCATATTAGCACTTTACGTAATTATTTTATCAGCTGTTAGCTTTAAGCGAAGTGATGTATGGAAAGATAGTATAACATTATTTACCGATGCTGTAAAAAAGTACCCCGAATCGTCAGTTTGCTGGAACAACAGAGGGCTTGCACTCGAAAATTTGAATAAACATAAAGAAGCCATTGAGGATTATAAAAAAGCTATTAAATATAACCCCTCTTCTGTATTTTGCTATAATAATATTGGTATTTCATATGCTAAACTAAAAATGTTTGATAAAGCATTTCAGATGTACGATTATGCAATAAAATTACGCCCTGATTTTTCACAAGCCTATTTTAATAGGGCAGATGCCAAATCAAATGCAGGTAATTTTGCTGGAGCAATAAGTGATTTTGATAAGTATATTGAACTTAAGCAAAATAATATCAAAGCATATATTTCTCGCGGAATTGCAAAAGCAAGAACCGGAAATTTTGAAAATGCTGTTAAGGATTTGAATACTGCCGTGAGGCTTCAACCTAATAATCCTGATGCATATCTTAACCGTGGTGTTGTTTATCTTAATCTTAAAAAATATAATGAAGCAATTCAAGATTTTAACTTCACATTGAGATATAAACCAAACTTTAATTATGCATATTTTAATAGAGGAATAGCAAAAATAGGCAAAGGAGATAAAAACGGAGGCTGCAATGATTTGCATAAAGCAAGCAATCTTGGCTTTAAACAAGCGGCAGCAGCAATTCAACAATATTGTAAATAATTATGACTCAAACTAAAAAAAACTCAGTTTTAATAATATACACAGGCGGAACAATTGGAATGGTGCAAAACCCACGTACCGGTTCGCTGTCGCCTTTCGATTTCGATCATATTCTGAAACAAATTCCTGAGCTTAAAATATTCTCATATAAAATTGATACAATTACCTTCGACCCCTTAGTTGACTCATCAGATATTGAACCAAAAGTTTGGATAAAATTAGCCAAAATTATTAAAGTAAATTATCATTTATACGATGGCTTTGTTGTTCTGCATGGAACAGATACAATGGCTTATACAGCATCGGCATTAAGCTTTATGCTCGAAAACCAATCTAAACCGGTAATATTCACAGGCTCTCAATTACCTGTGGGGGTGCTACGTACCGATGGAAAAGAAAACCTTATTACATCAATAGAAATTGCCGCATCAAAGAAAAATAATCAGGCAATGGTACCGGAAGTATGTATTTATTTTGAAAATCAACTATTCAGGGCTAACCGAACCACAAAATATAATGCAGAACATTTCGATGCTTTTAAATCGGATAATTATCCGCGTTTGGCAAAAGCAGGTATTCGTATAAAATATAAATATCCTGTAATACACTATCCTATAAACGACAATAATATAAAGATATATACAAAGTTAGACAGAAATGTGGCTGTTCTGAAAATATTCCCGGGTATAACTAAAAATGTTGTTGAAGCTGTGTTAAATACCAAAGGTTTAAAAGCCGTAGTGCTTGAAACATTCGGCTCAGGAAATGCACCTAGCGGAAACTGGTTTATTTCACCAATCAAAAAAGCAATAAAAAAGGGTATAATTGTTTTGAATGTAACCCAATGTAGTGCCGGAAGTGTTGAAATGGGACGTTACGAAACTTCACTTACTTTACTTGAAGCAGGTGTAATTTCAGGAAACGATATTACTACTGAAGCTGCTCTGACTAAACTTATGTTATTACTCGGAAATTTGAATAATCATGAAGAAATAATCAAATATTTGAATAAATCAATAAGTGGCGAAATGAGCTAATATGATTACTTAAATAATTTTTATTACTTTTATTGGCACTAATAAAATAAACTCATGGATACACAAAACGAAAATTATATTCAATTTTTTGGAGCAGCAGGAACTGTTACAGGCTCAAAATATTTACTTGCTATTGATGGCTACCACATTTTGATTGACAGTGGATTGTTTCAGGGTATAAAAGAATTAAGGGAACGAAACTGGAATAATATTCCTTTTCCGGCTGCAAAAATCGATGCTGTACTTTTAACACACGGACACCTCGACCACACAGGCTATTTACCCCGTTTGGTTAATCAAGGTTTAAATTGTCCCATCTACTGTACCGAACCCACAGCCGATATTGCAGAGGTTATATTAAAAGACAGTGCAAAAATACAAGAAGAGGATGCCGAGCACGCAAATAAACACAAATACACTAAACATAAACCGGCAAAACCTTTATATGATATAAAGGATGTTGAAAAAACGCTTCCTCTATTCTCACCACAAGATCCTGAAATATTTATCAAGCTCAATGATAAAATTAAATTCAGATTCAGGAAAAATGCCCATATTCTCGGTGCTTCATTTATTGAGTTAGATATTAAAAATAAACGCTTTGTCTTTTCGGGTGATATCGGGCGACCTAATGACCCAATGCTTGTTCACCGCGAAAAACCCGATAAAGCCGATTTCCTTCTTGTAGAATCAACTTATGGCGACAGGTTACATCCTAAAATATCGACAAATGATATATTACAAACAATCATTGATCACTCGGTAAATCAAAGCGGACCTCTGTTTGTTGCCAGCTTTGCAGTTGATAGGGCACAAGATTTTATGTTTGAGATATGGAAATTAAAAAAAGAAGGGAAAATTCCTAATTTTCCAATTTATCTTGACAGTCCAATGGGAGTTGATGTAAGTAAATTATTTTTAAAGTATCAAAATTGGCTTAGTCTTGATAAAGGAAAGTTTAAAGAAATATTTAACGATGTAAAAATGGTAAGTTCCATTAAAGAGACTTATCGACTTGCTTCAGACAATAGTCCGAAGATTGTAATTGCCGGTAGCGGTATGATGAACGGAGGAAGAATTTTACATTACCTCGAAAAACATATTGGTAACCCCAATGCAACTTTTGTATTACCCGGATATCAGGCTTTAGGTACACGAGGTAGAAGACTTAGCGAAGGTGGTCATGATATAAAGATTCATGGAAATTTTTTAATTGTAAAAGCTGCAATCAAGCATATTAAAACAATGTCGTCTCATGCCGACCAAAATGAATTACTTGATTGGATGTCGGATATTAAAAACCAGCCTGAAAAAGTATTTATCATACATGGAGAACCACAATCATCTGATGAACTAAGGTTAAAAATTAAGCATACCTATAACTGGGATTGTAAAATTCCTAAGTATTTTGAAAAGGTAATATTAGATATTTAATATCCACAGATTAAATAAGCTTTGTTTGTCTTTCTGTGAAAAATACTTCTCTCCAATCTGTGGCATTTGTTTAAAATTTAGTTCCTTCTACAGATGAGTAGTAACATTACTTCGTATATTACATATCACTATTAAAATGCCTTATGAATGTAATATGCACACAAATAGGGTTTTATATTGTTCTGTTGCATTGGCTTATATCTGATTTATCTATTTTACAGCAATATTTGCAGCATAATAAATGGGTAAAAATTCAACAATACTATATGTTTTACCAACCTGTATGGCTCATCGAACAATTAAAAGGTTGCGACTTGATGATTCCTTCAATAACTTAAATTTAGAATGTATATCTCTATCCATTAAATAATATTTGTCCCAAATATTTAACTTTAAAAACACAAGGTTGTTTTTGAAAAATATCTATTTTTTATTCTTCCACTGCTTATTAAATGATTCTTTTATTTGAGGTAATTCACGCCATTTGCCCCAAATTTTTTTCCCTCCAAGATTAACCATCTTGTTCTTTAATTTAACAGGTGCTGTATTTAGTAAATTACGATGGCTCATTACTAATTCAAAAGCTTTCATTGCAAGCTTTTCATTTGAATTACTATAGCCGCTATTAACAGCATCGCGTCTGTTATAAAGCAACAACTTGTGAATATCGATTTTTACTGGGCAAACCTCGGTACATTTGCCGCAAAGTGTACAAGCGAAACTCAAATGTTTGAATTCCTTCATTCCCTTAAAATGAGGAGTAATAATCGAACCTATTGGCCCACTGTAAGTTGAATTGTATGTATAACCTCCAATATTTTTATAGATAGGACAAACATTCAAACAAGCTCCACATCTGATACATTTAAGAGCTTCAAACTGATCGTCTTTAGTAAATAAATTTGTTCTTCCGTTATCCAACAAAAAAACATGCATCTCTTCGGGTCCGTCAATCTCATTTTCTTTTTTTGGTCCGGTAAAAATTGAATTATAAACTGTCATTTGCTGGCCTGTTCCATTAACAGCTAAAATTGGCCATAACAAAGCCAGGTCATTAATGGAAGGAATAATTTTTTCAATACCGGCAATTACAATATGAATTTTAGGAAAAGAGGTTGACATTAAGCCATTGCCTTCATTTTCGGTTAATGCGGTTGCACCAATATCAGCAATTAAAAAATTAGCACCTGTAACACCTACATCGGCAGAAGTAAATTTTTTCCTCAATACTTTCCTCACATAAGAGGTCATTTCTTCGGGTGTACTCTTTATTGGGGTATCAAATTTTTCATTAAATAAACTTGCAATATCTTCTTTTGATTTGTGCATTGCGGGTGTAACAATGTGATATGGTTTCTCGCCTGCAATCTGAACTATAAATT
Organism: Bacteroidota bacterium; assembly: GCA_024762835.1. Taxonomy (GTDB): domain Bacteria; phylum Bacteroidota; class Bacteroidia; order Bacteroidales; family M50B96; genus JANTGP01. Next base: position 33,452 of record JANTGP010000012.1, read on the forward strand.
CGCCCAAATCAGTTTCAACCGATTCTATATTATTCTGCTCAAGATGCTTATTTAATTCTATTTCTTCGGTTGTCATCGACTTACTTTTCACTAATAAGCCAACATCTTTCTTTCTTAAAAGTGAAATAATTCCTTCTATTATCTCCTTTTCATCTTTAGCCCAATAAACTTTTGTACCTCGTGAAGTTATGTTTTTCTCAAATTCAATTAAATATTTATCCCAATTATTAAGAACATCTTTCTTAATTTCAGATGCTCTTAATTTTGCAAGCTCAATATCCGAATATTTATTCTTTCCTTTTTTAACAGCCGCATCGTATTTACCAATATTAAATCGAATTTTTTTTCGATGATTAATATCAAATGCTACACGTTCTGAATCTATTTGAAATTTATCGGACAGATTACTCATTAGTTTGTTTTAAGGGTATTTTATTTATTCTGGCTATATGACGTCCACCTTCAAAAACGGTGTTTAAAAAAGCTGTTACAATTTCTTTAGCTTCATCGAATGTAATAAATCGTGCAGGTAAAGCACACACATTGGCATCGTTATGTAATCTGGCAAGTTCGGCAAGTTCTTTTTTCCAACATAAAGCTGAGCGTATTCCCTGATGCTTATTAGCAGCCATATTAATTCCGTTACCACTTCCGCAAAGCGAAATACCAATATCCGATTCATGCTTTTCTACCGAAAAAGCCATTGGATGAGCATAATCAGGGTAATCAGTACTTTCATTTGAATATGTTCCAAAATCATTTATTATATATCCTTGTTGCGAAAGCCACAATTTTAGTTTCTCTTTTGTTTCAAACCCGGCATGATCGCAGGCAATAGCAATTTTCTTTATCATAATTTTCAATTTTCCGTAAATTTAACATTTGTTATTATCAAGTCTACAAATTTGCTTAAAAAATAAAAGGCAAACACAATTTTCATTTATGTTTGCCTTTTATAATTCATTTTAATATTGAATTAAATAGCTTCAATTTCAACTACTTTTGCAAGTAAATCACCATAAGGAATAAATAATAATTTTCTTCCTTCAAATTCAATTTCAGTACCCGAAAATTTCTTATAAAAAACACTGTCACCAACAGCAATACCGGGATTTTCGATATTTCCAATTGCAACTACTTTTGCATTTTGCGGTTTTTCACTAACCGAATCAGGAATAATAATTCCTCCTGCTGTTTTAGCCTCTTTTTCTTCTATTTCTAAAAGTACATTTTCGTTTAAAGGTTGTAAGTCTTTCATTTTATATTTTTTTTATTGATTAATAATTTTTGAGCGTACAAAATTAATAAACTTATTTATTGATTTATACCTAAAAGCATGTCAATTTTCTTTTGGTCGAAACCCACAACTATTTGTCCGTTAATATCTGTTTGCGGAACACCCTGTTGCCCCGATCTGCGTACTAATTCTTCAGCAGCTTTTTGGTTTTTTGATATGTCAATTTCTCTAAAATTTATATTATTCTTTCTTAAATAACTTTTTGTTGTATTACACCATGAGCAAGTAGGCGAAGTATATATTGTAACTCTCTTTGTTACTTTTTTTCCATTTTTATCAGACGGCAGATAAACAATATTCTCAAATAATGATTCATAATACTCTTTAGTCATGCAACCCTTGATTATGTTTTTGTATTGCGAATTTTCAAATACCAATAAACTGGGTACAGAATTTACATTATACTTATCGTGAATGTCTCTTACCGTAGTAACATCAATTAGAAACAAATCAAATTTATTATTGTCTTTGATAATTTCGTTTATGTTTTTTAAAACGCACTCACTTTGTTCCGATCCACTTTTATATAAAAGTGCATAAGTCTTTTTTTTATTTGCTATTTTATCTAATAACTCTTTATAAGATTTAATGCTAATAATCATATTATCAATAATTTATTAATTAATTATAAAATTTAATTTTAGCTTAAAAAATGCTCACAAATTTATAAAAAATATAATCGTACATACATAATAATTATTGTATAATTATCGTATAAAATTATGTTAAATATTGCTATAAACATACGTGTTAATATATGTTTAATAACTTG
>JANTGP010000013.1 GCA_024762835.1 Bacteroidota bacterium
ACCCTTATATTTTAAGTATTACCCCCTAGCAAATCCGGATCAGTCAACACTGCATTCATCTCTGGCCTATCGGCGAGACGAATGCTTAGTTGTTGGCAACCGTAATTTATTCAATTTTAATTAATTTTATTTGGTCTTGTAACTCGAAAATATCAATTACCAATCTCAAAAACTTGATATTTTTAAAATCTATTCTGCTTGGAATCAATATTTTTTCTCCATTTTTATTCAGAGGTTGATTGATAAATTTCATTAATGATTGGAAATTATCATATCGCTTATTTGTCCAATTGTCACCCTTATACTTTTCAATTTTTGCTTTATCAAAATAATAGGTCAAATTGCTTGAATTTTCTGAAGTAAAATTGTGAATAGTGCTATTTTGTGTTGTCCCTAAATAATCTTTTATTTTATTAAACTGTGTGTCAGATATATTAGTCAGCCAATATAAATAATTTGGATTTGGGTTTTCATGTCCACTTATTAAATATATCTGTCTTGGTGTAACAACTAAAATATACCTTCCGTCAATGTAAATACTCGGCCAAGAAATCTCTATCAAATTTGTGTTTATCTTATTGTTTAAATTCTTTTCTTGTCCAGAAATAAGTAAGTCAAATTCACCAGTTAATGCGTTATCAGGTAGGATTTGCACACTATAAATGGAATCAAAGTGAGATTTTAATATTTTCAACGAGTCTAAATTAGGTCGTTTTAATGGGTCAATATCAACAAATTGAGAAAAAACTCTCGACGTTGAAATTAAAATCAATATTGTGAGTAGTGCAGATTTCATTTTTTTTATGGTTGCCAACGGTTTAAATATGGTGCGTACCGCATTTTGAAACAATTATTTTTCAAGTTACGATAATCTTTATTTTGTGTATTAACTCTCATATTTACAACTACTTGCGGCATGCACTATATTTTTTGTTATGGGCTGCTATTTATTCAAGTCTCTATCAATTTAATCACTTCCTTTTTATGTTTTATCATTTTAATATTTAGCAAAATATCCATATTATCTGCAACAGATTCTTCTTTTATAGTCAAAATAGGTTCATCAAATTCAATTCTGTATTCTGTCTTATCTTCATTTCTTTCCATTTGAAAACTCCTTCCTTTAAAACTAAATTCTGCAATCTCATCTCCAAATACATTATCAGGATAATATTTAGGATGCCATTCTGATAATTGTCTTAATCCTTCTGCTTGAAAAGTCTCAATAAAATATTTATAAAACTCACTTTCAAAAGAATATTCAAAGCAATTAACTTTTTCAGAATTAGGACACCTTTCAATTTCCTCATTTTCAATTTCTTTAATTGAAATAGATAGTAATTCAGTTAGTGTTTTAAATGGTTGTATTTCCCCTAATTTTTCATTATCGTCTATGACTTTGTATACCATTTCACTTTCCAGATTTGATGTGCTCATTAAATAAATAGTATCAACTTCATCTATGTCTACAAAAATCGGAAAATAATCAGGTAATTTATTTTTTAAATAATCTACATCCTCAAGTATTGATTCTTGTGAAGTATTTATTTTATCAAGTATGTCTTGCACTAATCCGAATGTTGATAAGAACAAGCGATATACAGAATTGAGACGTTTTCCAATCTTTTCTTCAAAATCAATTATTTCTTTCTCTGCCATTGGTTCATAATAAACCGTATTTGAAAATCTATCAATTCTATTTTGAAATTCTTTAAACATATAGTTCTTTATTTATCTGATACTTATTCATAGTTGCCCATAACTAGTAAATATATGGACAAATATACTCAATTTGTCGGTTTTTTTGTCTTTTAGCCCAAGATATTCAATTGAGCTGGTTAGGTTCTTTTTCATATTGTTGCTTACATCTGTATAAATTAATGTTGTTTTAATGCTCGAATGTCGTATTTATTAGTTGAATTTATTTCAAACTATACCATTCTTAAGGCTTGACTAGTTATTATCAAAATACATCTTAAATAAAAGCCTTATGCTTCTGTGTTCTTTTTCCCCGACACGAAAAGCTTCCTAATCTTTAATAGAAGATTTGATTGTTTATAGTCATCGGCATAATAGCCATAACCGTAACCATAGCCGTAGCCATAACCATATGAGGAATAAGCATAGCTGCTATTTAACTTAATATCGTTAATTATTATACCCATATTACGGAAACTCTTCTTTTTAAAATGTTCGTCAATTATTGACAATAATTCTTTTTTCGTGAAATTCTGTCTAACAACAAAAAGATTAATATCGGAATATTTGGCTAAAAGAAGAGGGTCGGTAACCAAAGCAATGGGTGAAGTATCGAAAATAATAAATTCAAATTCCTTTTTCAGGTACTCAACTAATTCTTTCATCTTATTTGATTCAATAAGTTCGGCAGGATTAGGCGGAATAGGTCCTGAGGGGATAAAGTATAAATTGTCGATATGGGTTTTGAATAAAATATCGCTAAGTGAATTTCTATTGCTAAGATATGTTGTTATTCCTTTTTCGTTGTTAATATTCTCAAAAACATGATGCAATTTAGGCTTTCTTAAATCAAGACCTACAAGTGCAACCTTTTTATCCGACATTGCAAGTATTGCAGCAAGATTAAGAGAACAAAAAGTTTTTCCTTCGCCACTAACAGTTGATGTAACTGTAATAGTATGACTTGTGCTATTTACATCAAAAAATTGCAAATTAGTTCGTAATGACCTGAATGATTCTGAGATTGCTGAACGAGGATTAGTAAATACGGGAATTTGTGATTTTACATTATTACTACCAATATTTCCTATTATATCAAGCTTTGTTTTACTTAAAATATCTTTTCTACTTACAACAGTATTATTCAAATAATCTTTAACTATCAACAAAACTAATGGAAACAAAAGGCCTAAAACAAAAGCAAATGAATAGTTTCTCGACTTTTTAGGAGCAACCTGCTCAACATTTGTAATTCTTGCTTTATCTAAAATTTTATTATCCGAAATATTTGATGCTTTGGCGATTCCTGCTTCGGCTCTCTTTTCGAGAAGATAATTATAGATATTATTACTTAGGTTAAAATCTCGCTTAATACTTAACAGCTCTCTCTCGGTAATCGGCAATTTGCTTATTTCCCTGTTTACTTTGTCTATTCTCTCGTTTAAATTCTTAATTGTAATTTGCGAGTTGTTAATTATATTATTCACATTCTCAATCAATGCTTTACGAGTATTTTGTATTTTTTCTTCAACAATATTAAGTGCAGGATTTGAATCGGTTGCACTATATGACAACGAAGACCTTTCATGTGAAAGCTCGCTTAAATAAGCAATTGTTGAATTAAGCATAGCATCGTCAATACCCATTGTTGCAGGAGCAATAATATCATTAAACTCAGTTTTACTTTTCACATAAGACAACAGATAATTGTAATAATCAAGCTTAACCTCTTCTTTAGCTTTTGCTGATTGAAAGTTCTCGTATTTCTCAAGATATACTGAACCTTCCTGCGAAAGATTTACAATTCGGTTACGCAATAAAAAATTTTGGAGGTTATCCTCAGCAATATTAAGAGAATCTAATATTTCTTCAAGCTGTCTGTCAATAAACTGCATTGTATTTACAGCGGTACGGTTTTTTTCTTCCAGTTCGGTTTTGATATAAACTTCACCTAACTTATTTAAAAAATTGACTTCTTTTAATGGAACATTTCCTTTGTTAGAAAGTACTAAAATTGAGCTTTCTTTATTTAATAATTCTACCTTTATACTTCCTTTATACTTATTAGCTAAAGAATTTTTATCATTTATAATAAAATAATAGTCATTACCGATTATGCTTTCAATTTTATCTTCAAAAGCTTTTCTTATCTCAACAGTAAATGAAATATTTTCATTACTTATCTTTTTGCCGATTTCTCCATCTACATTAAAATCAAACAATTCATTATTATCGAGGTATACTTCATAGGCTTCGAGATGTACCCGCTCGGAAGACAAAAACTTAATATTAATCTGATGTCCGTATATCTGAGCATGGCTTGTGTCAAGATGTATAATAAAAGGGCAATTCTGATAAAGCTCTTCTGCTTTAATAGCTGCCGGCTCAAAATATGAAACATCAAAATCAAGTTCATCAATTACTTTTCTGGTTAAACTATATGAATGTAATATTCCTATTTCGTTATCGATATTTTTTTTACCTGTAAATATACTTAAGCCTGAAATAAATTTCTCTGCTCCCCCCTTGGTATTATCCGAATCAATTAATATAGTTGACTTAACATTATATACCGGAGTTGTGAATTTATTTAAATAATATGCAACCACCAAAGCTGCAAAAACAAATAACAAAAATAAATACCAATTACGGATAATGAGAAATAAGTATTTCTTTATCTCAATATTTTCATCATGTATTCCTTCAAAATTATCCACTACAAATGCGTTAAAGTAAGTACTAATACAATTGCCGTTAATGTTGCCGAAACAATAGATAAAATAGCACTATAATCATTTGCCATTAAACTTATTGCTTTAGACTTTAAAGGTTCGACATAGACAATATCATTTGGTTCTAAAAAATAATCTGCCGAATTGAGCATTTCCTTTTTCGACAAATCAATTCTATAACTTGCAGAGCCATTTTCGGTTGCTCTTATTATTAATATGTTTTGCCTGTTTCCATAATCGCTTAAATCGCCGGCTTGACCAATTGCATCAAATATTGTAACTCTATCTTGAAACAAATAATAAATACCCGGGCTTCCAACCTCCCCAAGTACGGTAATTTTAAAACCCGGTAGCCTAACATCAACAACCGCATCAGTAATAAAAGATTTGGCTTTTTCGCTAATCAGAGTATTAGCAGTTTTAATATCTAAACCGCTGAGCTTAACTTTTCCAATTACAGGCAAAGAAACATAACCCGAATCGTCAACAAGATAGCTGTCAAAATACAACGAAGCCTGGTCAAATCTCTGACTATAAGATTGAGAATCTGCATTTTTATTAAACATCTTATTAATAGCCTCATTCTGACTTGAAATATTTATATACAATAAATCAGCATTATGAATTTTATATTCATCAATCTTTTCGGTTCGCGTAAAGTTATTCTCCAATGAATCTATCCCTTGAAGATAAACTAAGTCTTTATTATTCCGGCATGATGAGAATAAGAAGATCAATAATATCAGATAAATAAATCGTTTTAACATTAGTCTAATTTTTTCTCAAAAATAAGGTTTTATTCCATTATATGGAAGTTTTGGCAGAAATTAAACTACGATATTTATTTTATGCTATCAGATAATCATATTTGAATTTGAAAAAATAAACATTATTCCTATTATTGTTAGCCTTAAAAATAGATGAATATGAACAGACTTAGATTATTAATTTCGATACTTTCTTTTCAGTTAATATTTAGTTCCATCTCTTTTACGGCTAAAGCCGGAAATCAAAATAATGAACAGAATGAAATCTTACGCCCAATTGGGAATAATGCACCACTAGAACTTAGTTTTGAGAAAAGTAATCCATCACCCAAGATTAAGAATGGACGAGTAACTATTTATGTTACAGGTGGACAGCCACCATATACATACAAATGGTCGAAACAGGATGTTGCTCTTAATTCAAACAAAGCAGAATCGCTTGTTGAAGGAAAAACTTATTCTCTTACCATAACCGACAGTAAAAATAATACTAAAATTGGAAGTTTTGAAATTTCTGCCGAGTCTGTTAGTGAATCAATAAATGCTGGCTTTGTCCCTGTTGTTGAATTTATAGAAGGGATAATAATGTATGATATTTTTGCAAAGATGGGTGTTTATGATCCGATAATACACGATGAAAACAGTAATATTCTTTATCACGAAAACGGAGACCCTCGAAAAATGAAAATCCCATTCGTTGTTGTTTGGTTAATACTGGGTGCTTTATTTTTTACAATATTTATGCGTTTTGTAAATATACGAGGTTTTAAGCATGCTATTCATTTGGTTCAAGGAAAATATACCGACCCTAAAGCGAAAGGAGAAGTTTCACATTTTCAAGCCTTGGCAACTGCACTTTCTGCTACAGTAGGTTTAGGAAATATTGCAGGTGTAGCCATTGCTATATCTATTGGCGGTCCGGGTGCAACATTTTGGATGATACTTGCAGGACTGCTTGGCATGTCATCAAAATTTACAGAATGTACGCTTGGTGTGAAATATCGTAAGATTGACAAAGACGGAACCGTACATGGTGGGCCTATGTATTATTTGAGTACTGCATTAAAAAAGAAGAATCTTGGGACTTTAGGTAAAGTTCTTGCTGCAATTTTTGCGGTATTAATTATTGGAGGTTCATTTGGTGGAGGTAATATGTTTCAAGCAAATCAGGCATTTTCGCAGCTAACGGTAATTGTACCTGCACTTGGAGGAAAAGGCTGGATGTTTGGGGTCATTCTTGCTTTTTTGGTTGGTGCTGTAATAATTGGCGGAATAAAAAGTATAGCACGTGTTACTGAAAAGATTGTCCCATTTATGGCTATATTATATGTATCAATTGCATTAATAATTATTGGTATAAATATAGCTCATACAGGTGAAGCTTTTCGATTAATTTGGGATGGTGCTTTTGCCCCCTCTGCAATGAAAGGTGGAATTATAGGAGTCTTGATTGTAGGATTTCAACGAGCAGCTTTCTCTAATGAAGCGGGTGTTGGTTCTGCATCAATTGCACACTCAGCAGTAAAAACTACTGAGCCGGTAACTGAAGGTTTAGTATCTCTTTTAGAACCATTTATTGATACTGTTGTAATTTGTACAATGACTGCTTTGGTTATAATCTTTACAGGATATCATGACCCTAATTTAGCACAAGGTTTAGACGGAGCACAGTTAACATCAAAAGCTTTTGAGAGTGTATTCTCATGGTTTCCGTTTCTTCTTGTAGTTGCAATTATGCTTTTTGCTTTCTCAACCATGATATCATGGTCATATTACGGTATGCAAGGCTTTAATTACCTTTTCGGAAATATTTTTGAGAAGTATCTGCATTTTAACAAAAAGCAATTAAGAATTACCTATCAGTTAATATTTCTTGCATTTATAATTGTAGGTTCATCCTCGCAATTAGGAGCTGTTATTGATTTCTCCGACATGATGATATTATCAATGGCATTCCCAAATATATTAGGATTAATAATCTTAGCACCTGAAGTAAAAAAAGATTTGGCATCATATCTTAAACGAGTTAAGAGTGGCGAAATAAAACGCTACAAATAAACTATTTGTTAAGCAAATAACTGCATATTATTATGTGGAAAAACTATTTCACATTTACAAGAACAGAGCGAAACGGGATGTTCGTATTGCTGGCAATTATTATTTTAATTGTTACGCTAAAGTTATTACTACAAAATAATAAATCTCATTCTAAAGTAGATTATTCAGAGTTTATACAAAAAGTAGATTCATTTGAGAATTCACTTCATGAAATAACTCAAAATGACTCAGACAGTTCTTTACTTAAATATGACAGTCTGAAGTTATTTAGGTTTAACCCTAACAATACAAGTAATGAAGATTGGAAAAGCTTGGGTTTATCAGATTATCAAATTCAAATTATTAATAACTATCTTAACAAAGGAGGTCATTTTTATAATAGTTCCGATTTTAAGAAGGTTTACGGAATATCAAAAGCTCAGGCTGATATTCTTATCCCTTTTATTGATATCCCCGGTTCCGAAAGCAAAAAAGAAACTGTACAAAAAGAACTAATCAAAGCCTTTGTTTTCGACCCAAATACAGCAAGCGATACAGATTTTATAAAACTTGGATTGTCGCAATATAATATTTCAACAATAAGAAATTACCTGAATAAAGGTGGACATTTTTACACTCCTGATGATTTTGAAAAAATTTACGGCATCAGCGAAAGTACATATAAGCAGTTGAAAGATTTTATATTAATAGAGAAATCAAACAAAGACTATTCAAGTCAGCAATACGATTCATTAAAAAGAAATAAGTCTCAGCTAATCAATATTAATACAGCCGATAGCATTGCCATATTACAATTGCCGGGCATTGGGACGGTGTTTACAAGTCGTATAATCAGTTACAGAAATAAGCTCGGTGGATTTTACAGAAAAGAACAGATTCTTGAAGTTTACGGAATGTTGAAAGACAGATACAATTTGATTAAAGATTTAATTGTAATTGATAGTACTGCAATAAAAAAGATACCTCTAAATTTTGTAACTGATGTTGAGCTAAGTAAGCATCCATACATCAATTATACAGATGCACAAGCAATTATCAAATACCGGACAAAAAACGGGAATTATACAAATATCAACCAACTTGTAGAAAATAATATAATCAACGAAAGTACATTCAGAAAAATAAAGGTATATTTGGAATTAAAATAAGAATTGTAGAATGAGTACTATAATTGGTGCAATTGCTGGCGATGTGATAGGTTCTGTTTTTGAATGGAACAATATAAAAACTACAAAGTTTTCTCTATTTACTGAAGAAACAACTTTCACCGACGATACAATATTAACAATTGCTGTTGCAGACAGTATTCTTAATAATAAAGATTTTGAAAGCACGATTAAACATTACGCAAATAAATATAGCGATTACGGATATGGTGCATCTTTTCGCAAATGGTTTGAAAGTGAAAAGCCTGAGCCGTATAATAGTTGGGGAAACGGTTCAGCAATGCGGGTTAGTCCGGTTGGATTTGCATTCAACAGCTTAGATGAGACACTGACAAAAGCAAAAGAGAGTGCAATAATTACCCACAATCACCCCGAAGGAATAAAAGGAGCTCAAGCAGTTGCAGCAGCTATCTACCATGCACGAAACGGGAAAAGCAAAGAATTTATTAGAAATTATATCTCTCAATCATTCGGGTATAACTTGAAGCGGTCAATAGATGAGATCAGACCTTCTTACAAATATGACGTTAGCTGTCAAGGCTCTGTTCCCGAAGCAATTATATCTTTTATCGACAGTACAGGATTTGAGGATGCAATAAGACTAGCAATATCCATAGGTGGTGATAGTGATACAATTGCCTGTATTGCAGGAGGCATTGCATCATCATTTTATAAAACCATACCCGATAGTATTTTAGTAAAACTTTATAAACTTTTACCTCTTGAATTTATAAATATTATTGATAAATTTGATAGGAATTTTAATTGATAAATATGGAACAAACTCTGAAAGGCAAAACGATTCTTATTACAGGAGGATCAAGAGGCATTGGGGCAGCAACAGCCAAGCTTCTATCTGAAATGGGTGCTTTAATAATTATGAATTATAACCAAAACAAAGATGCAGCTTTAAAGTTAATGTCAAGCCTGACAGGCAAAGGGCATATTATGATGCAAGCTGATTTTTCAGACCCGGATACAATAGAAAAATTTGCAGAACAAGCACTCAGTAAAGTTGAGAAAATTGATATTCTTATAAATAATGCGGGAATATACATTGAAAAATCTTTTGATGAATTAGACTTTGCCGAATGGAAAAGTATTTGGCAGCGAACAATTGAAATTAATCTAAGCAGTGTAGCTCATCTGTCGTTTATTATTGCAAAACACATGAAAAAATCAGGTGGGGGTAAAATTATTAACATAAGTTCGAGAGGAGCTTTTAGAGGTGAGCCAAATGCCTTGGCCTACGGTGCAAGCAAAGCCGGACTTAACAGTTTAGGACAGTCAATGGCAAAAGCTCTTGCAGCCGATGATATATTTGTTTACACAATTGCACCCGGATTTGTTGAAACAGATATGGCAAAACTTGCTCTGGAGCAAGCACGTGGCGAATCAATCAGAAACCAAAGTCCATTAGGAAGAGTTGCCGAACCTATAGAGATAGCCGAAACAATTGCTTTTCTTGCCACAGGTAAAAACGAATACCTTACCGGCTCTATAATTGATATTAACGGAGCATCATATTTAAGAATGTAGGATTCAAACCTTCTATTTAGACATCCTAAATTAAATGACACAAAAATGTTTTGTTCAAGATGATATTTATAGCTAATATTAGTGCCTCTAAAAAAAACAACATCATAGTAAATGGTAAAAAAGTTATTAATACTTATTTTAATCCTTGGAGCTTTTTCAATCTCCTGCTTTGCCGTTTCCTCTAAAAGTGAAAATGAATCAATCTTTAAAATTGAATTTGATGATATAATATTATCAAATATTGAAAGTGAAATAAGCATTAGTTTTTCAAGTGATTCTTTATTTGCAAAATTCATAATATCACCAAATATTATCATAAACGGGGAAAATTTTATCCCAAATATTAATAAAGGTAAAATTACTTTACCTTATACCTTTAAGGAGAATACAGAATTAAATATTAAGGTCTTAAATGAAGAACAAAGGGTGAATATTAAACCAATTCCCTTATGGCTGTCTGTTTTACCTCCGCTTTTTGCCATCATTATTGCTCTGTTATTCAGGGAAGTATTTTCAGCTTTATTTATTGGAATTTTGTTTGGGGCATCAATCATTTCATGGTATCAGGGCAATCTCTTAATAATAGCGGTATTTAAGGCTCTTTTTGCAGTAATAGACACTTACCTTTTACAATCCTTAAACCACTCAGGACACCTAAGTATTATTGTTTTTTCGATGCTAATTGGTGCAATGGTAAATCTAATCTCTCGAAATGGCGGAATGCAAGGCGTTGTTAATTATCTGTCGCGTTTTGCAGACTCACCACGCTCGGGACAGTTTATTACATGGTTACTCGGTATAGCAATCTTTTTCGACGACTATGCAAATACTTTGGTAGTTGGGAATACAATGCGGCCAATTACCGACCGTTTACGAATATCAAGAGAAAAGCTAAGTTATATTGTTGATTCCACAGCTGCTCCAATAGCTGCAATTGCATTTGTCACTACATGGATAGGTGCAGAATTAAGCTATATTCAAGATGGGATATCAAAACTCGGACTTGACGAAAATGCATATCAGGTATTTGTCAATTCACTGTCATATTCTTTTTATCCGGTTTCTGCTTTACTTTTTATTGTAATTCTTTTTTGGCAGAAAAAAGATTTTGGACCGATGTACAAAGCCGAAGTAAGAGCAAGGTCAGGAAATGTCACTTCAATTAGTGATAAAAATGCTAGCACATTTAACGACCACAATCTTGATATTTCCAAAAACGCAAAGCCAAGGGCAATTAATGCAATTATTCCTGTTCTGGTAGTTGTATTTGGTACCATTGCCGGCTTAATTTATACTGGCATGGCTGAAAAATCATGGAGTAATGAACTTGGTTTCTCAAAAAATCTCTCAATGATAATTGGGGTTGCTGATACTTATTCTGCATTGCTTTGGTCTTCAATATCAGGTGTTGCTGCTGCTTTATTTCTAACTCTAAGTCAAAGACTAATGAGCCTGAAAGCCAGTATTGACAGTTTAACCGACGGTTTTAAAACAATGTTGCCTGCAATTCTTATATTATCGCTTGCATGGTCACTTGCATTAGTTACCGAAGATTTACAAACAGCAACATTTATTTCCGAAACCTTATTGAGCTTTAAAATATCACCTTATCTTATTCCTGCACTAACTTTTGCTATGGCGGCAGTAATATCCTTTTCTACCGGCTCGTCATGGGGGACAATGGCTATTCTTTATCCGCTCATTCTTCCTGCAAGCTGGTTAATATCTATGGATTATGGCCTAAACTACGACACATCAATGTTACTGTTTCATAATGTTGTTTCTGCTGTGCTTGCAGGCTCTGTAATGGGTGATCATTGCTCTCCAATATCCGACACAACAATACTAAGCTCACTCGCAAGTTCTTGTAATCATATCGACCACGTTAATACTCAATTGCCTTATGCAGTAACTGTTGGAAGCGTTTCTTTATTTTTCGGGACGCTACCGGCTGCTTACGGTGTTTCGTCATGGATATTGTTTCCCGCTAATTTAATTATCCTCTATTTTATAGTAAAGATATTTGGGAAAAAGACGGAATAAAGCAACAGCCTTAAACTGAGTTTTATGAGCAGGATATTTTATCAGATAGATACAAGAAGACTCTCAAACTCTTATTATTTACTCCCTGGTTTATCCTTTTTCTAATTTATTTAATTGTTTGTCAGCTAAAAATTCTAGCAATTACGTTGTTGGATAGATACTTGAAACAGCAGCCCCTTTTATACTCTTTCTCATTTTAAATAATCTGCTAAAGATGAAGATTATGAGACAGTAAATTGTTTTCCTTGCCTGATTTCTTACAAAACTAAAGATGTCTTAAGGCGTATAAGTAGAGTAAAGTTTCTCGCTAAAACAGTGCTAAGTTCCACACCGTACTCTTGGCAATGAAGAAATAGAAATACTCATTTATGTCTAAACACCATGCCCACAAATTTTACTTCTCTGATCAAAACAGATTTACATTAAGTTTATTTATGGAATTTGAAATTTACATACCCTTATAATTGACAGCAGATTTATAATTTAAAACTTATTTGTTATGGAAAAGAAGAAATCAAACAAAGCAGAGCTTGAAACAAAACGTAAATTATTCTTACAACTTGGATTTATTATTACTCTTGCTTTAATAATAATGGCATTTGAATGGAGCACAGAGGAATCAGAAACTCTGATATTATCAAATAATGGTAATATCGAAATTGAAGAAGACTTAGATAATATAATTCAGAAAGATATAAAACTTATTAAACCAATACCAAAATTACAACTTACAGATGTTATTAACATGGTTACCGATGATGTGATTATTGATGATGATTTAGAGTTCTCTTCAGAAGATGACCAGGATAATAAAATGGAAGTAAATTTTACACTTGACGATGAAGAAGGGGATAACACACCTTTTATATTGGTTGAAAATATGCCTATTTTTCGTCCTAAGATAAACACCACCGAGGAAGAAGGAAAGATAGACCTTCATAGATTTGTTGCCAAACAGGTAAAATACCCTAAAATGGCAGTTGAAGCAAACCTGCAAGGAAAAGTATATGTAACTTTTGTTGTAAACAAAAAAGGAGAAGTTACCGATGTAAAAGTAGCAAGAGGCGACTATCCTATTCTTAATAATGAAGCAATAAGAGTTGTAAAGAATCTTCCAAAATTCAGCCCGGGAAAACAACGGGGAAAAGCCGTCAACGTTCAATATAATGTTGCAATCAATTTTAAGTTGTCTTAATACTTCAAAACAGTTATTTGATAAAGAAGGTTTCTGTAAATTTATTTACAGAAATAAATAATTGGAATATATTTCAATTTTACTTTAATTTGCAAGCATAATGCAAAAGACAATAAATAATATTTGGCAATGGCGTAATTATTCTTCAATAAAAAGGAATGATTAGCTAAGCTGTTTATTTTAAAAAGATAAGTATAAAGCCGCAGAATTATTTCTGCGGCTTTTTTTTGTTTAATTTTTTAAATGTTTAATTATGGAAAAAGAAGTAATGATTGAAAAGGAAGAGGGATTCTTCGGAAAATTCGGAGGAATGTATGTGCCGGCTGTATTAGCAGGAAAACTGCAAGATTTGTATGACAATTTTGTAAAATTCAGCCAAGAAGATAACTTTAAAAAAGAGTATCTTAATTTGCTAAAGAATTATGTAGGTCGTCCTTCGCCTTTATACAAAGCAAAAAGGTTGTCAGAATATGTAGGAAGTGAGATTTACTTAAAAAGAGAGGATTTGAATCACACAGGCTCACACAAAATTAACAACACCATTGGGCAAATCTTGCTGGCAAAACGAATGGGTGCAACTGAAATTATTGCAGAAACCGGTGCAGGACAACATGGAGTTGCAACAGCTACTTCTGCTGCATTAATGGGTATAAAGTGTAAAGTATTTATGGGAAATACCGATACCGAACGACAAAAAATGAATGTTAACCGAATGCGTCTGCTAGGTGCAGAAGTAATAGAGGTAAAGCAAGGTCAAGGGACATTAAAAGATGCTGTTGATGCTGCTTTAGGATACTATGTTGAGCATCCTGAGTCATATTATTTATTAGGCTCGGCAGTTGGTCCTCATCCATATCCTACTATGGTAAGATATTTTCAATCGGTAATAAGCCAAGAAATAAAGAAGCAGATATTGGAAGAAGAAAATCGTTTACCAGAAACAGTTATAGCATGCATCGGCGGTGGCTCAAATGCAATAGGAGCTTTTGCTAACTTTTTAAATGACGATGTTGAACTCCTTGCAGCTGAAGGAGCTGGCGAAGGATTAGACACAAATAAAACGGCAGCAACACTTACACTTGGGAAACAAATGATTTTTCAAGGAGCAGATTCGCTTTGCTTGGTTGACAAAGAAGGTAATCCAATGGACTCATATTCAGTTGCAGCTGGTTTAGATTATCCGGGAATAGGTCCTGAACATGCATATTTAAAAGAGATTGACAGAGTACAATATCATCCGGTGACTGATGAGGAAGCTTTAGATGCTTTTAAGCTATTATCTGAATTAGAAGGAATTATTCCGGCTATTGAATCTGCACATGCCATAGCTTTAGCAATAAAAGAGCTTAAAGGCAAAAATAAATTGGCAGTAATAAACCTATCAGGAAGAGGAGATAAAGATGTTCATAGATTATAGTTAATAAATTAATGATTTGAAAAAAGGTAATCTTTAAAAAAAGAAAGGCACACCAAATACCGGTGTGCCTTTCAATAACAATCTACTACTAACTAACTAACTTTATTTAAAAAACCTGAGAGTTTTTATACTTGATTTCTGTCGAATAGTTACAAAATAAATTCCTTCGGCTAGCTTAGCAACATCAAGTTTAATGTTTTGATGTCCCCTGCCTAAGTTTTCATTGATGAATAATACTTCTTGACCAAATGAGTTAATAACCGAACAATTAATATCTCCATTTTCCTTAGTTTCAAAATCGATATTAAGAACATCTGTTACAGGATTTGGATACAATACAAAATTATCCAATTTGTTATTATCAATTTCATCAACTGAATAAGTAAATGATCCATCAGTAATATTAATAATTATATTATCAACATTTGGATTATTCTCTTCGAGAGTAATTATTGCAGGATACAAATCATAGCTTGGTAAATCGATCTGCAATTTATAAGTACCATATGCCAGATGCTCAAATTCAAAATAGCCCGACTCATTAGATAGAGTACTACTTATCAGGTTATTATCCATATCAAGTAAGAGCAATGATATGTCGCTGACTGTATTATCAGCCCTGTTTTTGTATGTATTGTTTGACTTGAAGCTTGGTGGCCAGATTATTGAACCGGAGATACTACAAGGGCCTGTTGTTGTAGACGAAAACTCAATCAAATAAATATCAACATTTGAGACATTAGATGATGTTACGCTAAACTCTGTTGCATCTGTCCAGAAGAGTGCACTGTCGTGATATGTTGGTGCATAATTAGGATAATCAATAAACGATGGCATGGCATAAACTATATATGTTCCGGTATCAACATTAGTAAATAAATAATTACCATTAATAATATCAGAAGACCAGAAACCACCTGTGTTATTCATTAATATTGCAATACCACTACTAACCGCATTACTTCCTGCCCAAACAGAACCTGATACATCATAAGTAAGAGTTCCCTGCGAAATTGTGATATTCTCACAATACATGCTATTGCAGCTATCTAAAGTAAAAATTTGAAGACATACTTGATAAGTACCGGGTGCATTATACAAATGAACAGGGTTTTGATCCGATGAGATTGTACCATCGCCAAAGTCCCATATCCATGCAAAAACACTACCCGTTGAAGCATCTGAAAATGATAATTCGAAGTTATTTCCGGCAGAGTTTGAATACGTAAATAATGCATCGCAGTTTCCGCTTCCACCACCTGAGACATATATATACTCGCAGTAAGTAGATGAACAGCTATCTGAGGTTTGAATTGTTAAACATACTTCATAATACCCCGCACTAACAAAAGTGTGATTTGGGTTTTGGTCAAATGAACCAGTACCATCGCCGAAACTCCATATCCAATCGGTAACCATAGTACCTGGGTTTGTAAACGACATATCTGTAAAATCAATTGCTAATGAACCTGCACTGCTATATGTGAAATAAGCATCGCATCCCGGATTAATAATAGAATCCATTACAAAAACATAATCGCAGTAAGTTGAAGTACAACTATCGGATGTTACTATATCGAGGCAAACCTGATATAAGCCCGAAGCTGCGAATATATGATTTGGGTTTTGGTCTGTTGAGCTGCTACCATCGCCGAAATCCCAACTCCATGCAGTTACCATAGTATTAGGGTTTGTAAACGACATATCAGCAAAATCAATTGCTAATGATCCTGCACTGCTGTAGGTGAAATAAGCATCGCATCCGGGATTAATAACAGAGTCCATTACAAAAACATAATCACAGTAAGTTGAAGTACAACTATCGGATGTTACTATATCAAGGCAAACTTGATATAAGCCCGAAGCTGCGAATATATGATTAGGGTTTTGGTCTGTTGAGCTGCTGCCATCGCCAAAGTCCCAACTCCATGCAGTTACCATAGTATTAGGGTTTGTAAACGACATATCAGCAAAATCAATTGCTAATGATCCTGCACTGCTGTATGTGAAATACGCATCGCAGGAAACAAAGTTAATTGAGTCACAAACAATAAAATCTGCCGTTGCAGTACCTATACCTGTTGCAGTAACTATTTGCATCACATAATTTCCCATTGGGGAGCAATTATCAATTGTGCTGACAATAAAGCTAGTAACAGTACCTGGAATTACAAAAACAGATGATGAATAAAATCCGTTTAAATCAGTCAATACATCAACGTTATACATCAACGAACTGTCGAGACTTGCTATATTAACCAAATGGTTAGATACAGCAGTTCCGGCAGCGGTTGATACATTGCCTGATATTGTAAACGGATTTTGAGAATACACCAAATTTTGTGACAATGTGAATAAAATTGTCACTAGTAGGGTTAATAATTTGATTTTTTTCATATTCCTTTTTTTTTGCTGGGTTAATAATTCTAATTCGATATATATTTTACGTAAAATTCTTTTTAAAAAGAGGGAAGAAGTCAAAAACCAGAACGAGTTAATTTTTTAACCTCCTCCCTCATACTAACTATAAATAAAATCTAAAACCGGCATTAAGACCAATAGCATTTGCCTTTAATCCCACAGCATGACTATTGTCAAACATAGAATTCAGATTACCTCTGAAATACGGTTCGATATAAATACCCATATATTTCTCAAGTTTGATATACATATTAATACTTGCCAGCCAGCTTATATTTGTTTTTAAGAAGGGTAAAGAGTTTTTATCAAAGTCAATAACTGATTTGTTGTCGACAAGTGAAAAACTTTTGCCCTTAGCATTTAATAATATTCCTATATTACCACCAAGTTTTCCTGTTAAAGTGAGCTTTTTGCTATCATAAAAACTATATCCAAACATTAGAGGAATATTTAAATAGGTATATTTGTTTCTGATATTATAATTCTTAGTACTGTTGTTACTTTCGGTTTGATATACCTGCGATGAGTCATACACCATTATTATACTGTCAATAATCATGGGTACATACACAAAAAATGTATCTCCGTTAAGGGTATCAATCTGAAACTGATAACCAACTGTATCAAAGCTATGAGTATATCCAAGAGGTGTGTATTCCCAGAAAGAAGCTGTTGTATCGATTGTGTTTATTTCTTCGGTGTAATTAAAGTTCTCATTTAATTGCAAATAAGAAATTCCTGTTTGAAATTTCCATTTATCAAAATCGCAGGTAACATTAGCTCCTAAAGAATAAGACATTGCCAGGGATGTTGAGTTTGTAAGCATTATACCAAGTGTGTCAGTATTTGTATTATAATTGAAAGAGCTGTTTTCAATACCAGTAAAAATACCAAGCGATAAACCATCAAACAGGCTTTTCTTTTTCTTTTTGTGTTTCTTATCCGGCTCTTTATACCTTATTGTATCATAAACGGCAACAGTATCAACATAAAGCACAGTGTCATTAATTGTTACAATTACTGTATCGTAGAAAGTTTCATTCACTTTATTCAATTCCTTATCGGGATTTGAAATATCATCATTCAAATTCGAGTTACCATTTACGGTTTCTTCATTATTTCCCATAAGGATATTCTCAGATTCAATATCAGCAGACTTAAGTTGTGAGTTTACAATTGATTGTTTATTCAATTTAGATTTTTGAGTATTGACTATTGCGTCTTTCTTATTTATTTTTCCCTTTGGCTCAATTGAAGATTTATTAGCTTTTTTGATATTTGGCTTATTAACTATCTTCGATTTAGAATTATCTATAACAGTTTCCTTGCTTAATGAATTATTTGCAAGTGATCGTTTTTTGGATTTGTCACTATTCGATTTTACAATAAAATTATTCGTATTATTTTCATTTATAGAATTGAGATTTTTGTTTTTTATTACTCTGTTTATCTTAGTGTTATTATTGCTTGAAGGTAATTTGTAATAATTATTTTTATACGATAACCAATCCATTGAATCAATTTCTCTTGTCTGTTGAACTTTTAGGCTCTCATTGTAGTTTTTTGTATTTTCTGCTTTATCAGTAAAAACAGTAATACCTGAGACAATAATTGCAGCAGTAATAATAGCAGCATAATAAACATTAAAGCTATTTATGCTAAAAGCCAAAAAGCTTTTAAGCCACAGCTTATGTTTAATACTATTCCATACAGAAGCAGAAGGCGTTGAAACATAACCTTCAAAACTGTCTTTGAATAAATTCCCTATGTCATTAATTTCGTTTCTCATTTTATTTATTTCATGTGTTGCAAACAATGCACACATAGCTGTTCCGGCAGCTATATGTACTTAGCTGCCTCTAATCTTATTTAATTCTATGAGTTTCTGTTGTATTAGTTTTCGAGCTCTCGAATATTGCGATTTTGATGTACTAATATCAATATTCAACATCTCGGCAATCTCTTTGTGTTTATAACCTTCAATAGCAAACAAGTTAAAAACTATTTGATAACCTGCCGGCAAAGCCCTGATAACATCCAGCAACTCATTATGTGTAAATTCTGCTTCGGTGTATGAATTGTTTACAATATTTGTCTCTCTAATATCATTAATATCATTCTGATATGCATGTTTGAGATTTTTTTTGTAAATTGTGATAGCAGTATTTACAGCAATTCGTTTCATCCAACCTTCAAAAGAACCTTTGTCTTCAAATTGTCCAAGGCTTTTGTAAATTTTAATGAAAACTTCTTGTAAAACGTCTTCTGCCTCAGAACGATCTTTAGTATATCTCATACAAACTCCCAATAATATATGCGAGTAGCTATCAAATAACTTCTTCTGTGCTTTTTTATCATTGTTTAAGCATCCTTGTATTAACTGTTTTTCAGTTTGCATTCTCTCGTTCTGTTTTGATTTGACTACAAATGATTTTAAAAGGTTGCAAAGGCTTCAAAAAAAATATATAATTTTATCATCAAATAGTTACTTTTGTCAAGTATTCGGCAAATATCAGAATTTTAAATAGTTAATAAAAGAACAGATTATATATCCATGACTATAGTCTTATAAGACTCACAGGATAATGATTTTATAACTATAAAAAGCCGATTCTAACAACAAAAAAATAATTATACAGATGAAACAATATTTGAATCTTTTAAATCATGTACTAACAACAGGTGTAAAAAAAGAAGACCGCACAGGAACCGGAACTATTTCGGTGTTTGGTCATCAAATGAGATTTAATCTCGAAGACGGCTTCCCTTTGCTTACAACCAAGAAATTACATATTCGCTCTATCATGCACGAACTGCTATGGTTTTTAAAAGGCGAAACAAATATTAAGTATCTAAAAGATAATAATGTAAGGATTTGGAACGAGTGGGCAGATGAGAATGGAAACCTTGGCCCTATATACGGATATCAATGGCGTTCGTGGCCGGCAGCAAACGGAAAGCACATCGATCAAATAAGTCAGGTAATAGAATCAATTAAAAATAATCCAAACTCTCGCCGCCATTTAGTAAGTGCATGGAATGTTGGTGAAATTGAAAATATGGCTCTTCCACCTTGCCATATCTTATTTCAGTTTTATGTTTCAAACGGAAAATTATCTTGTCAGCTTTATCAGCGTAGCGCAGATATTTTCCTTGGAGTACCATTTAATATCGCTTCGTATGCATTGCTTCTTGCTATGATGGCACAGGTTACGGGACTTAAACCGGGTGAGTTTATTCATACTCTAGGCGATGCTCATATTTATCTTAACCATATTGAACAGGTGAAACTACAATTAACAAGAGAGCCTCTTCCCTTATCACAATTACAATTAAATAAGGATGTTAAAAGCATATTTGATTTTAAATATGAGGATTTCTCTATTGTAAATTATGAAGCTCACCCGCATATTAAAGGAGAAATATCAGTTTAGAACGCATCTCAAATCACTTTACGGAAAATTTTAATATTTTTATTGCATGAAGAATATATCAATTATAGTAGCAATAGCCGAGAATAATGCCATTGGAAAAAACAATGACCTTCTGTGGCACATCTCTGATGATTTAAAAAGATTTAAGAAACTTACCACCGGAAATAATATTATAATGGGTAAGCGAACTTTTCTATCATTGCCCAAGGGCCCATTACCAAACCGTA
The DNA here is from genome assembly GCA_024762835.1 of Bacteroidota bacterium. Lineage (GTDB taxonomy): Bacteria > Bacteroidota > Bacteroidia > Bacteroidales > M50B96 > JANTGP01. The sequence continues at coordinate 20,698 of JANTGP010000013.1, forward strand.
CAAATATTGTAATAAGCGACCAAGTGGGTGAATTGTTTGATGGATGCAAAATGGCATATTCAATTGAAGAAGCACTTGAATTGATGGATGAGAATAAAGAGAATTTTATAATAGGTGGTGGGATGATTTATAAACAATTCTTGCCTCTTGCAAATAAATTGTATTTAACCCGTGTACACAAATCATTCGATGCCGATACATTTTTCCCTGAGATTGATTTAGAGAACTGGACTCTTGTTGAAAGTGAAATATATGAGGAAGGTGGTAAGAATCAATATCCACACAGTTTTCAGATTTTAGTCAGGAAATAATTACAACTACCTGTCTTATTACAGTTTATAAACTTTCTGTACTTTCTTCAGCATTTCCTCAAAGTGAATATCCATGTCTATTAGTTTCCCGTTCTTCATGTCGTAAATCCAACCATGAACAGTCGGGTAACCATATTTCAAATAGCTTTTCTGAACAAATGAAGTTTTAATAACATTCTCACACTGTTCAATCACGTTGAGCTCAACCAAACGGTCATATTTTGATTCTTCATTCTCAATTAATTCCAGCTCTTTAAAATTAAACCTGTAAACATCTCTAATGTTTTTCAACCAATTATCAAGCAAACCGAAAGATTTTTGTTCCATTGCCGTATGAATTCCTCCGCAACCATAATGTCCGCAAACAACAATATGTTTAACCTTAAGGTGCTCAACAGCATATTGAATAATAGACATCGTATTTAAATCATTATTCGACACTAGGTTTCCAATATTTCTGTGAACAAATAAATCGCCAACATCCAAACCGGTAATGATATTTGCCGGAACTCTACTATCCGAACATCCGATATACAAGAAATCAGGATTTTGTTCTTTGTACAGTTTTTGAAAATACTCATTATCATTTTCCGTTTTACTACTAAGCCATTCATGGTTTAGTTTAAAAATCGCATCATATTTATCTGACTTCATAAGGCTTGTAAATTTTACCAAATATAGTTTTTTTTGTCGTTTCAAAAAATACATTTGAGATTGTTAATTATGTTGTTGATAATCTATATTGATAATCTTTTGTAAATTAAAGAAGTTTAAGCATTTTTAGCCGTATGGTAGCAAGTTATACAGATGATACAATAAAGACACTTGATTGGCGGGAACATATCCGGAAAAGACCCGGTATGTATATCGGTAAATTAGGCGATGGCTCTTCAAAAGACGATGGTATTTATATACTTTTAAAAGAAGTGATTGATAACTCTATTGATGAGTACATGATGGGATTTGGTAAATCAATTGATATTACTTTGAAAGAATCTTTTGTTGAAGTACGTGATTATGGCCGTGGGATACCGCTTGGAAAAGTGCTTGATGTTGCATCAAAAATGAATACCGGAGCAAAATACGATTCAAAAGTATTTAAGAAAACCGTTGGATTAAACGGAGTTGGTATTAAAGCGGTTAATGCTCTGTCGATAAATTTTATTATTCGCTCCATTCGCGAAGGAAAAATGAAAGCTGTGGAATTCTCACAAGGTAATCTCACAAGCGAAAAAAGAATTGTTAAAAGTGATGAGCCAAATGGTACATATATTTCTTTTATTCCTGATAAAGAATTGTTTGGCAACTATAGTTTTATTGTTGAATATATTGAGAGCTTATTACGTAACTATTCATTCTTAAATGCCGGATTAAGCATAAATTTTAACGGTACAAGATTTTTTAGCAAGAATGGATTATTAGATCTTTTGAATCAAAATCTGGGAACAAGCCAAAGCCTATATCCAATAATTCATTTAAAAGGTGAGGATATTGAAGTTGCCTTAACACACGGCAGGCAATATGGTGAGGATTATTATTCATTTGTTAACGGACAGCATACTGTACAGGGCGGCACTCACCTTACAGCTTTCAAAGAAGTAATAGTCAGAACAGTAAGAGATTTCTTTAAAAAAGATTTTGATGCTTCAGATATAAGAACAGGTATTACGGCAGCCATAAGTATAAAAGTTGAAGACCCGGTTTTTGAATCGCAGACTAAGACAAAACTAGGTTCAAAAGAAGTTGGACCCGAGGGACCGAGTGTAAGAAACTTTATTAACGACTTTTTAAAAATATCTTTAGACAATTTTCTACATAAGAATCCCGCTACCGCTGAGATTTTACTAAATAAAATATTAGAGTCGGAAAAAGAAAGAAAAGCGATATCAGGAATTAAAAAGCTGGCACGAGAAAGAGCAAAAAAAGCAAGTTTACACAATAAGAAACTTCGAGACTGCCGCATTCATTATAACTCAAATAAAGACGGGCGTGAACAATCAACCATTTTTATTACCGAGGGTGACTCTGCAAGCGGCTCAATTACCAAATCAAGGGATGTAAATACGCAGGCTGTTTTTAGCCTAAAAGGTAAGCCCTTAAACACATACGGGCTAACAAAGAAAATTGTTTATGAAAACGAGGAATTTAATCTTTTACAATCTGCTTTAAATATAGAAGAAGGAATTGAGAACCTTAGGTATAACCATGTGATAATTGCTACAGATGCTGATGTTGATGGAATGCATATCAGACTCTTACTTATCACATTTTTTCTTCAATTCTTTCCCGAGTTAATAAAGTCCGGACATTTATACATTTTGCAAACGCCTTTGTTCAGAGTAAGAAATAAGAAAAAAACAATATACTGCTATTCGTCAACTGAAAAACTAAATGCCTTAAAAAGTTTAGGAACAAAGACGGAAACAACAAGATTTAAGGGACTTGGGGAGATTTCGCCATCAGAGTTTAAATATTTTATTGGTAAAAATATGCGACTTGAACCTGTTATTCAAAGCAGGGATGAGTCTATTTCCGAATTGCTCGAATTTTATATGGGAAAGAATACTCTGACACGTCAAAATTTTATTATTGACAATTTAAGGGTTGAGTTAGACGAGCTGGAAGAGGAAGAGGTTTAATTCTTCTTTATTATATAATGTTTGATATCAGGAGATAAATCGTTTTTATAGCTTATTCAGATAATTGTTAATTGCCTCTTTAGCTACTTTCCGTCCTAAGTCAATAATCTCTTTTGACTTGTAAAAATCGTAAGTTCCAAATGATTCATGTGGAAAACTAATCAAAATATCAGGCTTATATTTCTCTAATGTCAGTTGCGAAATCTTATACAGCATAATGCTTGTTGACTTATCCAATAAATTAATATAGCCCATTTTGTCTTTAGAATGTTTCGGGATATGAGAATTTAGCTTTGCCAATATCGCGTTAATGTGATTTGGGTAAGAACTTGTTTCTTCAGTTTTTTCAATCTTATCCATTTTAAAGGTATTTGGAATGCGTGCATTTACATCTGACACTACAAGGATATCATTATCAGAACGTTCTACTCTGTCTATCGGAATAGGATTTAACACTCCCCCATCAATCAGGTATGATTCTTCTTTCTTAACAGGAATAAAAACCGTAGGAATAGATATCGAAGCTCTTATTGCATTATACAAACTGCCGGATTTAAAGACAACTTCTTTTTCATTTGTAACATCTGTTGCAGATGTAGCAAAGGGAATTGACAAGTCCTCTATATTTCTATCGGGTATCATCTTTTCCATTTCCTTTACAACCTTCTCACCTTTTACCAAACCCGACCTGCTGATGGTAAGATCAAGAAGATTAAATACATCACGTTTTTCCAAACTGCACAACCAGTTTTTATAAATCTCAAGCTTCCCTGTGGCATACATACCTCCAACCAAAGCCCCCATTGACGTTCCCGATATAGATTTAATATTGAACCCCTGACTTTCAAGTTCCTCAATTACACCAATATGTGCAATACCACGAGCACCTCCACTTCCTAAAACCAATGCAATATCTTTATTATTCATTTTTGCTTTCCCCCATTTACTAATCTAACACTTTGAAAACTTTATTGGTAATGTATATGATACTTTAACTGCCTGACCGGACTGCTTGCCGGGAATCCATCTTGGCAATTTCTTAACAATCTCAATAGCAACCTGATCCAAACCTTTCTTTTTCTTTCCAACAATAACAGGATCTGTTATTTCACCTTTTTCATTTATTAAAAATTCCACAAATACTTTTCCGCACGAATGAATATTATAGGTATTCTCGGCATATTCAATCTCCTTATTTATTGTTTTGTCCAATGCAACAACACCCCCCGGAAATTCAGGCATCTCTTCGGTAAAAGTAAATATTTGATTCGAAAAATCCGGCTTATTCATATTATCAAGTGTAAATAATTTCTTTAGATTTATTTCGCTTTTTGCTACTGAAAGATTGTTAACCTTCTTATCTTGTTGCATTTGAACGTCTTCCTTTCCGGGACTCGGCGGAAAATAAACTATATTACTATTATTTTCCTCATCAGTAATATTTTCAGCATTTTGACTATCGCTTTTTAAATTAAATATATAAAATAAGCCTAATATAAAAAGTATAGAAGCAGCAAATGTTGAAAGAATAAAGATTCTGTTTGATTGTTTAGCTGCTGATGTTTTTTGCCTGGTCTTATCTTTAATTTCATTCTTTATTTCGGAAATATTTAACTCAGAACTTTCGGATAACTTAATGCCATCAATTGCATTAGCACAAAAATCACAATTCTCAAGATGACTTAAAACATCTTTTAAGTCTTTCTCGCCAAGTGTTTTTGCAATATAGCTTTCAATTGCTTCGCCTGTAAGGCATCCAAATTCGTTAAATAATCTGCTGTCACTCATCGTTAAATTCATTTAATTTGCTTAAAGCAATTTGTAAATTTCTTTTCCCGTTCTGGATATAACTTTTAACTTTTGTTATTTCATATCCGGTAATTTCTACTGTTTCTTTATACGATTTCTGTTGTAGATAAACCAACTCAATACATTTTCGCTGTTCATCATTCAACTGCTCAATTGCTCTATATAAACTTTCTTCCTGCTGTTTTTTCGTACCATCAATCTTAAGGGCAAGTTTGTCCTCAGTTTCCATAATCGAAATATTAATTCCTCGCTTCGTGTATTCCACATATCTACTATTCTGACTTTGTATACGCTTTTGTTTCAGGCAATAATTTTTGCTTACAATGTACAACCAATTCTTAAAATTTTGTACTTCATAAGTTTTCAGATCAACTAATATTGTCTCAAATATTTCCATTACAGCATCCTTACAAGCATCTTCGTTTTTCAGGTATTTCATACAAACACCATAAACTAAATGGACAAAAGGGTCAAACAGCTCTCCTATTAGCTCAGTGTTACCACTCTTCTTATATTGCTCAATCAGTTTAACATGGTAAACATTGGTATTTGAAAAACTATCCTTTCTTTTCTTATTTGAAAACTTTAAAAACAAACTATAGTATTTATTTTAATCTAATTTTAAGTAATCACAAGATAGTAAAATTATTGTAATACTTCATAAAGTATTCTGTCTTATAAATTATAAGGGAAGAAAAAAATAATATTCCATACAAAAAGCAGAAATAAAAATAATTATCTTAGCTCAATGAAAATTTTATAACTATTTACAAATATGAGAATACTAAAAGAAGATAGCCTAGCTGTAATTATTGATATTCAGGAATTATTATTCCCTTTGATAAGTGAAAATGAAAAGATAGAAAAGAATACTGTTACCTTGGTTAAAGGATTAAAAGAACTTGGAATAGATATTATTGTAACCCAGCAATATACAAAAGGTCTAAAACCTACTATCAACAGTGTTGCAACTGCCATTGGTGAATTTAAGCACATCGAAAAAATGTCGTTTAGCTGTTGTAACGAAGCTAAATTTGTAGAAGAGTTAGTTGTACAAAATAAGAAAAATATAATTATTGCCGGAATTGAAACTCATGTTTGTGTACTACAAACTGTTGTTGATTTAATTGATTTAGGTTATCAACCTGTTGTTGTCGAAGACTGTGTTTCTTCACGAAACCTTAATGATAAAAGTATTGCCATTGAAAGAATGAGAAATGAAGGAGCAATTATTACAACTTACGAATCACTCCTTTTTGAACTATTACAATATTCGGGGACAGATACTTTTAAAGCAATTTCGCGTTTGGTAAAATAATTGACAGCCTGCAATTATTCGTAAATAAAATACAGAATATTTTTTAAAAGTAATGTTGTCTGCTCGGCATGCACCCAATGTCCGGCATTTGGAATTGTTACCAATTCGGCAAAGGGAAAAATATTTGCTATTATATTGTCGTAATCCTCTTCCAGAATGTAAGCTGAATTTGCAGCTTTTACAAAAAGCACGGGGAAACCTACTATCTCATTTCCGTTTACAAAATCCTGCTCATTCATACCGTCAAGAATTTTTGGCATATTCTTTTCAATAGCTTTTACATTCAATCGCCATTCGTAAACGCCATCGCTATTTCTATTTAAATTCTTAAGCAAGAATTGTCTTACCCTTTCATAAGGAATTGTTTTAGCAAGCTCATTGTCAACATCCTGACGCGATTTTATTTTGGAGAAATCAATTGCCTTCATGGCAGAAATAATCTTCATGTGATTGATTGTTTGAGGTAAATCCTCATCTGGCAGAATATACGATTTTGGTGCAATATCAATCACAATTAAATGGCTTATCCTTTCGGGATAGTCCTTAGCAAAAAACATTATTGTTTTCCCACCCATCGAGTGTCCTATTAATACAGCTTTCTCAATGGACATTTTATCCATAAACTCAAGAAGGTCGTCTTTTAGAACTTCGTAGTTAAAATCGTCGCAGTGTGGCGAGCGTCCATGATTACGCTGGTCGATAAGAAAGACTTCAAAATTTTCTGAAAGCTTTTTGGCAATTGTCACCCAATTGTCTGATGAACCATATAAGCCATGCACAATTATAACAGCAGGACCTTCACCATATTTTCTATAAAACAATTCCATAATATAGTTTTCTGCAAAGCTAAATAAGATTTATAAAATAGATTTCATAAACAGCTTAAAAATGTAATGTCGAATCTCATTTGCTTTATTACTTTTGTTTCAAAATTATTTCAATATGACAATTATAATAATTGTAGTAACATTTGCTGTATCTGTTGTTGCTTTCAAGCAAGCTGAAGTATTTGATAAACTTAAGTTTAATGCCTACCGCATTGTTCATTACAGAGAATGGAACAGAATGATTTCCCATGGTTTTATCCATGCCGATTGGATACACCTGATAATAAATATGCTGGTTTTTCTTTCTTTCGGCAGGTCAGTTGAAGATATTTTCAAGCAACTGCAAATTGCAGAATGGCTTAGTAATCCGGTTCTTGATTTTGCTATTCTATATTTTGGCGGTATAGTTGTTTCTTCTATTTGGACATTAATAAAGCAAAGAGATAATGAATATTATAACTCTGTTGGTGCATCTGGTGCTGTATCTGCCGTTGTGTTTACAAGCATCTTTTTCGACCCTTGGGCTAAAATTTATTTTTACGGAATAATTGGCATCCCCGGAATTATTTTAGGATTTCTTTATCTTGCATATTCATATTACATGAGTAAAAAAGGTGGTGATAATATCAATCACGATGCACATTTTGCCGGTGCAGTTTACGGATTTATTTTTCCTTTGTTGATTGATTACAAAATGATTGATTTATTTTTATATAATTTTCAACATTAGAGTCATATCTAATAATTATTAAATGAAAAAAGCAGTTTTTATTGACAGAGACGGTGTAATTAATAATGAGTCTAATCATTATTATATATACAAATTGGATGAATTTATTATTAATGATGGAATTGTTGAAGCCTTACAACTTTTATCGAAAAATGATTTTCTGATAATTGTAATTACCAATCAGGGAGGTATTTCAAAAGGCATGTATACAAAGGCTGATGTTGATATAATTCATAACTCTTTTGAAATAACAATGGCAGAAAACGGTGTTGAAATTACCGAGTTTTATTATTGCCCTCATCATTCTGATATTGAGAAATGTTTATGTCGTAAACCCGATTCCCTTATGATTGAGAAAGCAGTTGCCCGGTTCGACATTGACGTAAAAAAGTCTTATTTAATTGGAGACAGCCAACGAGATATTGAAGCAGGCAAGAAAGCCGGATTAAAATGTTTCTTAATTGAGGCAAATGAAAATATACTACCCTTGTGTGAATCAATTGTAAATCCCAATCAATGAGCCAGCTAAAATATATAAATTTTAACGGAAGATTATTAAAACAAGAACAGGCGGTTTTAAACTCTAATAATAGAGCTTTTCAATATGGCGATGCTTTATTTGAAACAATGCATGCAAACGGAAGCGATGTCCAGTTTTTTCATGAACATTATAACAGATTGGTAAAAAATGCCGGCAAACTTGGTTTTATTATTCCTCAATCCTTTACAATAAGTGCCCTACAGAATGAGATTAAGAGATTATTTCACCGCAACAAATATTACAAAGGAGCACGTGTGCGATTAACTGTATTTAGAAATAGCGGTGGTTATTATACGCCAAAAGATAATAATTGCACATGGCTAATTGAGACCTCGAAACTTGAAACAGATAGATACCAACTAAATACAAATGGTTTGCAGATTGACTTATTTAGTGACATTAAAAAGCCAATTAATTTCTTCTCTGATATGAAAACTGCAAACTCACTTCTTTTTGTAATGGCAGGATTAAATAGCCAAATAATGGAAGTTGATGATTCTTTAATTCTTAACGAGAATGGAGATATTATTGAAGCAAGCAGCTCTAATATTTTCATTGTAAAAGACAAAACTCTAATTACACCAGATTGCAATTCAGGATGCTTGCCGGGAATTATGAGGCAGCAGATTATCAAAATAGCCCTTTCGGGAAATATTCCATTAAAAACAGAAAAGATTAGTCGCAGTAGTTTATTTGATGCTGATGAAGTGTTTTTAACTAATGCCGTAAAAGGAATAAGCTGGGTAATTGCTTATAAAAGTAAAAGATATTTCAACGAATTTGCAAAGACCTTGATTGAGCCCTTAAATAAACTCGCTTTTAGTTAAGATTCGGATCTTCAGGAAAGTTTGTCCATGCTTTTTCCTTTTCACCAAGCCCCGACAAACTACTCCGCCAGATATTTTCTTTATAAGCCATGATATCTTCTGTGCTTAACTCTGATATTAGCCATGAATCGTTTGAGATTTCCTCGTTTAACTGATTTGGTGACCATCCAGAATATCCTAAGAAAAAAAGTATTTGATTCTTTTTAACCACACCGGTATTTAGCAAGCTCTTTAGCTCATTAAAATCGCCACCCCAAAACAAATCAGGTTTTATTTCAATACATCCGCTAATTTGTTTGCCAAGTGTATGAATAAACTGAATCATATCGGTACTTACAGGTCCACCAATAGAGATATTAGCATCAAAATCAGGGAATTCGGGCAAAAGGTCATTAAGCTTTGTGTCTATAGGATTATTAATTACAAAGCCCATAGAGCCCTCTTCATTATGTTCTGTAAGCAAAATTACCGAACGCTTGAAAAAATAATCATTTAACAAAGGTTCGGAGATTAGAACTCTTCCTTTGGCAGGCTTAAGATTATTATCAATTTTGAAAAAGTTATCAGTAATTTTCATGGTCAATTGGTTTATGCAAATATAAGTATTGTTGTTTACATAACGAAAAGCATCATGATTTTGTTTCATTAATTTCGACTTGAATAAAAAATTTAATAGTAATTTTGAATGATAATTTCAAGAGGCAATCTTTTACTGAGTTTAAATCAAAATAATTATAAAAATGGAACTTCAAGCTGTTAATTTTATTGGTAATGATACTTCCCGAAATGGAGATGTGTTTTTTAAAGGCTATGACCCGATTAAAAATAAAGAGCTAGAGCCGGCTTATCCTGAAGCAAGTAACGAAGAAATTAGTTTAGCTGTTGAGAAAGCTGTGAAAGCATTTTCTTTGTTTCGTAAAACAACAGCAGCTCAAAGACAAAACTTTTTGCAATCTATTGCCGACGAGATTCTTATGCTGGGTGATGATTTAATATACTGTTGCATGAATGAAACGGCTTTATCTTTTGATAGACTCACCGGCGAACGAACACGAACGGTAAATCAACTAAAGATGTTTGCTGATTTAATTACAAAAGATTTTTGGAATGATGTAAGAATAGACAGAGCAATACCCAACAAAAAACCTGTTCCTAAAAAGGATATCAGACAAATGCAAATACCCATTGGGCCTGTTGCAGTATTTGGAGCAGGTAATTTTCCATTAGCTTTTTCTGTTGCCGGCGGCGATACTGCTTCTGCTCTGGCAGCCGGTTGCCCTGTCGTATATAAAGCTCATCCCGGCCATCCTGCAACCTCGGAGATGATTGCTCATGCAATAATTAAAGCAGTAAAAAAGAGTAAAATGCCTGATGGAGTTTTTTCTCTTGTTAATGGATTATCAACACGAGTTGGTGAGAAATTAGTTTCAAATCCTAATATTAAAGCAGTTGGTTTTACAGGCTCTTTTAAAGGAGGTAAAGCCTTATTCGACTTAGCGGCACTAAGAGATGAACCTATTCCTGTTTATGCCGAAATGGGGAGTACAAATCCAATTTTCCTGTTACCCATGGCTTTACGCAATAATGCAGATTATATTGTTGAGGGCATAATAAACTCTTTTACATTAGGAAGCGGACAGTTTTGTACAAATCCCGGCTTAATTATTATTTCAAAATCTGACGATACAAGTAAATTTTTGGAAAAGCTAGGAAAGAGGACAGGCCTGCTCTCACCGGCATTTATGTTATCAAAACGGATGAAAGACAATTTTGAGAATGGAATAAATAAACTTCAAAGCATTAAAGATGTGAAGGTAATATCAAAAGGCATTAAGGCTCTTGGAAGTTGCGAAACTACAAGTTATTTATTAGAAACAACAGCAAAGCAATTTGTTAATAATGAGAATCTTGAAATGGAAGTATTTGGGCCATCAACATTAATTGTGCTTGCCAAAGACAAAAACGAGATACAAACTATTGCCACTAAACTGGGTGGACATCTCACGGCATCAATACATTGTAATGATGAAAAAGAGCTTTCGGAATATATGGAATTGGTGGAGACCTTAACATATAAGGTTGGAAGATTAATAATAAACGATTATCCAACAGGAGTTGAGGTTTGCGATTCAATGCATCATGGTGGCCCTTATCCTGCCACAAGCGATGTACGCTTTACTTCTGTTGGTACAGCAGCAATTAAGAGATGGTTAAGACCTGTAAGTTTTCAAAATTTTCCCGAAAGATTATTACCTGATGCATTGAAAAATTCAAATCCTGAGAATATTTATCGATTAATTGACGGTATACTTAAGAAAGCTTAATAATCAATGTAACAATTACATGGTTTTAAACGTTAAAATCCTTATTATTAAATAATCGAACACCAAAACACGAAACCTAAACAAAAACTTATGAAAAAGAGACTTTTTATTTTATTGCTGATAAGCGTTTTCTCATTTGGCATTTCTGCACAACCCGGTGGTAGTTACGACTTCTTACATAAAAAGTATAAAGTTGAAATTGGAACAGACAACCCTCTAAATGTTACTACCTATGTATTAGACAACGGGCTTACGGTTTATTTAAATCCCGACCCAAACTTATCTAAAGTTTTTGGTGCTGTTGTAGTCAGAGGCGGTTCAAAACGAGACCCCAAAGGCGACGACGGCATTGCTCATTATTTCGAGCATATTATGTTTAAAGGTACCGAAGATCTTGGAACTTCCGATTACCCCAAAGAAAAAGTTTACCTTGACAGTATTAGGTTAATGTATGATAAACTTGGCGAAACAAAGGAAGAGGAAAAGCGTATAGCTATTCAAAAAAAGATAAACGATTTATCAATTAAAGCCGGGAAATATGCCATCCCGAACGAATTGAATAAAGTACTGGAAAGCATGGGTGGTTCAGGAATAAATGCTTTCACAAATAAGGATGCTATTGTTTATCATAATAGTTTTCCGGGCAACCAAATGGAAAAATGGCTTGAGGTTTACAGTCACCGTTTTGAGAAACCTGTTTATCGCTTGTTTCAATCGGAGCTGGAAACAGTTTACGAAGAAAAGAATATGCACATGGATGACCCTTTCTCTACACTTCTTGAAACGTATGAAGCAAATATGTACAAAGGACATCCATACGCAAATACTGTTCTTGGCGAAGTGGAAAACTTAAAGAATCCATCGCTGTCGAAAATGGATGAGTATTTCAAAACTTATTATGTAGCAAATAATATGGCTCTTATCCTTTCAGGTGATTTCGATGCTCAGGAGGCTTTACCAATTATTAAGGAAAAATTCGGGAAATGGCGTTCAGGCGAAGTTCCTCCAATGCCCGATTACGATGTTAAACCCTTAAACGGAAAGGTTAATATTTCAAAAAGACTTACTCCCGTAAGGATTGGCCTTTTAGGATACCGAACATTTGCCAAGGGCTCACCCGACGAAACTGCTTTAAGCTTTTTTAATAATCTGCTCACCAATCAATCATCAACCGGTTTATTAGACAAACTTGTTGTTGATAATAAGATTATGGCTGCTTTTGCCATGCCTCTCACTTATACAATGATGGGCTCTGATATGATTATTTATGTTCCTAAGTTAATTGGACAATCATTTGATAAAGCGGAGAATTTGGTCGCTTTGGAAATTGAAAAGATAAAATCCGGCGATTTTGATGATGAGTTATTTGAAGCAGTAAAAGCCGAATTACTTGTTGAAGCACAAAGATCACTTGAAAGCGGATACAGTAGATCATTCCTTATACTGGATGCATTTTTATCGCATCGTACATGGGATGATATTCTTTCTGATATTGATAAAATTAACAGTCTTACAAAAGACGATATAATAAAAGTTGCAAATAAATATTTTGGTGACAATTACCTTTCATTCCATTCGAAAATGGGATTTCCCAAAAAAGAGAAATTAGAAAAACCTCCTTTTGAACCTATTGAAGCTGTAAACTCTGAAAAGGTTTCTGAATATGCAGAAAAAGTAATGAATATGCACATAAAGGAAAGTTTGCCAAAATTTATTGAGTTCAATCAGGATGTTTACTTTGATGATGTAAATGATTTGACCCATTATTATTTTACTCCGAATCCAATTAATGATGTATTTACATTGAAATTAGTATTTGGAGTTGGCACTGAGGAAATCCCAATGCTTGCACAAGTGGCAGAACATATTTCGCTACTTGGCACAACAACTAAAAGCTTTGAGGAATTTACACGTAGTATGCAATTACTGGGCAGCTCTTATTCAAACTATGCCAGTGGTGATTATTTTACTATTGAGATTTCGGGATTGGACAAAAATTTTGAGAAAACTATTGGGTTAATGTCAACATTTCTGGACAGCTTAAAGCCTGATGATAAGAAAATAAAGCAGCTTGTTCAGAATGCCAAAATGAATATTAAGTTCGAGAAAAAAGACCCTAAAACAATTGGCAAAGCATTAAAAGAGTATGTCTTATATGGCGACAAGTCTTCTTTTAAAGATCGCTTAAGCGTAAAGCAAATAAAAAAATTAAAGTCACAGCAATTGATAAATGCATTTAAAAAGGTACAGAATTATGAGCTGGATATTCACTATGTAGGCAAATTACCACAGAAAAAAGCTGAGAGATTAGTGCTTAATAATCTTCTGGCTGTTAAACCTTCGATAAAGACTAAATCGCCTGTTTACAAAGAAAAGAATAAGATAAACGAAAATATAGTTTACTATCTCAACGACAAAAAAGCTGTTCAAAGTCAGATTCATTTATTAGTTGAAGGAAAAGTAAACAGTCGCAGCGAGAGAGTGATAGCCACAACTTTTAATAAATACTTTAGTTCTGATATGTCGTCAATCGTATTTCAGGAAGTGCGCGAATTCCGCAGTTTAGCTTATACCGCTTACGCCTATCACAGATCGCCTTTTTATAAAGACAAAGAGGGTTATACATTTGGTTATATGAGCACACAGGCAGATAAAACTCTTGATGCTTTAGATGTTTTTTCCGGTTTATTTACCGATATGCCGAAAAAGCCACAACGTATTGAACATGTACGAAATTCAATCATTCAATCACTTAGCTCAGACAGACCAAGCTTTAGATATATGTCGAATACCGTTTCGTATTGGCGAAAAAAGGGATATAAACAAGACCCGAGAAAATACTCTTTAGATATTTACAAACGAATGACTTTTGATGATATTGAGGATTTTTACAACAAAAATATTTATAATCGCCCATTAAACTATGTCATTGTAGGCGATAAGAAAAGAGTAAATCCCGAGAATCTTACTAAATTCGGAAGAATTGTAAAAGTGAAGCTAAAAGATATTTTTACTGAGTAAGCGGCTGGTTAAGTGGGTAAAGAGGTAGGTAATGTGATATGCGATATGTATCGGATGCGTTAATGTGGTTGTATAACAAGCAATAAGTCATTATTTAATAAAAATAATTTCATTTAGGGGGGGTAAAAATTCAACTTCCTGTTATATATAAATAATTGACCCTTTTTAATACAATTTTTGTATGGTATTATTTATGCACATAAAGCAATCTGATTTCTGCTGCCAAAAGCAATCAGTAGCATATACCAATTATCGGAGGATTCATACATACATACACCTGTCCGAATACCGACGAATATTCAAAAAAGCGAATTATCCAAAAAACATTCTTCCGAAAACAATCGGAAAAAAAATTATATATTTGTAATTGGAAAAAATAAGTTC
>JANTGP010000014.1 GCA_024762835.1 Bacteroidota bacterium
GGTAGTCAATGCAGCCGTTAATGTCTTTTACACTTAGTTCAATATAATAAGTTCCACTTTCACTGTAGGAATGAAATGTTTCCGGTGATGAATTAGACATTACGGGCGATAAATCTCCAAAATCCCATTCATATCCACTATAGCACGATGTAAAAACATCTTCAGATGCTCCGGCATCAAACAAAACACCTGTATTTGCACATAATATGGAATCTACATGAAAATCTGCAAAAATATCGCGAACATAAACTTTCATACTATCTGCTAAAACACAGCCTGTTGTAAAATTAAACATTTCGAGAATTACTACATAATCACCGGTGTCCGCATAGGTATGAAAAGGATTAATTACATTTCCTGTATCAATAAAAGTACTGTCGCCAAAGTCCCAGAATATTGAATCAGTATCAATGGCATTTGAATGGAATAAAAAGCCATGAGGCTCTGAACATATAAAATCGTACGAAATATGGCCTAATGGTGATTGAACATCAATAAGGGGATTTGTAACAGAGTATATATTAAGAACACCATTATAATAATAATGAAAGAGTATATCTATTATTCCTGTATCTGTTGCAAAAGTATAAACAGAAGGGTGATTTTCCGTACATCCTGTAAAACCTGTGTACATCGCATTATAATATGTGTAATAATCAGGCGGTGAACCTGAACATTCGGGGAAGCATGCACAAACATCTAAAACTATCGTATCTCCTGGAGGAGGAGGAGAACAGTAATTAACAGTGATAGTTATAGGATATGAAATATCACTACAGCCTAAGTCATCGGTAATGGTAAGGTAAACATCATAAATGCCCGGAACTAAAAATGTGTGAACTGCTGAATCAACATAGGTTGTTGTACTTGTACTGTCGCCAAAATCCCAGTACCATGATATAATGTTTCCGGGTGAGTATGATGAATCGCTAAAAGTAACAGTTAGTGGTGCACATCCGTTATTAACATTAGGCATAAACATGGCAACAGGCATGTCAAGCACAATTGAATCGCCGGGTTCATAATAGTGGTAGCAGCCGTGAGAGCTATAGGCTATGAGGCTTGGGTAAAATACCTGAAGTTCAGGCATATCGTATAGGCCTGTGTCCTGATTATGGTATAAATGCAAAGGATTCTGGTTGTTGCTTTCTGTACCGTCACCAAATATATACTGCCAACTTACTGCATTTGTTGATGAATCGGTAAATTGAATTGACACAGGACTACTACAACTGTACTCGGTATCAAAAGTAAAATTTGAGATAACTTCTTCAACTGTTATCGGTATTGTTGTATCAACATCACATGGCCCAACATTGCAACTCAAATGTACGTAGTAAACCCCCGGATTGGTATAAAGGTGAATTGAATCAAATCCACTTGTTCCATCGCCGTAATTCCAATAACTGTTCTCATTCCCACACGAAGAATTAAACTTTGCAATATTACAGATAGTGTAATCTACGCTATTGTATAAATCAAAACTTATATCAGGATCGATAACATTAATTGTGTAATAAGAATATGCACTGCATCCAAATTCATCAGAAACTGTAAGTGTAATTGTGTAGGTGCCCGGGTAAAATTCCACTTGGTTATTCATTAATTGCGATGAAGAGCCATTATCAAAATCCCAGGAATAAAAAATTGAATTACTGATTGAAGATGTTGATACCGCATTAGCATCAAAGCTAATTGTCATTGGTGTATCACAATTGGTTAAAGTATTAAAATTAGACAAGATACTGGCAGTTGGAGCACTTGACAGGGTTAATAATGAACTAAGTAAAATAAAATCGGAACATCCATTATTGTCTGTAACCTCAAGCGATACATCATAAATGCCTGAATAATTATAAGTATGAGATATGTTACCTGATGTAGTGGTTTGCATATTACCATCGCCATAAGTCCAAATCCACTCAACAATATTTGACGAACTAGCCGAAGTTGAATTGTCTTGGAAATTAGCTTGAAATGGTACACATCCTGTATTCTGAGAGATTAAGTCGAAACCTGCTGTAGGACTGTCATAAACATTGATTATGGTTGTTTGGCTAACAGGATTACCCGATAGCATTGCGGAAAAAACAACGGTATAGGTTCCCGGATTAGGGTATGTGTGATTTGATGTTGGATTGATAGAACTTGATCCGTCGCCAAAATCCCAGTTAATATTCGTGTAAGCACTGTTTGTTGTTGTAAAACTAACGTTTATTAATGGTGCACATCCAGAAGTTGGTGAGATATTGCTTTGTGAAATGGCATAATTTATATTTCCCAAGAGAAATATTATTAATAAATTTAGGTATTTATCTGCCATTTTATTATTTTTGAGTAATTAATTTAATAGTTAGACAACTTTTTGAGAATAACGTTGTCTCAAATATAAAGACTTTTCTATGAAAATGAAAATAAATTATATTATTGCTCTTCTTTTAGGACTTTTTGTTTCTTATCAGAGCTATTCTCAAAATTTTATTCAATGCTTTGTTGAGGCAGGTCCTGCACAGATTCAATTTGAAGCTAATAATCCTCAAATGTATTCAACTCAAAGCCTGAGTCCCAGTCAGCGGGTTCTTGCTATTCATTTGCATCTTGTTGCTAACAGTTTGTATAATTATTATCCTGATACTGCCGGTGTACAGGCGGCATTGCTTAAATTGAATGAAGCTTTTGAACGTTCGGGTATAAGCTTCAGATATTGCAAAATTGATTCAATAGAGAATTATAAATACAATGATTTTTCAATTGATAACGAAATAGAGGAAGTTAAAACTCTTTATTATAAGGCAGGTGTTATAAATGTTTTTGTTGTTGGAGAGATTCGTAAGACTGGAATTTATTCGAGAATAGAAGGATATACATTCTTTCCGGGAGGCGATGATATTATTGTTATTACAAAACTTGATTTTACATCAAATGGTTTAGCTCATCAAATGGGGCATTTTTTCGGGCTTTATAACACTTACGAAAACGGATTTGGCTTAGAGATGATTGATGGAAGTAATTGTAATACTGCAGGCGATTTGATTTGTGATACACCAGCTGATATTTCTGTTGGAATGTTAGGTAGTTATCCTGCCTCAACATTAACAGATACAAGTGGTAATAAATATCATCATCCTTTTAATAATATGATGTCGGGTAATAGGTTTAGCAGATGTGTTTTTTCAATTGCCCAAATGAATAAAATGGCTTACATTTTAGAAAACTACCGATCATATCTAAAGTGATTTATGCTTTATATATCTGTTTATTGAAAGAAATGAACTGAGCTTGTGAGCTCAACAGAATTAATTATTGATGTCTTTTGTAGGGTTTTTCAAAACTTAGCAAGCTTGAGCTAAAAGCAAGTGTGACAGGCTCTCCCGATTTGTTATATTTCTTTTCTAATTTCATACTGCTACCGGTAATCTTGTTAAGTCCGTTAAGTCCGGCATCGGCAATATCCCAAAAACTTACTCTGTCAGGGTCAATGTTTGTCGATTTTTCCTTTAATATTTTTTCTTTAAACAAAATAGTTGCAAGCTGTTTGGGTGTAAGGTAAGAGTCATTAATATCCGGTTTTGCATAATTTTTTATCATAGGACTCATTTGTCTGACTATCGAAATATTGTTTTCAATTTTGCGAGAAGAAACTCTAATATTTGCCTCTTTTTTAGCCATCAATTCTAAACTTGCCAACTGTTCCCTATTAATATTTCCCGATAAACCTGTTTGTATCGCTTTATGCTGAATATTTTGATGTTTTTTTGTGGGGTTTATGTTTTTTCCAGTAGGTATTATTTGTTTAGTTACTGTTGCAAACCGATGTGAATTATTATCCGATACTTCTGATTTGTTGCTTTTAATGATTTTTGAGTCAGTAGAACGAACTGAATATTGCCTTTTTTCACGAATAAAATATCTTGATGAGAAAAAGAATATAGATAATAACAATATAATACTTGCTGCCGCTGAAATTAAAGAGTAAGCTGTTTTTTGATTAATCCCCAATAATAAATGCCGCTTTAATGATGATTTATTAGTAAAAGTAATATCTAAGTCGGCTTGTAATCTGGTTTTTAAAAACTGTAAATATTCTTTTTTACCTAAAGGATGAGTTTCTAAATAGCTATCAAAATTTTCACTTTCTTCTCTTGAAAGTTCATCTTCCATTCTGGCAACTGCTGTTTCGTTAAAGCTTAAATCGCCGAATGCCGAGATAGATTCTTTTAGTTCTTCTTTCGATTCAAACTTAATATTCTCAGCTTTTAGAGAAATGTCAAAGTCTTTTATTTCATCAAGCTCGGCTTTAAGGTCGGGATTATCAATCAAGAATTTTTGGAACTCTAACTGACAGGCAATATCAAGTTCACCTTCCAGATAATCTAAAAAGTAAGCCTCGTAATTTTCTCTTGTGATTTGCTTATTCATTATTATTCCTTGTTCTTTAAACTACTGCTTCGATACTACCGATATAATTCTTTAAAAATATTCTTGCTCTAAAAATATAAACTTTAACCTGAGATTCGTTTAGTCCTGTTATGTCCGATATTTCTTTATAAGAATAACCTTCGTAATCACGCAACATTATCACAGAGCGTTGTTTCTCATTCAATCTCATTATAGCCTCATTTAATAATTCACTTAAATCGCTGTATTGCTCATCATGCGAATAATCTATTTTCTTGACATTATCAAAGTCGAGCTTTCTTTTTTCTTTTCTAATTATATCTATCATTCTATGATAAGCTGTTGAGTATAAATATGACTTTGTTTTTTCAAAATCTATTTTATCAACGTTTATCCATAACTTCTCAAAAGAATCCTGAATAATATCACGAGCCTTTTCCTCATCTCTGATATTCTTAAGAATAAAGCGATATACTCCGTCAGAGTATTTATCAACGCATATGTTAAATTCCTTTCTTGTCATTCTTTTCCAAAGTCGATTATCAAACGAAACTATTAAGTAAAAAGTTACAGTTGATTTCTTTTTTTTGTTAAAAATAGCATTTTATTTTCAATCATTTAATCAGTAGCTATAAATAATGGGATTAATTTTTTTTTACGATTATTGACACAAGCAATTTTCTGTTAGTTTTGTACAATAAAAATAATAACTGTTATGAATAAGAAAATCTTTATTTTATTTCTGATTACCATCACGGTATTTTCGTGTAAACGAATTGATAAAACAAATAGTCAAAAGGCGGAAAAGGATGTAACTACACAAACTGAGACAGAACACTATTCGGGTGAACTTATTATGAGTACCTTGTGGTTTCAGCGTGCGGCCGAGAGAAGAGCTTTGTCTTATCAGGCTTTTAATATGGCAAAATTGAGTCTTGATAAAAAGCTCAAAGAAATAGATTCTCTCGAAAAACCTGCCATTGTTGTTGATATTGACGAAACAATGCTTGACAATAGCCCTTATGAAGGAAGATTAATTAACACAAATGAATCATATTCATCTAAATCGTGGAAAGAGTGGTCGGGATTGGCTATGGCATCGGCGATTCCGGGTGCTGTTGAATTTTGTAATTATGCTTACGACAAAGGTGTAAGAATATTTTATATTTCGAACCGAAAGGCTGATGAAACAAATATTACTATTAATAATATGGCAAGGCTGAGTTTTCCTGATCTTTCCTTGTCACATTTTATGCTTAGGACAGACACCGGGAGTAAAAAGGAAAGACGCGCAAAAGTTTTGGAGAATTATAAAATTCTTATTTTGATTGGTGATAATTTGGCTGATTTCGATGAGGTATTTGAAAACAGAAGTGATAATTATGGTTTTGATACGGTTGATAAACACAAGAGTGAATTCGGCGATAGTTTTATAATGTTACCAAACCCGATGTATGGTGACTGGGTGAAAGCTATTTACAATGGTGATAACAAACTACCTGAAAGCAAAAAAGAAGAATTAAGAAGGAAATCTCTTATTTCGTTTTAATAAATAGTTTTATTAGAGCTTAGGTTAATGATATTAGTCGATACGCATTCTCATATATTTCTTGAGGAATTTGATGAAGATAGAAAGCTAGTTATACAGAGGGCTTTAGAAAATAATGTTAAGAAAATTTTATTGCCGAATATTGACTCATCTTCAGCTGAGCCTATGTTATCTCTTGCTGAAGAATATCCTGATATTTGTTACCCGATGATGGGTTTACATCCAACATCGGTAAAAGATAATTGGCAAGATGAATTGAATTTGGTAAAGAGCTGGCTGAGCAAAAGAAAATTTATTGGTATAGGCGAAATAGGCATAGATTTGTACTGGGATAAAACATTTAAGGAGCAGCAAATCAGGGTGTTTTCAGAACAAATAAAACTTGCTAAAAAATATGGCCTGCCTTTTGTAATTCATGCACGTGATTCTTTTCCTGAAATATTCAAAGTGCTCGAAGATAATTATTCAGGATTATATTCCGGTATATTTCATGCATTCTCAGGAAATGAGCAACAAGGATTAGATGCAATAAAAATGGGATTTAAACTGGGTATTGGCGGTGTGGTGACTTTTAAAAATGCAGGACTTGATAAAACAATAAAGAAATTAGGCTTCGAACATTTGGTTTTAGAAACAGATTCACCTTATCTTGCACCGGTACCTTTTCGGGGAAAAAGAAATGAGAGTGCTTATATTTATAATATTGCACAACGAATTGCTGAAATATTTGATGTTGAGATACAAGAAATTGCTAAAACATCGACAAAAAATGCAAAAGAAGTGTTTGGATTTGATTGATGGAATACATGCTTTTTGCTTGAATATGCATATGTTCAGAGAAGTTAAATAGCTTAACTTAAGTTGAATATTAAAAAAATAGAATAAAATAATAAGGTTTAGTTTAAAATTAATATTTTAGTAAACTCTAAATAATAGAAATTTAAATTATATAGTTATGAGAAAAGTACTTATCGTTATATCACTACTAACAAGTATCATAAGCTCGTCAATCTTCGCTCAAACAGTTGAAGTTGAGTGGGGTGGACTTAATGATTTACCAAAGAAAACAAGATTTAAAAAAGTAATCGGACAAGATTCCGATAAAATATTTCTTGTACGAACAGAAAAAGGGAAA
Source organism: Bacteroidota bacterium (assembly GCA_024762835.1). Taxonomy (GTDB): domain Bacteria; phylum Bacteroidota; class Bacteroidia; order Bacteroidales; family M50B96; genus JANTGP01. The sequence continues at coordinate 7,083 of JANTGP010000014.1, forward strand.
TCTTTAAAAAATAGTGAAATATGGCTTGAGAGTATTTCAAAAACCACAATGGGGATTGAATCAAGTTATAAACTGAATATCCCTGAGGTATATAATAAGAAATCGAATTTTGAAAGATTGTTTTACATTAACAATAAGCTGGTTTTGTTTGTTACTGTAACTGATGCAATTAAAGATAGAGATAATCTTTATGCAATGCATATAGACGAAGATGGTGTTTCAAGCGGCGAACCTCAGCTTGTTGGTACTATTTCCAGTAATCTCGACGAGAATCTTAGATTTAAGTATAGCGTAACACCTGATAAGAAAAAAGTCCTTGTTCAATACAATGTTCCTTTTTCAACTTATACAGGCGAACCTATTTATTTTAAGCTGGTTGACTCTAATTTAGAGGTAACAGAAACAAAAAGATTCATATTCCCTTATGAGAAACGCAAACTCTCTATCACAAATTTCCAGAGAGGCGAAAGCGGGAATTACTATATTGCTGTTAGAGCTCATCCTAAAAAGCAAAGACGAACATCGGCACGTGGCGGTAAAAAACCTGTAATTAATTATGTATATTATATCTTGGTTTATAATGCAAAGAAAGATTCACTGCAAGAATATACTATGGTGGTTGATAAATACAGACCTACAAGTATGACCTTCTCTCTTGACGAGGAAGAAAATGTGTTGCTTTTTGGATTTGGGAATAAGCGTTCGTCAATTGCTCCCGGAAGTGTTTATTATCAAAAATTAAACCCAAGAACAGAAAAGTTTGAAGTAAAGAGCCTAATGGAATTTTATAAAGACAGAGCTTTCCTTGCTGAGTTTAAACAAGAAAGAAATGGCGATGATCCTTCTCACTGGTATAGCTTTTCAAATGGTCGTGTGATTTTTCTTGACAATGGAAGCAAAGTATTTATAACTGAGCAATATTACGAAACAAAAAGAATAATCGTCGACCCTAAAGATAAATCTGAGACAGCAATCTATTATTATAATTACAATGATATATTACTGACATGTTTTGACGAAGATGATCAGCCTCTTTGGTATAGAAGAGTGCCCAAAAATCAATTCAGTACAAATGATAAAGGCTATTATTCATCTTATGCTGTTACTGTTGACATGAATAAGATTAAACTTATTTATAATGATAATCCTAAAAATATAAAAAACAAAAGCATCAGTAATACTAAGCAGTTGAAGAATAATATTAATACAAACCCAAGTGGTATTGCAATGCTTACAACTATTTATAGCGATGGTAATATTGATGTAGCCCCAATGTTCCCTAAATCAGATGCAAAGTATTCTACTTGCCCACGTTTATTTGTCGAAGACGATGGTCAATATTTTGTTTATGGTCAGAAAGGAAGTAAGTATAAATACGGTAATTTTTTCTTTGAATAGATTTTTGATAATTCAATCAATAAACCCTAATAACTTTTAATATGAAGAAGATAATCATTTTGACAATATTGTTTTTTTCTGTCTCAATGGCCTGGTCGCAGATTCCTTCAGCAGATGTAAAAACATTAGATGGAAAGACAATAAACACAAGCACAATATCAAATGATGGTAAACCAATTATTATATCGTTTTGGGCTACTTGGTGTAAGCCTTGCGTAAAAGAGCTCTCTGCTATTTCTGATGTTTATGAAGATTGGGTTGATGAAACAGGTGTAAAATTGATAGCTGTTTCTATTGACAATGCAAGAAGTATGAAACGTGTTGCACCTTATGTAAATGGTAAAGCCTGGGATTATGAGGTTTTGCTTGACCCAAATGGCGATTTTAAAAGAGTAATGAACGTTGTTAATGTTCCTCATACATTTTTAATTGATGGAAAAGGTAAAGTTGTTTATCAACATACCTCCTATGCCGACGGTGATGAAGAAGAACTTTATGAGTTGGTTAAAAAACTTGCTGCCGGAGAAAAAATAGAATAGTCTCATATTCCTATGAACAAAGCTTTTGTACCATACTACAAAAGCTTTTTTTTTAAATTGAAATATTATAATCAATTATGAAGAAACAAATACTCAGCTTAATAATATTGCTATTTTCCGGTATTTCGATATATGCTCAAGACACAGAGCAGGCTCAAATACACGGAAATTTTCAATTAGATGCACAAACCTACAGGGAGGATCTTAATATTAATGCTTTCCCCGCCGATGAGAAGATGTTGCTTAACAGTTATTCAAATATTATTTATACTAAAGGAAGATTCTCTGCCGGAGCCCGATTCGAAGGATATTTAAATTCAATGCAGGGTTTTAAACCTGCCAACGAAGGTGTTGGTTTCCCTTATGCATGGGCAAAATTCGAAATAGATAACCTCGAAGTTACAGTGGGTAGCTTCTATGAGCAGTTTGGTTCAGGTTTGGTTTTTAGGGCATATGAAGAAAAAACACTTGGCTACGATAACGCTATGAATGGTATTCGTTTGAGATATAACATTGGTAATGGTGTTATTTTAAAAGCAGTATATGGGCAACAACGTTTGATGCAAAAGATATATAATAATCGAGCTCAGCTTGAGTTAGGTCGGGGAATAGTCAGAGGTCTTGATGGCGAATTCTTTTTAAACGAGTTAGTTCCATTTATGGCAAAGAAAGAAACTCAGATTAGTTTTGGTGGTAGTTTTGTTAGTAAATATGAAATAGATGATGACCCAGTTTATAAATTACCACTTAATGTTGCTGCCGGTGCAGGAAGGATGAATGTATCACGCGGAAAAATTGATTTTTCAGCTGAATATGCATATAAAAGTATAGACCCTTCGGCAGCCGGAATTGATAATAGTAACGGCAATGTGGGTCAGAGTTTTATTTACAGAAACGGTCAAGGTGCTTTAGTAAGTGCAAGTTATTCGCAAAAGGGATTAGGTATTTATTTAATGGCAAAGTCAATTGATAATATGAATTTTCGCTCTGAGCGGAATGCGAAGCTTAATGATTTGAATATTAACTCTATTCCTGATATTACTAAAAATCATACATATAATTTAGCTTCAATATATCCTTACGGAACACAGGTAAATGGAGAGGCCGGTATAAGAACCGAGATTAGTTATAAGTTTAAACGGAAAACTGCTTTGGGTGGTCATTACGGTACAATTGTGGGCTTCAATTATTCACGTATGTTTGGATTAAAAAAGACTCAACTCAACGATTCTGTTTTACTTGTCTCAAATTCAGGTACTGCCGGTTATAATTCATCTTTACTTAAATATGGCGATGATTTATTTTATGAAGATATTGTGCTTGAGGTTAATAAAAAAATCAATAAAAAAGTCAAGAGTATTTTTATTCTTCAAAAACTAAAATATAATAATTCGATTGTTCATGGTGCAGGTGAGGTCGAAGGTTTTATTGATGCTTATGTCGCAATTGCAGATGTCTCATATAAATTTACTTCAAAAAAGGTGTTACGAACTGAGCTTCAACATTTATATACAAAACAGGATAAAGGGAGTTGGGCTATGTTGATGTTTGAATACTCAATACCTCACTGGTTTTTTGTTTTGTCTGACCAATATAACTATGGAAATGAGATTGAAAGTAACAGAGTTCATTATTACAATGCAGCTGTAGTTTATAACTACAAGGCAAACCGCTTTCAGATTGGGTATGGCAAAGTTAGAGAAGGAGTTGTATGTACCGGTGGTGTTTGTCGTCGTGTACCTGCATCAAACGGAATAACAGTTTCTATAACAAGTAGTTTTTAAATTTTGTAATCATGAAAAAAATAAAAATATTTCAACTTATCTCAATTATTGTAGTTCTGTTTATTTTTGGATGCGATACCGTTGAGGAACCTTATATTGAAGCAAATCCTTTTACAGGTGTTTACGATTCCGACCTTCCTATAAGAAAAATATTATTGGAAGATTTTACAGGTTGGGCTTGTGTTAATTGCCCAAGAGCCTCAGAAGAGATACATAAATTACAAGAATCATTTGGTGGCCATGTAGTTGCTGTTGGTGTTCATTCTGGCTTTTTTGCCGACCCTAATTTAGGGGGCGGTCCTGATTTTAGAACTGATGTGGGCTTGGAGTTGGGAGGCGACGGGGTGTCTTCAAACGGTTTTTTTAATATATCTGATCAGCCTATGGGTGTAATTAATATGAGAAATAAGGATGGTGATTTTCATATTAGTGATGCTGATTGGTCTAAAGAGATTTATGATATTCTAATGGTAAATAAGTTTGCCGATATTGATATTGATATTAATCTTAACTACGACGATGTAAGCAGAGAGCTTGATATTTCTATCGATTCAAAAGTATTAAACGACCTAAATTCAAAACTTAAGCTTGTAGTATTTATTATTGAGAATAATATTATTGGCAAGCAGAAAGATGGTAGTGAGACTAATCCGAATTACAATCATATGCATGTTTTAAGGGCAGGAGTAAACGGAACATGGGGTGATGAGATATCAACCGAGAAACCTGTTCCTTCAAATACTGTTTTTACTAATGATTTTAGTTATACCCTTGACGGAGAATGGGACAGTTCAAATTGTGAGGTAATAGCTTTTATTTACGACAGCGAAAGCCTCGAAGTAATTCAGGCTGAAGAAACTGAATTATCAGATGCTCTTTAAAAATCAAAATATGAAAATAAATTTATCAAATTCAAAAAAGTTTTTAATATCAGTAATTTTCATACTCTTTGTTCTTTCCGGAATCCATGCACAGGATTTTAAAGGTGGAATAATGGGCGGATTAGTATCCAGCCAGGTTGATGGTGATAGCTGGGCGGGTTACAACAAGTCGAGTTTTACGCTTGGAGCTTTTGTTAATCGAAAGTTAAATAATGATTTTGGTGCACAAATGGAAATTCGTTACGTAAGAAAAGGGGCTCTTCAGGATGATACAAAAAAAGGCGGTTTGACATATTACAAATCGAAGCTTAACTATGTTGAAATACCTTTGAAAGGAAGATATTATGTGAATCGTTTTATTTTTGAGGGTGGTGCAGCACTGGGGGTATTGATAAATTCCTCTGAAGAGGATTTATATGGCGAAATATCAGGATTAGAAGGTACGCCCTTTAATAGAATGGAAATTAGCGGTATTATTGGATTTTCATATACTGTAAGTGAAAACATATTTATCAATTTTCATTTACAATATTCGATGTTACCAATAAGAACTAACTTCAGCAACAATATTCAACCATTATATTATTATCAAAAATATTCATTTAATAATCTAATTGGCTTTTCGCTATACTATTATCTTTAATAGCATAACTTATGTTCAAAAAAGTTCCCCACACTTATGTAATTATCTTCTCTATTGTCTTGCTGGCTGCTGTTACAACCTGGGTAATTCCGGGTGGTAAATATGTTAAAACAGAAGTAAACGGACATACTGAAATGATTTACACTTCTGTTGAAAGTCAAATGCAAACCTGGCAGGTTTTCGGAGCATTGTTTAAAGGATTTGAGCGTCAGTCGGGAATAATTGTTTTTATACTAATGATTGGTGGTGCTTTTTGGATAATGAATGAAAGTAAAGCGATTGATGTGGGTATATTTTCCTTTCTTAGATATACACATAAACTTGAGAGGTGGAAATTTATTAAATTCTTAGGAGTTCAGAATATAATAATTGCTTTAATAATGATAATGTTTTCTACACTTGGTGCTGTGTTTGGTATGAGTGAAGAAACTATTGCATTTATTATTATTCTTGTACCTCTGGCAATATCAATGGGCTACGATTCCATTACCGGAGTAAGTATGGTATTTGTTGCAGCCGGACTGGGTTTTGCCGGGGCTGTTCTTAATCCTTTTACAATTGGAATTGCACAGGGCTTAGCCGATATACCTCTTTTCTCGGGCTTTGAATACAGACTTGTATGTTGGTTTATTATTACTACTGTAGGCATTGTTTGGGTAATCAGGTATGCACTTAAAGTGAAAAAAAATCCGCAAAGCTCTATTGTTTACGAAGATGACGAATATTGGCGGAAACGAAAGGCAACAGACCCCGAACATTTGAAATATCATACTCCCAAAGCTGCATGGATAGTGTATATTATTACTGTCATAGGCTTAGGATTTTTTTCGTATTATTACAGACAAACAGACTTAAAGATTGGTAATTCCGAGGCTTTAACAATCCCCATAATTCCCATTAGTACAATATTGTTTTTAGTTATTGGATTTTTCTCTTTACGTAAATCTGTCCATTTTTTTATACTCAATCTTTTATTGTTTACAATATTATATTTAATAGTTGGAGTAATGGGCTATGGTTGGTATATAATGGAAATTGCCAGTTTGTTCTTTGCCATGGGATTGCTCTCGGGAATTGCAATGAGCTATGATGCTAATAGAATTACAAAACTATTCCTTGATGGCGTAAAAGATATTATGTCGGCGGCACTTATTGTTGGATTAGCCGGTGGGATAATTGTAATACTCGAAGACGGTAAAGTGATAGATACAATTCTTCATGGCATGTCGGAGTCAATGGAAGGACTTGGGCAGGTTGCAACTGTAAGCATAATGTATGGAATACAAACAATAATTAATATTGTTATCCCATCGGGCTCTGCAAAAGCAGCTCTCACAATGCCTATCATGGCTCCTTTCTCAGACCTTGTGGGACTGTCGAGGCAAGCCACTGTTATGGCTTTCCAATTTGGCGATGGCTTTACCAATATGATTACTCCAACATCGGGAGTGTTAATCGGCGTGTTAGGTGTTGCTAAAATACCCTATGATAAATGGCTTAAATGGGTAACACCATTTATTATTGTGCTTATGATCTTGGGTTTCCTTTTACTAATTCCAACAGTTACAATGAATCTTAACGGGTTTTAACTTAGCTGTCCCCTTAACTAAAAAAAATTTAAGTTCTCAATAATTGCAAATTATATTAATTCCTTTTCTAATTTTGCAAAAAATTAATAAATATCATTATAAAATGACAAATAATAAGATATTACAAATTACTCCGGATGTTAAATGGATTGGCATTCTTGATTTTGACATTGTTACTTTTGATGTTGTAATGGAAACAGAATATGGTACAACATATAACTCATATTTTATAGATGCCGATAAAAAGACTATTGTTGATACAGCCAAAGAAAAATTCACTGATAAATATCTGGCAAAAGTTAAAGAACTGGCAAATCCCGAAGAGATTGAATACATTGTCATGAACCATACCGAGCCTGACCACTCGGGAAGTTTGAATGCTTTACTCGAAATTGCACCAAATGCAACTGTGGTGGGAAGTGGTAATGCACTTCGTTATCTTAAAGATATTGTTCACAAGCCTTTTAAAACTTTGAAGGTGAAAGATAATGACACCCTCGACCTTGGAAATAAAACTTTGCAATTTATCAGTGCTCCCAATCTTCATTGGCCCGACACAATGTATACATATCTCGAAGAAGACAAACTGTTATTTACATGTGATTCATTTGGAGCTCACTTTTGCGACGAAAGAATGTTTGATGACGAAATTGGCTCATGGCCTGATTCTTTTGATTATTACTTTAATGTAATCCTTAAGCCTTTTAGTAAGTTTATGCTAAAGGCTATTGAAAAGATTCGTCCTCTTGATATTTCAATGATTTGCCCGGGGCATGGTCCTATTCTGCGGTCAAATTGGAAAAATTATGTTGACTTAACTGAGAAGTATGCTAAAGCATATCTTGAAGAATCAAAATCAGCTGATGCCCGTGTTTTAATTCCCTATGTATCAGCCTATGGTTATACCGAGAAAATGGCAAATGTTATTAAAGATGGTATTAAACAAGCCGGTAATATTGAGGTTGAATTATTGGATATAGAACATTTGCCTTTAGGCGAACTTGATGCAAAACTAACTTATTCAAATGCAATAATAGTAGGCACTCCAACAATAAACCAGAACACATTATTACCTATCTACCGGTTATTTGCTGTGATAAATCCTTTACGCGATAAAGGTAAGCTTGCCGGTGCTTTCGGTTCTTTTGGCTGGAGTGGAGAAGGGGCACATATTGTTGAAACAAACTTAAGAGCCTTGAAATTAGATTTCTTTCAGCAAAGTATGGCAACCAAGTTTAAAGTTCACGACGAGTCTTATGAGCAGTTAATCAATTATGGTAAATCATTTGGCAAAGCTCTTTTGTCTTAGCTTACTCGTTGTACTTAAAGATGTTGTAAATTGTTTTAGGACTAATTAGTTTTAAGGCAATTGCCAATAAGAACGAAGCAGAAACAGCAACAATAAGGTTAAAAGCCCAGGGCATGGGTAAAAGCTTAGAGAAGTAAATTATTACAAATACTGTTAAACTAAATAAAACAAGCTTTACTATTAAAGTAATGTTTACTTTTAGTTTAAACTTTAATGAGGCAAGAACAATTTGGTAAATTGCGGTAAACATTTGAGTTACTAAAGTTGAAACAGCCATTCCCAAAGCCTGATAACGTGGTATAAGAATGATGTTAAGGCTTACATTTAGAATTACACCGGCTCCAGCCATAATGTTTAATGCTCTTAGACTTCCGTTTGCCGTTAGTAGGCTGCCGAATATATAGGTGAAACCTATCCAAATAAAACTAAACATGAGAATTGCAAATATTACGGCAGATGAACTGTGTAGCTCATGATAAAGCAAGGACATAATTTCGCTTCTGTAATATAAAGAGCCAACTGCAATAATAATTGCCGGAACTATCAATAATAATGTTGAAAGTTGAAGCAATTGGGTAATGTTTTCTTTGTCTTTTATCATTTTAGAAAACATAGGCAGTAGCAAAGCTGCAAACAAATATCCAAACATCGATACTGCATCAAGAAGTCTGTTTCCTTGTGCATATATTCCGGCTTGCTCTTGTCCATTGTCAACTATACGTTCGAGAATTACCATTCCACTCCAGTTATATACCGACATCAGTAATACAAGAATTGCAAAAGGATACGACTGTCGAATAATTGCCCGCAGATAGGTGAAATCTAATTTTAAACGAAGAAATTCACTCTTTTTAAGTACAATAAAAAATATTATCGCTGTGGTAATCAAATATGATATTGTTTGTACATAAACAAACCACTCAATTTTAAATTCACTCTCGGTGAAATTACCCCAAAGTAAGGCTGAACAAAGAACTATCATCAAAGTTTTGTCAAGAACCGATAACAGGCTGTCGGTCTTAAAAAGTTGCAAGCCGCTAATATTTGAACGGAGATACAGAGCAAATGAAATAAGAAACTGGTTAAAAACCAGAAATATTAAAAGATATAATTGATGTTGATTGTAGCCTATTAGAAGAGCAATACTAAAACTGATAACTGCATAAACAATTGCCAAAATAAATTTTAACACAACAATATTTGACAGATATTTACTGAGAGTTTGTTTATGTTGCGAAATATGCCTGTTATTATAATTAGTTATCCCCAAATCAAGCAGGACATTCAGCAATAAAGAAAAGTTGAATAGAGAGATATAAAATCCATAATTACCTGCACCAACAATATTTTGTACTGTACGGTCAATTCCAAAAATCCAAAAAGGCTTAATTAAAAGATTAAGGACAAGGAGTAATGCCAGATTTGTTATGAATTTTTTTTTCAAGCTTTTATTGCTTTGTAATTTTTTTAATTCAGTTTAAAATAAAAAAAAGGCTTTGCCTGTTTACTAATTGTTGTCAAAATTAAAATATTAAACCATCATTTAAGCTTTATTTCTTATTTTTGACCAAATAGCATTTTTACTAAACTAAAATGCGATTATATGATGTTAAATCTATTTAAATGGTTGCGACAATATTTTGTATATTCTAAATCTTTATACATAATGATTATGAATTTTTATTCACTTATTCTTTTTTACGATTTATGATAATTGCCGTAAATACAAGACTTTTAATTTCGGGTAAGCTTGAGGGAATTGGTTGGTTTACTTTCGAGAGCCTGAAAAGAATTACCAGGCAACATCCTGAGCACCAGTTTATTTTTATTTTTGACAGAGATTATAGCAAAGAGATGATATTTGCCGGAAATGTAAAAGCTATTGTTGCCGGTCCACCTACACGGCATCCTGTATTATGGTGGTATTGGTTTGAATTTGTTATTCCAAAGATTCTTAGAAAACACAAAGTCGATTTATTTTTAAGCCCTGATGGTTATTCTTCTCTTTCGACTGATGTTAAAACATTGATTGTAATGCACGACATAAATTTTGTGCATCGTCCAAAGGATTTACCTTTTCTCATAAGACACTATTATAATTTCTTTTTCAAGAGATTTGCACGCAATGCAACAAGATTAGCAACTGTTTCGCAATTTTCTAAAAACGATATTGCTGAAAGTTTTTTTATCGATAAAGATAAAATTGATGTGGTTTATAACGGGGCTAAATCTGATTATAAGCCATTGGATGAGACACAAAAAAGAAATATTAAAAATAAGTATTCCGGCGGAAGCGAATTCTTTGTTTTTGTTGGTGCTCTGCATCCTCGTAAAAATGTTACAAGACTTTTACTTGCTTATGATGAATTTCGCAAAACTGTTAATACCGATGTTAAATTGATAATTGTTGGCGAGAGGATGTTTAAATCATCTGATATAGCTAAGGCATATAATGGCTTGAAGTTTAAATCGGATGTAGTTTTTTCAGGCAGACTTGCACCCCTTGATTTGAGCCAGGTTCTTGCATCTGCTCTTGCTTTAACATTTGTTCCTTTGTTCGAAGGTTTTGGAATTCCTGTGGTTGAAGCATTTTATTGCGATACTGCTGTTATTACCTCAAATGTAAGCTCACTCCCCGAAGTTGCCGGTAAAGCTGCTTTATTGGTTGACCCTTTTTCTATTGACTCAATAAAAGATGCCATGATTAAAATATCAAGCGATTCTTATCTTAAAGATGAATTAATTGCAAATGCACGTATCTGGCGAAATAAGTTTACTTGGGATAAAACGGCAACTAAGCTATGGCAGAGTATTGAAAAAACATCCAATATGTAATTTGATTAATGCAAAGTTTTATTGAAAAAAGTAATTATAATACTAGCTTTCTTAATATCATGCTCTGTCGGTGCTCAGCAGCTTGACAATTATCGTGTGCGTACATTTGTGAGTAAGTCTGATACTGTAATGCTCGATTCATTAAGCATTATCCCAACATCTTTTAAAATACTTATTAATGATAAAGCTATTGCAGATTCACTTTTTTCTTTAAAACCTGAAGAGGCATTACTTCATATTGATAGTTCGCTAATAGGCAGGGTTATTAAAACTCAATACAGAGTTTTTCCTATTGACTTTTCAAAAAAGATATTTCATAAAGATTATTCAAAACTCAGTAAATCTGAAGAATTGAAAGAAAAAGGATATTATTACAGTTATCAGTCACATAATTCAACAAATTACTTTAAAAATGATTTGCTTGAAAAAAGAGGAGATATTTCGCGAGGAATAAGTTTTGGTAATAATCAGGATGTAATTGTGAATTCAAGTCTGAATTTGCAGTTATCCGGTAAGTTAAATAAGGAGTTTGAGATTCGAGCTGCAATTACAGATGATAACATACCCATTCAACCGGACGGAAACTCACAACAGATACAAGAATTTGACAAGATATATATTCAACTTTTTAATGATAATACGGAGATAAGACTTGGTGACTTTGAAATTGAATCAAAACAGGAACGATTTCTCAGACTTAATAAAAAAGCTCAGGGTGCCCTGTTCTCACATACTTACAATAAAGAAAGCTATAAGTTTAAGACAACCGTGAGTGCTGCTGTAGCAAAAGGTAAATATAACCGCCTGTCGTTTAAAGGTGTTGAAGGAAACCAAGGCCCATATAAACTTCAGGGTTCAGAGAGCGAAAGCTATATAATTATTCTTGCCGGTAGCGAAAAAGTTTATATTGATGGTAAATTACTAGTCCGTGGTCAGGACAACGATTATACAATTGATTATAATCAGGCTGAACTTAGTTTTACGCCTAAGCAAATAATTACTAAGGATAAAAGAATAATAATTGAGTTTGAATATTCGGAAAGAAATTATGCACGATTCATGTTATTTAACAATAATGAGTTTATTGGTAAAAAAGCTCATCTTTTTGTTAATGTTTACTCAGAGCAGGATAGCAAAAACCAGCCTCTTCAACAGCAACTTGGTGATTCGCAAAAACAATTATTATCTGAAATTGGAGATAGCTTAAATCAGGCTTTTGTTCCTAATATTGATAGTTTGGCTTTTACTAACGATAGAATATTATATAGCAAGACTGATAGTATTGTAAATGGTGTTTTATATCCTTCGGTTTACAGATATTCAACAAATCCCGACAGTGCACATTATAGTTTGGGCTTTAGTTATGTTGGCGAAGGTTTGGGGAATTATATTATTGCTCAGACAAATGCCAACGGAAAGGTGTACAAGTGGCTTGCACCTGATGATTCGGGTAATTTGTCCGGGAGCTATCAACCTGTTGTTTTACTTGTTACACCTAAAAAAAAGCAAGTTGTTTGTTTAGGAGGAGAGTATAATTTCTCACAAGATTTTAAATCAAATTTTGAAATATCTATCAGTAATAACGACATAAATACTTTCTCTAATCGTGATGCCGGTGATAATGTTGGTTTTGCAATTAATCTGGGGCTTGAGAAACAGTTGTTCGTTAGCCGGACAAATAAGCATGGCAATGTGATTCTTAAGTATCAGATGATAAATAGAAGTTTTAATGCTGCTGATAATTTTAGAGATGTTGAGTATAACTATGATTGGAACAAGGAAAATACGAATACCCTTAATGATGAACATATCCTTGAGTTAAATGTAAACTTAAAAAAAGATTCATTGGGTACGATTAATTATAACTCAGCATTTATACAACAAAAGTTTTATCGGGCAAATAAAAATAGTATTTCTGCAAATATTAATAAAGGGACAAACAATCTAAAAATAAACAGCAGCTATCTTTTTACTGCTGATAATATTCATAAAACAGGTTTTTTAAGAAACAAAATAGAATATCGTAAAAAAGTATCAGCTTTAGTTTTTGGTATTATCGAAGAAAATGAAAATAACAGTTGGCGTAAGCTTACGAGCGATTCATTAGGTTTAAATAGTTTTGCTTTCAATCAATTAAGCTTTATTGCTGAAAATGCCGACACAACAAATAATATGTTTCAGTTGGCTTATATCTCAAGAAAAGATTTATCGCCGGTACAAAACAAAATGTCAATTGCCACTGAATCAAGAGACTTAAGTCTCTCATATAGATTATTGACAAAAAAAAGGCAATCGGTAAAAACAATTATTAATTACCGGAAATTGTTGGTTAAAGATACGACTCTAAGTACACAAGTAAGTGAGAATACAATTAATTCGCGACTTGAAATGAGATTCAGTTGGTGGAAATCAGCTATTGTTAGTACTTCGTTTTATGAAATAGGTTCAGGACTTGAGCAGAAAAAAGAGTATTCATTTATTATGGTTTCTCCCGGGCAAGGTATGTATATATGGAATGACTATAACGGAGACAATGTAAAGCAATTAGATGAATTTGAAATTAGTACATATCAGGACACGGCAAATTATATAAGAGTTTTTGTACCCAGTAACAATTACGAAAAAATATTGTCAAATCGTTTTAGCCAGGTCGTTTCTATAAGACCGGATAGATTTTGGAGAAAAGCCGGTGGAGTAAGAAAGTTGCTATCGCATTTTTCAAATAAAACTGCATTTAAGGCAAACCGTAAAAATTCTCAAGACAATTTTTTGCAAAATGTAAATCCATTTATTATTTCACCTTCAGAAGATAAACTTAAAAGCCTTAATGCTTCTTTCCGTAACACCTTCTCCTTTAATAAAACCAGTTCTCGTTTCGGTATTGATTATTTATACCAGAATAATAGCAATAAGCTTCTGCTGATAAATGGTTTCGATACAAGAATTTATAAGTTTCAGGCTTGGCATATACGGTGGAAACTGAATAAAAAGATAAGCTTGAATGATAATATTGATAAAGGACATAAACAGTATGAATCAGACATCTTTCAATCAAAGAATTACAAAATTGATTATCTGCAAAATGACTTTATTCTTTCATGGCAAAGCTCTGTTGATTGGCGTATTTCTTTAAATTATCAAGCATCTATAAAAAATAACATAAGCAATACAGAGCAATCTAAGGGGCATAATCTCGGATTTAGCTTGGTGTATAATATCTTAACAAAGGGTAATCTAAACTGCAACTTCAATCTTATTATGCTTGAGTTTAATAATGAAAATACAAATACCCCAATAGCTTATGAAATGTTAAATGGATTGCAACCCGGTAATAATTATACTTGGGCAGTCCAGTATCAATCGAAAATTTCGGATTATTTACAAATAAACCTGAATTATAATGGGCAAAAATCAGAAAACTATCCTTCAGTACACACGGGAAGCGTAAGTTTAAGAGCTTATTTTTAAATATTATTCAGATAATTGGTAAAGAAAATATATTAAATTTTCGATCTAAATGCACCATGATAATAGCAATTGCTTATTTTTGAGAAATAATTAAACGATATTTGAAGATACAATCATATGAAGCAGATTATTTTATCCATATTATTTTTACAAACTGTTTGTTATGCACAAGCTGGCTTTGCCAACGATTCTTTAAAAAATGATAGCACTTATATCTCTATACCTGGAACATCAATAAGTTTGTTTCTTCCTGCCGGTTTTTCCAAGGCAAATAAATTTCCGGGTATTAAACATCCGGAGTCAGGTGCTTTTATTATGGTCTCAAATCTTAATTCAACATACAGGCAGGTAAAAGCAGGATTTACATCACAAGGTTTTAAGAGTCAAGGAATGGAATTGCTCGAGTCGAGTGAGCTAAATCTTGAAACAGGGAAAGGGCTACTTTTTAAAGCCAGTAAAAAGAACGGCAATATCATATTCAATAAATGGATTCTTATTTTAAAAAACGACAGCTCATCAATAATGATAAATGGAACCTTTCCAAAGTCATTTGACTCGGATATCGCCGCTGAAGTCCTTGATTGTATTTTATCTGCCCAAATTGATAATAAAAGGGTGATAAAATATGAGGAAGCAGTAAACTTTGAAGTTAATGTTGAGTACACAAAACTTAAGTTTGCTAAATATTTTGCAGGAACATTAATATTTACTGTTGATGGCAATTTTCCTGCTAAATCGAAAGATAAAACTTCATTTAAAATAGGGTCATCCTTAGGAATTGTTGAAATAAAGAACCCTCGTGATTTTGCAATTGAGAGCTTGAAAAAGCTTCCTTTCACATTCAATAAAAACATTGAAATTAATCCAATTAAGATTGATGGATTGTCGGGTTATGAAATAATTGCATACTCAACAGATAAGAAAAGTGGATTTAGACAGTTAATATATCAGTTAATATTATATTCGGGCAATAGCTATTATATATTATTAGGAACAGCTTATGATGATTATGAAAATAATTTGAGTTTATTTATTGATGTTTCGAGTAGTTTTAAACAAAGAAAAGGAATTAAAAAAGAGGAGTAGCTAATATTAAGTGACTGTTTTTATATGTATTAGTGTAATTTTAGTAATGTGTTCGAATTTTAGTTTTTTGTTTCCTATCTTTTTTATAATTTGGTACGCTTAAAAAACACAAGTTCTTTGATTGAATAAAGTGCGTAGGGAGAGATGACCGAGTGGCTTAAGGTGCTCGCCTGGAAAGCGGGTGTGCAGCGTGAAACTGTACCGAGGGTTCGAATCCCTCTCTCTCCGCATACAGATATTTAAAACGAAAAATTAACTAAATTTTAATTTAATTTTATAAACAATGAAAAGACTATTTGCATTAATAGCCGTATTTGGAATGCTCATGCTAGGAGCTTCTCATTTTATTTTGGCTCAAGATGACACAACTAATGCCGCTACAGAAAATGTTGCGATTGATACGAATCAGGTTGCTGCAGATTCAACAGTTGCAACTACAGAAATAGCGGACGCACCTGTTGTTAAAGAAAAATCAATGCACCAGCAATTAAAGCAAAAGTTTATTGAAGGTGGTGCCGGCTTTATGGGAGTTGTTTTACTATCTCTTATTTTTGGTCTTGCCTTGGCAATTGAAAGAATCATTTATCTTAATCTTGCCTCTACAAACACCGAGAAACTTCTTAGAGAAATAGAGGAAGCAATGGAAAAAGGTGGCGTTGAGGCTGCTAAAGATGTTTGCCGTAATACAAAAGGACCGGTTGCATCAATATTCTATCAGGGGCTTGACAGGGCTGACGAAGGAATTGAGGTTGTCGAGAAATCAGTAATTGCCTACGGTAGCGTACAAATGGGATTGCTTGAAAAAGGTATAACATGGATATCTCTCGCAATTGCAGTTGCTCCTATGCTTGGTTTCATGGGAACGGTAATTGGAATGATTGGAGCTTTTGATGCTATTCAGGCTGCCGGTGATATTTCTCCTGCTCTTGTTGCAGGTGGTATTAAAGTAGCTCTTATTACAACTGTATCAGGTTTGATTGTTGCTATTATTTTACAGATTTTTTACAATTATATTATTTCAAAAATTGATACAATTGTCAATAAAATGGAAGATGCTTCTATCTCTCTTATTGATATCTTAATAAAGTATAACAAAAAATAAATCGAATTATGAAAGATAAACTTGCAAGTATTTTAAATATTTTGCTTGTCTTGCTTCTGGCTGTTTCAGCAGTTTTACTTGTTGTATTTTATTATGGTACAAGCTTGTATAGTTCTGATGCAGAATTTGCAGAGCAAATAAGCGTTTTGGGCTGGAGACTTGATGCATACTTAAACTGGTCTTTTATTTTAATTGCAATTGCTGCAATTGCTGCAATTGGATTCCCAATTATTAACATGGTAACAAACCCTGCAAGCTCTAAGAAGACTCTTCTTATTGTAGGGTTAATGGCTGTTGTTGTTGTCGTTAGCTATGTCTTGGCAAATGGAGATATTTTTGAATTTCCTGGCTATAAGAAGTTTTTCTATGAAGACATCACAATGGACCCACACACGTTCTCAAGATATGTTGGTACCGGTCTTTGGACAATGTACATTCTTGGAGCAGTATCGGTACTCTCAATGATATATGTTGAGGTTGCCAAATTTTTTAAATAAAATTGTGATACCGGAAAACGGTAAATAATCATAAATTATAATTATGGCAAGAAGAGAATTACCTGAAATAAATGCAGGCTCAATGGCAGATATTGCCTTTCTTTTGTTGATCTTCTTTCTCGTTACAACTACGATGGATGTTGATTCAGGCTTGTCTCGTAAGTTACCTCCTATTCCCGAGGAAACTACGGAAAAGCCGCCCGAGATTAAAGAGCGGAATGTTTTTATTGTTCTTATCAACAGTAAGAATCAACTTCAGGTTGAAGGAAAATTGATGAGAATTGAGGACTTGAAAAAAAGTGCAAAAGAATTTGTTGAAAATCCGGCTGATAAGAAAAATTTACCCGAAAAGGAAGCAAAGGATATTCCTTTCTTTGGTAACTATATGGTTTCGAAAGGTGTTGTGTCTTTACAAAACGACAGAGGTACTTCATATGAAACATATATTGCTGTTCAGAATGAATTAATTGCTGCATACAATGAGCTTAGAAATGAACTTGCACAACGCAGATTTGGTAAGGCATTTTCTGATTGTAACGAGGACCAGCAGAAAGCAATTAAGAAAATTTATCCTCAACGTATTTCAGAGGCTGAACCTAAAAATATTGGAGGAAAATAATTATGGCTAAATTTCAAAGAAAAGGGAAAGGAGGAACACCTGCAATATCTACAGCATCATTGCCTGATATCGTTTTTATGCTTCTGTTCTTTTTTATGGTAACAACCGTAATGCGTGAAACGGATTTGATGATTAAAGTTAATGTGCCATACGCTACCGAGATTAAAAAACTTGAAAAAAAATCGCTGGTTAGCTATATTTATATTGGAGAGCCTAAAGAACAATATCAAAGAAAATTTGGTACTGAGCCAAGAATTCAACTTAATGGCCAATTTGCAAGTGTAAATGATATTATTTTGTTTATCACAAGCGAAAGACAAGCTCATGACGAAAATGAAGTGCCATTGTTAACTACATCGCTAAAAGTAGACGGTAAAACTAAGATGGGAATTATTACCGATGTAAAACAAGAGCTTAGAAAGTGTTCTGCTCTGAAAATTAATTATTCAACCAAAAAAGGAACTAAACCATAAGATATTAATTGTTTTAATAAAAAGGAGACTATTTCAGTCTCCTTTTTTTTTGCTAAACTTTTCAACATGCACTTGACTTTATACTTTTTTGCATAAATTTACAAGTCGGAAAAACGATTGAATTGTAAAATTAACTGCTTTGAAAGATAACTAAATAGAGTTTTATTCTCTTTCGTCATGTCATTAGTATAAGGTTTGATTTGTTGCTTTTCCAATTTTAATAATCTCAGTAAATAATAAAGCGATGAAAGATTTTGTCCACTTGCATGTCCATACCCAATATTCAATTCTTGATGGTGCTTCTAATATTCCAAAGTTGATAAAGAAAGCAAAAAACGATGGGATGAAGGCTTTGGCAATAACAGATCATGGAAATATGTTTGGTGCTAAAGTGTTTCATAATCAGGCAAGGAAAGAAGGACTTAAACCTATTCTTGGTTGCGAGGTTTATGTTGCAAGCTCCTCGAGGTTAAGCAAAAAAAACAAGGAAGACAGAGGAGGTTATCATCTGATTCTACTTGCAAAAAATAAAACAGGCTATAAAAATTTAATAAGAATTATTTCTTTGGCATGGACAGAAGGCTTTTATTACAAACCACGTATTGACAAAGAGCTTCTTAGAAAATATCACGAAGGAATTATTGCATCAAGTGCTTGCCTTGGTGGTGAAGTGCCAAAAGCAGCGTATAATTTCGGGATTGACAAAGCTCGCGAAGTTGTAAAGGAATTTGTCGATATCTTCGGCGATGACTTTTATCTTGAGCTTCAAAGACATAAATCGGGGAATCCTGAAAAAGATAAAGATGTTTACGAAAAGCAAGTTGTTGTTAATAAAATACTTTTGGAATTAGGCCGCGAATTGTCTGTTAAATGTATAGCAACTAATGATGTGCATTTTATTAATGCCGAAGATTCCGAAGCTCACGATAGATTGATATGTTTAAGCACGGGAAAAGATTTTGACGACCCCAAAAGAATGAGATATACAACTCAGGAATTTCTAAAAACAAGAGATGAAATGAGTGCGCTTTTTGCCGATATTCCCGAAGTATTGGAAAATACAGTTAATCTGGCTGAAAAAATAGAGGATTATGATCTTAACCGGAATGCCATTATGCCAGAGTTTGAAATTCCTGAAGACTTTGGCACATTGGCACAATACAAAGAGAAATTTAGTGAAACCGATTTAATTGAAGAATTTGGACAAGAGGCATATTCAAATCACGATAGCTTTGAGAAAGTATTGCGTATAAAGCTTGAATCCGATTACCTAAAAGAAAGAACATATGATGGTGCAATAAAAAGATGGGGAAGCCTAAGTGACGAAATAAAAGAACGACTCGACTTTGAGCTTGGGGTAATAAAAAGAATGGGGTTTCCGGGCTATTTTCTTATTGTTGAAGATTTAATTGATGCAGCTCGTGAAATGGATGTTGCCGTTGGACCGGGAAGAGGCTCTGCTGCCGGTTCAGCTGTTGCATATGCAATTAGAATAACAGAAATTGATCCTATAAAATACAATTTACTTTTCGAGAGATTTTTAAATCCCGAAAGAATCTCAATGCCTGATATTGATATTGATTTTGATGATGATGGCAGAGATGAAGTCTTAAAATGGGTTGTAGAGAAGTATGGGAAAGATAAAGTTGCCCATATCATTACCTTTGGAACAATGGCTACAAGAATGGCAATAAAAGATGTGGCAAGAGTACAAAAACTATCTCTGTCGGAGGCAAACAGACTGGCAAAACTTATTCCGGAACGTCCGGGTGTGACTTTTGAAGATGCATATAAAGAGGTTGAGCAACTTAGGAAAGAGAGAGAATCAAAGGATAAACTTATTGCCGAAACATTAAAATATGCAGAGACCCTTGAGGGCTCTGTAAGGCAAACAGGTTTACATGCCTGTGGTGTAATTATTGGCCGCGATAATCTTATTGAACATATTCCTGTGTGTATAAACAAAGAGTCTGATTTTCTGGTAACCCAATATGATGGTAAACATATTGAAGATGTAGGAATGTTAAAAATGGACTTTCTTGGTCTTAAAACATTATCAATAATTAAAGATGCAATTGAAAATATTAAGCTTTCGAGAGGCATTGATGTAGATGTAAGTCAGGTTCCTCTTGACGATGAAAAAACATATGAGCTATATAGTAATGGCGAAACAACAGGCTTATTTCAATTTGAGTCAGATGGGATGAAAAAACATCTTAAAGAACTTAAGCCTAACAGGTTTGAAGACTTGATTGCGATGAATGCCTTATACCGTCCGGGACCAATGGAATATATACCTTCTTTTATCAAGCGTAAGCATGGAAAAGAAAAGATTGAATACACTTTCCCCGAGATGGAAGAGTATTTAAAAGATACCTACGGAATAACGGTATATCAAGAACAGGTTATGCTCCTTTCTCAAAAAATGGCAGGCTTTACTAAAGGTCAGGCAGATTCACTCCGTAAAGCAATGGGAAAGAAGAATAAAGAAATGATGGATAAAAATAAAAGCCTTTTTATCGAAGGATGCGTGAAAAATCATTTTGATGTAAAAAAGGTAAATAAAATTTGGGACGACTGGGAAGCTTTTGCTAAATATGCTTTCAACAAATCTCATTCTACATGTTATTCATATATCTCGTTTCAAACAGCATATCTAAAAGCTCATTACCCTGCCGAGTTTATGGCGGCTGTGCTTAGTCGTAATATTACAGATATTAAAAAGATAACCATTTTTATGGACGAGTGTAAAAGGATGGGTATTAGAGTTCTTGGTCCTGATGTAAACGAAAGCTATAATAAGTTTATAGTAAATAAAAATGGTGACATTCGTTTTGGTTTAGCCGCAATTAAAGGTATGGGGGAATCGGCTGCTGAGAATATTATAAGCGAAAGGGAAAAAAATGGGACATACAAGAGTATTTTTGATTTTGTTTCAAGAGTTAATTTGCAGTCGGTAAATAAGCGTAATATCGAAGCTCTTGCATATTCGGGAGGCTTTGATTGCTTTTCCGAAATTAGCCGACATCAGTTTTTCTTACCAAACGGAAACGATACAAGCTTTGTTGAAACATTAATACGTTTTGGAGGCAATATGCAGACTGATAAAAATACGACTCAACAAAGCCTATTTGCTGATATGCCGGACTTACAAATTAAAGAACCCTCAATACCTAACGGGCCTGAATGGAGTACTCTTGCAAAGCTTAGTAAAGAAAAGGAACTAATAGGTATTTACCTTTCATCACATCCTCTAGATGAATACAAATACCAGATAAAGAATTTTTGTACGAATAACTTGAGTGATTTGAATTCTTTGGAAGATTTAAGAGGTCGTAATGTAGTTGTGTCGGGAATAATAACTGATGTTTTTGAAGGAACTACAAAGAATGGTAAGATATACGGTTCAATGACTTTAGGAGATTACTCAGACACCTATAAGTTATTCTTATTTGGTAAAGATTATTTGAAATTCAAGTCATATTTTACTTTGGGTTATTCGGTATTGATTATGGGAGTTGTACAGGAAAGGTCATACTCTTCTTCGCAAGAATTAGAATTTAGAGTAAAAGAAATCGAGATGCTTTCCACAAGTTTTGAGAATACTAAAAAACTTTTAATAAAATTACCTTTAAATAATATTACAGATAGTTTAATTGATAATTTAATAGAAATTTCAAATAAAAATAAAGGAAAATCAGAGTTGCAATTTGTTATTTTTGATGACGAAGATAAATATTCGATAAATATGTTTTCCCGAAAATTTCAGATAAACATAACAGCCGAATTGTTAAATTATCTCGAGAATGAACAAAAGCTTGAGACAAAGGTTTATTTGAATTAATGAGTAAATTTTTAGGCTAATTTTATTTTTTCAAAATATAGAAATTAATTTACATTTGCACATTAATTTATTGGCTAGATTTATTAATCCAAACAATTATCTAATTAACTGAAAATATTAACTTTAAAATAATTAATTATTATGACACTTGAAGCAACAGATGCTAATTTCGAAGGACTTGTTTTACAAAATAACAAATTAGTATTGGTAGATTTTTGGGCAGAGTGGTGTGGACCATGCCGGATGGTTGGCCCAATTGTAAGCGAACTTAGTGAGGACTATAAGGGCGAAGCTGTTATGACAAAATTAGATGTTGACAGCAACCCTACTATTGCTCAGCAATTTGGCATTAGAAATATTCCTACTCTATTATTTTTTAAAAACGGAAGAGTAGTTGACAAGCAAGTAGGAGCAGTTCCTAAATCTGTTTTGTCTAAAAAAATTGATGCCTTATTATAATTTTGAAGAAATTGTATAGTTTTACAAAGGCATAAGATATCTTATGCCTTTGTTTGTTTTATAGAAAAATTATCAAGCTTGAAAAATATTATTGATATACAGCAATTTCAGCAATTCGACAACTTGGAATTTGTTGCACGTGGTGTGGTTGAGGGTTTTATAACCGGTTTACACCGTAGCCCTTTTCATGGTTTCTCTGTTGAATTTGCCGAACATAGACTATACAATCGTGGTGAATCTACTAAACATATCGACTGGAAATTATTTGCCCGGACAGAAAAACTATTTGTTAAGAGGTACGAAGAAGAAACAAACCTCAGATGTCATATTGTAATTGATACTTCTTCGTCAATGATGTTTCCGTATAATAGTGGAATCCAAACAAAATTAGCCTTTTCGGTTTACAGCTCTGCTGCCCTTATTTATTTACTTCGTAAACAAAGAGATGCAGTTGGCTTATCCTTATTTTCTAATGAAATTGAGTTACACACCCCCGCCAGATTATCATTGGTTCATGCAAAATTGTTATATGGGCATTTAAATAATTTGCTTAATACGGATTTCTCTAAAGATAATAAAAAAACGAAGGCTTCTGTTGTTCTTCATCAAATAGCCGAGAGTATTCATCAACGTTCTTTGGTTATTTTATTTAGCGATATGTTTGATAGTGCCGATACGGAGGAGGTCTTTTCTGCTTTGCAGCATTTACGGCATAATAAACACGAAGTTATTTTATTTCATGTAAAAGATAAAAAACTAGAGCAACAATTTGAATTTAAAAATCGTCCTTACAAATTCGTAGACCTTGAGAATGGCGAGGAAGTTAAATTTAATCCTGTTGATGTGAGAGACGAATATACAAGTGCTGTTAATGATTATTTTGACGCACTGAAATTAAAATGTGGACAATATAAAATTGATTTGGTTGAGGCTGATATAAATGATGATTTTGAAAAGGTTTTACATGCCTATCTTATAAAAAGAAGTAAATTAATGTAAAATTTAGGTATTGAATACTATTATGAAAGCTTCAACTTATTACTATTTCCCAATGATACTTTGGGCGGCTCTGATATTTGTTTTATCTGCAATTCCCGGCGATGCAATAACTTTACCTGCTTTTTGGAATGCAGACAAAATTGCTCATATATTTATGTATTTTATCCTAGCGGTTTTAATCCTGTTTTCTTTAATTTGGACTCAAAGGTCAATCTCAATTACCGAATCATCTATATTGACTTTTCTTATTTCAATTTCTTACGGAGGAATAATTGAAATTCTTCAGCAATATGTATTTATTCATCGTCATGGAGATTTCTTAGATTTTATTGCTAATTCAATTGGTGCTGCACTTGGAGTTGCTGTCATGCTTTATTATCGAAAGAAATATTAATATGTTTTGCATAAGAAGCCCATATACTGATGTTTATTATAATCTCGCACTTGAGGAGTATCTTTTGCGAAATTTTAATGATGATTTTTTTATTCTTTACATCGATAATCCGGCTGTTGTAATTGGTAAGCATCAAAACGCTTTAGCCGAGGTTAATTTAAAATATATTACCCAAAAGGATATTAAACTTGCTCGCAGACTATCAGGTGGTGGTACCGTTTATCACGATTCGGGAAATCTGAACTTTAGCTTTATTTCGACTTCAAAAGATGATAAGCCGGTTAACTTTAGGAAATATCAAAAGCCAGTTGTCGATGCATTATCCGCAATGGGATTAACAATTGAGGTGGGTAAGAGGAATGACTTATTTATTGAAAATTTTAAAGTATCGGGTAATGCTGAACATATTTTTAAGAATAGGGTACTTCATCATGGAACTTTGTTATATAATTCAGATCTCGAAACTTTATCAAATGCATTAGGTGTAACCGGGGGAAAATATCTTGATAAAGCCGTTCAGTCAAAACGTAGTAAAGTTGCAAATATCTCTTCATTTTTAAATAGCATCAGTCCAGTAGAAAGTTTTAGAAGTGAAATAATGAAATCCCTTCTGAATTATGATAGCTCGAATATTATGTATGAATTATATAATGACGACAAGCTTGAAATAGAAAAACTCGTAGTCTCAAAATTTGCAACATGGGACTGGAATTTTGGATATTCGCCAAAATATATTTTTAATAATAAATTTGAGACAACAGAAGGGAAACTTGAAGTAAAGCTTCATGTCGAAAAGGGAAATATTAAGGGTGCAGAGTTTTTGTTAAACGGAAAGTCTACTAATGAGTTTAATTTATTATCAGATAGCTTAATTGGTTTGAAACATTATCCCGAAGAAATCAAGAGGCTGAAAAGCAATTTTGATTTGCTTTCGCTTTTATTCTAGTGTTAAGTCAAGTATAAAGTTTCGGTTAGGACAAAGTTATTTTTTGTGTTTTGTAAAATTAGAAAAAGTAAGCATAGCCGTAGCTATGTGAGTCTTTTTATAATGAAGCAAAACCGAAAAAGAACAAGTATTCGGG
>JANTGP010000015.1 GCA_024762835.1 Bacteroidota bacterium
TATCCCGATTTTCTCGGGATAGTTTTCAAATCCGATGCCTATCGGATGACATAAGGCTCACCCGATAGGCATCGGGTTTGAAATACAATTGGTATAACTTAATACATTTATAATGAATTTAAAGGCATTGATACTACTAACGATTATTGTAATTGCTTTGTCATTTTGCAATGATGATGTTGATATAAGCAGAACTGATAATGCTGTGATTCTTGAAATACCTTTGTCGGGTAGTATTCAAAACCCTGCCTTCTCCCCCGACGGTAAATCAATTGTCTTTACTCAATTCCGTAACGCTTACAATAAACCACCATCAGGTTTATATACTTTTAATCTTGAGACAGATATATTATCTCCTTTAGTTGTTGACGGAAACAGTAATGTAAATTTGCCCGGCGAATGTTGGAATGCAGTTAATCACTCAATAGTCTTTTCATCCGAAAGAGAAAATGGAGACCAGATATACTACATAGATGAAAACGGAACAACAGGTGATGAGACTTACGTTACGAATCGTACAGATAGTGTTGCCTTTGAACCTACTTTTTCACCCGACGGACAATGGATAGTTTTTGAAGCACATAAACTCAACGAAGAAGGCGGAGGCGTGATTACAAAATATAAACTAGATGGTAGCTCGGGATATGTAAATCTAACAGCACCAGGTGATGATTGCAAACAGCCTAACTGGTCACCCATGGGAGATAAGATACTGTATCAAAAAGAAACAAACGGACAATGGAATATCTGGCTGATGAATACAGATGGTAGTGGTAAGGCCATGATAACAGATTTTGAAGGAAGCAAAACAGATGCTGTCTTTTCGCCAAACGGGCAGTATATAATTTTTAGTGCAGAGAATGATGAAGTTGAACTTGCCAACATATATAAAGTTGCAATACAGGACGGTAGTCCCATTAGATTAACAAATTATGCCGGCTATGACGGTGCTCCTTCAATCTCTCCTGACGGAACAAAATTAATTTTTGAAAGCTCGTCAAAAGACCCTGACAAAAGCAAAGGAACGAAGCTGTGTATATTAAATTTATAGCTATTTTTTAATTATAAACTATTCAATCAACAATATATTTTAACAAAGTACTATTCCAGAATCTTAAACTCAACTCTTCTGTTAAGACTTCTTCCATCACTGTCGGCGTTACTTGCTACAGGTTTATCTTGTCCGTAGCCAATTGCCTCTAAGTTGTTTGCATTTGCACCTTTCTTTACAAGATAATCTAAAACCGCATTTGCTCTTTTTTGCGACAATATCTTGTTCTTCTCTTTATTACCGGTGTTATCCGTATGTCCTTCAATTTGTAGTTTAATTTTTGGATAATCAACAAGTATCTGAGCAAGTTCATTCAGGTATTTCTTTGAGCTTTCGCTTAAAACGCTACTGCCTGTTTTAAAATGAACATTCTTGGCTGTAAAGTGAATTTGCTCGGCAACTTTTTGGTCAAGAGCAGGTGCTCCCTCATTTTCAACAAGTCCCGGAATCTTTGGTGCCTTATCAAGATAATCAGGTACTCCGTCTCTATCGTAATCTCTCGGACATCCTTTATAATTCACCAAAATACCGGCTTTAGTATCAGGACATTCATCAAATATATCAACTATACCGTCATTATCAGAATCAGGGCAACCATTGTTTTTTTCTAAACCTTGTTTCGTAGGGCAATAATCTTTCCAGTCGGGAATACCGTCAAAATCTGTATCGGGACAACCGTTGAATTTAGCTAAACCCTCTTCCATCGGGCATTTATCTTTAATATCAGGTATGCTGTCGCCATCGGTATCAAGTAAGGCTCCTGTATTGTCAGTATTCGGTTTCGACCAGTCGAGCAATTCTGCCTTTTTATCATTTTTGGGTCTCAGATAAAAAATCAATCCAATACTGTGCTCCAGATAACGGTCTTTACCATTACTTGCATTTAGGTCGCTTCCGTCATAATCATCAATAAACGGAAAATATTGTCTGCTTTGAATTACAACACTAAATGAGTTATTTATATGAAATCGCAAACCCAGCCCTGTTTGCAGGTTAAATCCGTTTGGCTCAAGAGAATATGAAGCCAAATCTTTGCCAACACCATGAGAGCGAATTGAAGTAGAACCAAAACCGAACATCAGATACGGACCTACAAGGGCGTCTTCTTTAAATATTTTATCATTGTAAAATTTATATTTTATATTTAAATCAGCAGATGTGAAACGGGCTCGAAGAGAAAAATTATCGACAAAATAATTTACTTTACCTGCTTTAAGATATGCATCAATATCAAAAGATGGTGAAAGATAGTAGTTAAAAGAAACACCGCCACCTCCCTGTGGGTCGGAAAAACGGAAAAAATCACTTCCAAGGTCGCCTTGATATTCGTATGTGCTAATGTACATACCAATACCCATTCTGTCGTTTGATGTTTGAGAAAATACTGTATTGCTTTGCCCTAATAGCAGAAAGAAGGCAATGATAAATAAGAGATAAATATTTTTCATAGTCAATAGATTTAGTGTATAATTTACAGATTTATTCATGACTAAAGTATTACTTTATTTTTAAAAAGACTAAATTATTTACAACAAATATATAAAATTGTTGTTAGTCTTGATGTTATATATATAAAACAGAGCATTTGCGAACATATTATTAAACATTAATAACCAGACGAATAAGCAATAATAAATTAATTTTATTTAGAATGATAATTTGATTTATTTTGCGAGTTAAAATTTATAATATTTAATATAATAATGGAAAAGACAATTACAGAAAAACTATCCTATAAAGTTGCTGATATAAACTTGGCTGAATTTGGACGAAAAGAAATAAATATTGCCGAAAAGGAAATGCCCGGCTTAATGGCAATCCGTAAGAAATACGGTGTTGAAAAACCACTGAAAGGAGCACGTATTACCGGTTCATTACATATGACAATTCAAACGGCTGTTTTAATTGAAACTCTTGTTGAACTTGGTGCAGATGTGAGATGGGCAAGTTGTAATATATTTTCTACTCAAGACCATGCTGCTGCTGCAATAGCAAAAAGCGGAATTCCTGTTTTTGCATGGAAAGGTGAAACACTTGAAGAATATTGGTGGTGCACAGCTCAGGCACTTGACTTTCCGGGAGGTAAAGGTCCTAACTTAATTGTTGATGATGGTGGTGATGCTACCCTAATGGTTCATTTGGGTTATAATGCAGAAAAAGACCCATCAATACTTGATAAAAAAGCTGCTAACCTCGAGGAAGAAGTAATTCTTAAGAGACTAAAAGAAATTTTAAGTGAGGACAATGGCCGATGGTCAAGAACTATTAAGGAATTAAAAGGAGTATCAGAAGAAACCACAACAGGCGTTCACCGTCTTTATCAAATGCAGGAAAAAGGAGAATTGTTAATTCCGGCTATTAATGTAAACGACTCTGTTACAAAATCAAAATTTGATAATCTATATGGATGTCAGGAATCACTTGCCGATGGTATTAAGCGTGCAACGGATGTAATGTTGGCTGGTAAGGTTGTTGTCGTTTGCGGATTTGGTGATGTAGGAAAAGGAAGTGCCCGCTCAATGCGTAGTTATGGTGCACGTGTTATCGTTACCGAGATTGACCCTATTTGTGCTCTTCAGGCTGCAATGGAAGGCTTTGAGGTTAAAACACTTGAAGATGCTCTCCCCGAAGGTAATATCTATGTTACTACAACCGGAAATAAAGACGTAATAACAGCAGAGCAGATGTCGAGAATGAAAGATCAGTCGATTGTTTGTAATATCGGACACTTCGATAATGAAATACAAGTTGAACAATTAGAAAACTGGGATGGTATACGTAAATTAAATATCAAACCTCAGGTCGATCAGTATTTTTTTCCTGATAATCATTCTATCTTTTTACTTGCCGAAGGTCGTTTGGTAAACCTGGGCTGTGCAACAGGTCATCCTTCATTTGTAATGAGTAATTCATTCTCAAACCAAACCTTAGCTCAAATTGATTTATGGCAAAATAATTATGAAATTGGTGTTTATCGTTTATCAAAAAGACTTGATGAAGAAGTTGCACGTTTACATCTCGAACAAATTGGTGTAAAATTAACAACTCTTACCGATGAGCAGGCAAAGTATATTGGCGTTCCAAAGGAAGGACCATTTAAAGCCGACCATTACAGATATTAATAAGAATTTTACCGGAGTACATTCACAATTATTACGAATGTATTCCGGTATTTTAATTTTAAAAGATAATGTTAAAATTTTTAACAACACTTTTAGTAATTATTGCTATTTGGTACCTTTTTAAATTTATTGGCAGACTTCTTTTCCCTTATCTATTAGACCGCTTTTCAAAAAGGATGATGAATAACTTTGGTTTTCAGAACCAAGATAAAATATATGAGGAAGAAAAAGAAAGAGAGGGAGAAGTAAAAATTGATTATACAAAAAAGACAAAAGACAAAGAGTCAACCGACGAAGGCGAATATGTTGATTTTGAGGAAGTAGATTAATCCTTAGAAATCTTATTTGTTCCGGTATCGGGAAAGACCAAAGTTGGCTTAAAAAGCTTTGCTTCCTCAAATTCAATTGATGCATAAGAAATAATAATTATTACATCACCTAACTCTGCTTTACGTGCTGCAGGACCATTTAAGCATATCATACCGGTATTACGCTCACCTTTTATTACATAGGTCTCCAGGCGTTCACCGTTATTAATATTTACAATCTGTACTTTTTCATTTTCAATAATATTGGCAGCATCCATCAAATCTTCGTCAATGGTTATACTTCCAACATATTGTAAGTTAGCATCTGTAACAGTAACTTTATGTATTTTCGATTTTACAACTTCTATAAACATTATGATACAAATTTACAAAATAATTTTAATATTTCAGATTGTTTAATCCTATTCCCAAACTAATTCCATTTCAAAAATAAATTTCCCGTTGGGTGATGTTAAGTTTACAGTTTCGGGATATGTTCCATATTGGCTAAAATCAAATAAGCTTGGTGTTTCCATTCCTGCATACAGGTTATATCCATCATACTCAATAAATACAATATAGAAGTTGTTTCCAATATTTGCAATCTGTTGATATGGTTCATCCCATGTCCATGTAACAGGTAAATCCGTTTCTTCAATATTATTAATTACCTCTGATTGGTATATCTCAACATAATTTAATTGCTGAAAAGAGACATAAACATCAGGCCCGTCAACAAGATCCCATGTTTGGTTTACCTGATTTACAAATGGTAATGCTGAAACAGTAAGGCTCTTAATAAAAAGCGTTGTTGGCAACGAAGAGATTGTAATAGTCTCGGCCTTGATATTTGTATGCCCATCATCATCAGACGCAGTTAAGTTTACATTATAATCACCACTTATTAAGTAGGTATGAGTGGGGTTTGATTCAGTTGATGTTGACCCATCGCCAAAATCCCAATTATAATTTGTTGAAAAGGCAGATGAATTTGTAAACTGAACCTCAGAAGGTGGAAATTGAGAATTTACAGTAAAAGAAAAATTTGCAATCGGTAAGTCAGGTTTTGGCTCAGGTTCAGGCAATGTGTTATCATTACATGCAAAAAATGCAATTAAAACAATCGATAATAAAAATACTTTTTTCATCTATTTAATTTTTGAGAATTTAGCTGTGCAAAAGTAAAACTAATAACGAACCATAAAAATACTATTGTAAATAATTTATTTCATGGTAATATTGTCAATAAGTCTTGTTTCGCCAACAAAAACCGCTATGCATGCAACTTTGTTCACCGGCTCGGCCCATTTTTTTATCGGCTTTAATTCTTTATCATCAACAATATCAATATATTCAAATTTAAATACACTGTCATTTTTAAAGGTGTTTTTAACAATATTCTTTACTTCCTCAACATTGTTCTTAAGAGATAAATCAGGTATTGAAAGCAGGGTTTTTGAAATTAGCAGGGCCTTTTGCCTTTCGCTATCAGATAGTCGTACATTTCGTGAGCTCATAGCTAAGCCATCTGCCTCGCGTACAATAGGACAAGAAACTATTTCAATCGGATAATGCAGCTTTTCTACCAGTTTTTTAATAATGGCTAATTGCTGAAAATCTTTTTGCCCGAAGAAAGCTTTATCAGGATTTACTGCATCAAAAAGCTTGCTGACAACCTGTGCAACACCATTAAAGTGTCCGGGTCTGAATTGTCCTTCCATAACTTTATCAATACCGTCAAAATCAAAAATTCTGGTATCAGCCTCGGGGTAAATCTCTTTCTCGGAGGGAAGAAATAAAAAGTGGCAACCTGCTTTATTAAGTTTATTTATATCCGAATCAATTGTTACCGGATAATTTTGATAATCGTTTTTATTGTTAAACTGCGTAGGATTTACAAAAATACTTACAACCGTTATTCCGGTATTGTTTAACGAGATATCAATTAATGACAAATGTCCATTATGAAGAGCTCCCATTGTGGGGACAAAACCAATTGTTTGTCCCTTCTTTTTTTCAATTGCAAGTTCTCTTTTTAGCTCTGCAATTGTTTTTATTATTTTCATTTTTTCTGAAAATCAAATTCGGTTTTACTTATAGCCGTTTATGCAATTCTTCAGTTTTTCACGACAAAAGAACAGATTGCTAATTTTTGTTTTAAAGATTAAATGCTTCTTTAATCTTGTCAACATAATCTAATTTTTCCCATGCAAAAAACTCAACATTTTTAAAGTATCTCTTTTTGCCGTCTATTTCTTTTGTAAATGTACTGCTGTCCTGATAAAAGACTTCTACCTCATCGGTATAACTGTCACGTCCAAAGTGTCCGTATCCTGATGTCTTGAGAAATATGGGGTTTTTAAGTCCAAAGCGTTTGACAATTGAATATGGCTTCATATCAAAAATATTTGAAACTTTAGATGCAATCTCACCGTCACTCATAATATTCCCCGAGCTGTCTTTTACATTTGCAGTACCAAAAGTATTTACAAATAAACCCACGGGCTCTGCTACACCAATAGCATAAGCAACCTGAACAAGCATTTCGTCTGCCACTCCTGCTGCCACCATGTTCTTAGCAATATGGCGTGTTGCGTATGCAGCCGATCGGTCAACCTTCGATGAATCTTTTCCCGAAAAAGCTCCTCCGCCGTGAGCTCCTCTTCCACCATAAGTGTCAACAATAATCTTGCGACCTGTTAAACCTGTATCGCCATTTGGTCCGCCAATAACAAATTTACCGGTTGGGTTAACATGAAGTTTATAACCCTCTTTGATAAACGAGCTAATATGTGAATCATATTTTTTAACTCGAGGAATTAGAATATTTTCAACATCTGCTTTAATACGGGCAAGCATTTTTTCTTCTTCGTCAAAATCATCATGTTGTGTTGAAACAACAATAGTATCAACTCGTAACGGCATATTATTGTCATCGTATTCAATAGTAACCTGCGATTTTGAATCAGGACGCAAATAGGTCATTTCCTTTCCTTCTCTACGAATAGCTGCAAGCTCTTGAACAAGAATATGTGCCAACTCAATAGGCATAGGCATATAATTATCCATTTCCTTACAGGCATAGCCAAACATCATACCTTGGTCACCTGCACCTTGGTTTTCCGGCTTTTCTCTAACAACCCCTTGATTAATATCACTTGACTGCCCATGTATTGTTGAAATAACTCCACAAGAATTATAATCAAAACGATATGCTGCTTTTGTATATCCGATTTCTTTAATTGTATTTCTGGCAATTTGTTCCTGGTCAATCCATCCCGAGGTTCTTACTTCGCCTCCACAAACGACCAAACCGGTAGTTACAAATGTTTCACATGCAACCTTTGATTCCGGATCAATACGTAAAAATTCATCAAGTAAAGCATCTGAAATATGATCACTAACTTTGTCCGGATGTCCCTCCGATACAGATTCTGATGTAAATAAATAACTCATCATATAATATTTATAATTAATACATTATGGGAGTCTAAAGATTGATTAACAAAGGCAGGATTAATTATTGTTTTAGCATTTTTTCCTGTGGTTGCAATCAATCAAATTTCTCCACTTTATCTGGCACAAAGGTGTGTATTATTCATATTAAATCAAAATAACATTAATTTAATTTTTGTTTAAATTATTTTTTGTAGTAAATTTGACAACAATTTAGTCAAAAGCAAACTTTATTAGCCCTATCCCCCGGGCATATTTGAAGTTAATTTTGTAGGTTATACAAGCTTTATCGGATATTTATATTTTATCTCAGGATAAAATTTACAACATATATCATGTTATTCATATTTGCTTTATCACGAATGTGAATAGCGATATTTGTGGTATTTAATGATGATAAAATAATTAGTTCTTATCAAGTCTGGAAAATAGAATGTTTTATAATTAAATATAATTTTTGAATTACATAAATAATTTGGAGGAATTAAAATGCGAAAAATTCTACTTTTACTATTTGTTTGTATTACTGCTTTTGGCTTTGAGGCTTATTCACAAACACATTTTGGAAATGGCTCTGATGGCAGCTTAACTGTTGCTAACGGAGTAACTTACTATGCAGACAATGTAAGGTCTGCAATAACAGGTGATCATTCAACAGGGTCAACCAGCCTTGAGTTAGCTGATGGGACGGGATTTTCTGCCGGCGATGAGATTTTAATTATTACCATGCAAGATGCAGAAGTTGATTCGGCTCTTAACAGAGTTGGAATTTACGAGTTTAATAAAGTATCAAGCGTATCCGGTAATGTTCTAAACCTGGCATCTACACTTTTACATGATTTTATTTCATCAGGAGGTATTAAGCATCAGGCAATAAAGATAAATAACTTTACTGATGTTACTGTTGATGGTGAGCTTACATGTAATGCATGGAATGGCTCTGATGGCGGCATTTTATTTTTCAGGGCAACAGATACGGTAACAGTAAATGCTACGGGCTCGATTAATGCGAATGGGAAAGGCTACAGAGGAGGTACTCAATACGGTAGCTCTCATGGTGGCGGACAAGCTGGTGAGAGCTTCCTAGGCATAGGAGGTGAAGGCGGACATTACACATCCGACCCACATGGAAAGATTGGCGGTGGAGGTGCTGCCTATGCTGGATATAATGGCGGTGTCGGTCGTGGTAGTGGTGGCGGTGGCTCAACATCAGGCACAATTGCTCTTGGAGATGCTAACCTTGGTGGTGCCGGCGGTGGCGGTGGTGGCCATGCAGGTAGTGCAGGCGGTGCCGGATACGGAACATTTGGTTACGGCGGTAATTCTTATAGCAATTCTAATAATGGTCAAAATGGTGGTGAATATTTTTCTGGTAATGGCGGAAATAATTACACCGGCGGCGGCGGTGGCGGCGGTGGCACCTACGGCGAACAAACTCTAACAAAACTGTACCTTGGCTGCGGCGGTGGTTGCGGGGGACATCATAATGGTTATACACCCGGTTTTGGCGGTAATGGTGGCGGAATTCTTTACATTGCAGCAACAAGCATAAATAATCAAGGTAATATTAGCTCAAATGCCAATAATGGGAATAATGGAGGTTATTATAGCGGAGGAGGAGGAGGCGGTGCCGGCGGTTCGCTTTATCTAAATGGGCATAGCTTTACTTCATCACAGGATATTTATTCTAATGGAGGAAACGGTGGTAATGGTAGTTATTCAGGAGTTAATGCGGGTAATGGAGGCCAAGGACGTATTAGAATAGATTACCACACATATTCCAATACAGGTACAATGTCACCTGTTGCATATGAAAGTACTTTGCCTAATATTTTACATCAAGCTTTAGGTAATACCGGTGATATAACCGGACCTTATTCTGTAGATGCTTTTATTTATGATGATCAAGGAGATCCAATTACAACTGCTACTGTTCATTATCGTGTGAATAGTGGTACATGGCAAAGTGTTTCTATGACTAGTGGAGCAAACAACAGTTTTTCTGCAAATATTCCCGGACAAGCAATAACATCAGAAATAAATTATTATATATCAGCAAGCGATGGTACGGATAATTATTTGTTACCCGAAAATGCACCAACAACTTTCTTTACATTTTCAATAATATTATTCCCGCCTACACTAAGTGTTATGGACTTGAATAATGGAAATGTTAGTTTAAACTGGGAAGCACCTGCTGCATCAGCTTATACCGTAAATTCATACAAAGTGTATCGCAGTGCTACATTTAATTTTACACCTAATGTGTCAAACTTATTGTCAACTGTTGCAAGCGATACGTTTTATAATGATAATTCTGCAAGCGATTTTCATACATATTATTATAAGGTAAGTGCTGTGTATAATGAGGGCACTGCAATAAGTAATGAGGTTACATTACTAGTTAATAATCAAATCTTAACAACAGTTCTTGGTTATGTTTATCTCGAAGGGCAATCTAATCATGCAAATATTAAAATCAGGTTTGAACCGATTTCACCATCAGCAGTATTGGATAGTACATATACAGATGCTTTAGGATATTTTGAGACTACAGTAAACCCTGGAACATATAATGTAACTTATGAGAAAGCCAATTATCAAACTTTGGTTAAAGAACTTAATTTCGCTATCGTTGAGGATTACGATTTTGGCCAATCAACAATACTAATGTTAGGTAATACAAATATTTCGGGCAATGTTTCTGGTGTTTGGAATGGAATCAACACAATAACAGGTGACATTACAATACCAAATGGCGATTCTCTTATTATTGAAGCTGGTTCTGAAATACGATTCCTCGGCAACTATAATATATATGTGTATGGCTATTTTTCGGTTGAAGGTACACAGGCAGATTCTGTATTATTTACATCTGCACCAAGTGACCAGGTGCTTGCTGCCGGGCAATGGCAAGGTATAGATTTTTATAACGATGCTGATGATAACAGCTCAATAAGTTATGCAATTATACAATATGCTGTTGATGGCATTTATATAGAAGAAGGAAGTCCAAGTATTTCGCATACAGTAATTCATTATTGTACCGACAGAGGTATTCAGTTAAATGGCGATGCAGCAAATCCTCATATTGATAATACTAATATTACATATTGTTATGATGGATTATATAATTATAATGGGCAGCCCAATATTTACGAATTAACTTGTGAAGATAACAGCCGCTATGGTTTATCTTATGATTATTATGCACATGGTACAATTTCCAATAGTACTTTTAATAATAATACATCTTATGGATTATATGTATATAATCATTGTAATCCAACCATAGATAGTATTGAGGTAAATGATAATGGAACAACAGGTTTATATGTTACTGAAACTTCTTCTCCAAATGTATCTAATTCACATTTTGCAGGAAACTCAGGACATGGTATAGAATTACATAACGGATGGAGTAATCCACGAATAATAAATTGTGTGCTCGAGAATAATACTTCTGCCGGATTATACAGTAGAGAAGATTTAACAGATATTAGTGAAGTATCAAATTGCACAATACGCTATAATGGTACTAATGGAATTCAAATGTACAGATATAATTATACTACTATTAATAATAACAAAATATATGGTAATGCAAATTATGGTATTTACATAGATTATCATACTTGTTTCCCATATATTAATCATAATTTAATTGCTTACAATGGAAACGATGGTATTCATAAAGATAATGATGCCGGAGGATTGAATATAAGTTATAATACTATTTATGGTAATACCGGTGATGGTATTGAGGTAAATAATACATCAAACACAAAATCTATTAGGAACAATATTATTGTAAATAACCAAGGTTATGGCTTAAGGAATAATACTATGGTGCATACAATTGAGTATAACGATCTTTATTCAAATGCCCTTGGTGAGATTCTAAACACTGCTAATTTACCGGCAAGTGGTTGGGATTTTGTATCGTTTAATGCAATTGGTGATACAGCAGATATTTACTTGAATATTTCCGAAGAGCCTTCATTTGTATTAAACGATACACTTGATTTTTATCTTAACGATAATTCACATTGTATAAATGTTGGCGATGCTAGTATTCTTGACCCTGATAATACTGCATCTGATATTGGTTATATTTTTCATAATACAGGAGTACCTCCAAGTTTATCTGTTACAGGCTTTGCTGACCAATCGGTTAGTTTGGCATGGGAAGAAGTTGATATTGACTCATTAGTTTCTTATAATGTTTATTATAAACTTAATACGGCAACAACATACACATTGTTTGTAAATACGGCAAATCTTACTTCAACAGTAACAGGACTAACAAATAATGTTTTGTATGACTTTACTATTACCGGAGTATTTGCAAATTCAGAGTCGGATTCTGTTCCTAAAGTATCTGAACGTCCGGGTGTACCTTCAATAGCTTTTAATCCAACATCGTTTAATGTAAACGTAAATGCAGATACTGTTACTCAAAACTTATCAGTAGTAAATAATGGTAGTCGAAATTTATTCTTAGATATACCGCAAGGAATGGAAAATGGCTCTATGCATTGTGATGGAAGTTATGATTATATCGAAATGGGAGACCAGTCTCATCTTGAAGGAATGACAGCATTTACAATTGAAGCAAATGTTAAATTTACAGGTAACGGGCATTCAGAATTTGTAAGTAAGCATTACCGGCAATATTCTTTATACATTGATGCCAATAATAAGTTTGGTTGCTATAAAGGCTATAATGATGATCAAAATTTTTATCAATCATTTACAACTGATTATGTTGTTCAATTAAACGAATGGTATCATCTTGCTGTTAGATGGCAAAATAATGATATATGGTTTTATGTAAATGGTGCCGAAGTTTCACATTTTGATAATGCATCTGATAATGCAATTCCTGTTAACGATACTTATTCCTTTAGAATTGGTGGAAGAGCAAATGAATATCAATGGTTAAACGGTGATATTTGCGAAGTCAGAGTTTGGAATTATGCACGAACACCGGAAGAAATTGACAGATACAAGAATTCATCTGTTGAAGGAACAGAAGCAGGCTTGTTAGGTTACTGGCCCTTACATTCAGATTACAACGACCATTCAACTTATGCTGTCAGTGCTTCTACTCATGGCAATGTCTACCTGAATAGTCTTAATGCTTCAACTTTTCTTGACATTCCATACATTTTACCTGACGGTGATAGTTACACCATTGCTCCTTCTACAACTGTAGTTATTCCATTTAAATTTTGGGACACAGGCGAAACAGGTACATTCCTATATACCCAAACTATGTTTACAAATATAACAGGACAAACTACAATCAATTACGAAATGGCTTTATCTTATGGTACTGTAGTCCCGGCTACTCCTGTACATTTCTCTTCTGTTCCATCAACAGGACTGCCATACACTATTGTAATTACTGATGCTATGATTGATGGTTCAACAATAGATGTTGGAGACGAAATAGCTGTTTTTGACGGAACACTTTGCGTAGGTGCCGGAATCTTTGATGGTTCGTTTAATTTTGTTCTTACAGCATGGGAAGCAGATCCGGGGGCATCACTTGCCGGATATACAGACGGTAACACAATGACATTTAAAATTTATGATACCTCGGCTGATTTAGATGCACCTTCAATTGCTACTTATTCGGTTGGTGATGGCACATTTGGTTTTAATGAGTTTTCTGCATTAAGCTTAAATGGTACGGTTTATATTATTCAGGAAGTTCCAATTACTGCCGGTGCTTACAATTTAATTTCATTTAATTTGTTACCACGTTACAGCTCTTCATCAACAGTATTTGGTGGTTTGCAAGATTTACAGATTGTTTATAATGATGCCGGTGGTGCATTAATACCTCCATATAGCATTAATACCATTGGAGATATTTATTTCCTTGATGGTTATCATGCTTTTTCAACAACTGCTGATACTATCTTCTACGAAGGAACATCAATTAATCCTTACGATTGGGGAATTCTTGTAGAAGCTAATAAGTGGAACTCAATCTCTTTCCTTGGCGAAGATAATCTAGCTGTAACTTCTGCTTTTGATGCTGCTATTGTTGATTCCATTTCAATTGTACAAACATCTGATGGTACGTCATGGATACCGGGTTTAGGTATAAATACAATTGGTAATTTACATCCCGGAACAGGCTATCAAATAGCTTTAAGCTCACAGTCGGATGTAACTGTTTATTATCAAACCAATAATGGCAACTCAAAAGAGCTTGTTACAGAAACACCTGAGCCAAATCATTTTAGTTTTAAAAATACAGGTCTTCCTTATCAGATAGTTGTTGAAAATCCAACTATTGAAGATTTACCTCTAGCAATAGGTGATGAGCTGGCAGTGTTTGATGGTAATGTCTGTGTTGGAGCTTCGGTTTATACAGGACAACAAAGAGTATTGTTAACAGCCTGGGCAAAAGATGACAGAACTAAGCTTCCCGGATTTGAATCAGGCCATGAAATGATATTTAAAATTTATTCAATTGAGAAAGGAGAAGTCTTAGCAGCAGCAAAGGGACTAAAAAGCGATAACAACTTAAATTTCTCAGCATCTGATTATGCATACATTTCTCTTAATGGAATATATGCCGGAATTAATAATCTGTCATGTTATCCTAATCCGTTTAACGATAAAACAAATATTAGCATAAGTCTTGAAAATAAAACAAATGTTTATTTACGAGTTGTTGATATCTCAGGAAGAGTAGTAAAGATAATTCTAAATACAGAATTAGAATCAGGCAATTATAATTTCGATTGGACAGGAGATAATTCAAACGGTCTAATGGTTCCAACAGGCATTTACTTTATTGAACTAAATGCCGGTGAGTATTCTAAAACAGAGAAATTAATCAGAATACAATAATATCAAATTAATACCTGCACAAACATGCTTTGTGCAGGTATTGGTTAAAACTGTAGATAGATGAATAGAATCTTACTCATAATATCAATCTTTATTTTAATGTTTCAGAACATTAAAGCACAATCGGGAACGGAGTTTATACCTGTTGACCCAACCGGTATTCCTTATTCGATTATCATTGCCAATATAACTCTTAACGGAGGGGTATTGCCCGATTCAACCGAGATTGCAGTGTTTGATGATACATTGTGTGTTGGTTATACAAAGTATGCAGGAAATATTAATCAACAGCTAGTTGCATGGGAAGGAGACCAGTCAATGGGACTTCAGGGCTTTACAACAGGACATACAATGATATTTAAAGTAAGACTATTAGTTAATAATGACTATTATATTATCGATGCTATACCCAGCTATTCTCAAGGAACGGGTGAATTTGGCTTTGGTAATTTTTCCGTAGTTGATTTATCAGTTACAGCAACTGTAAATTTAGAAGAATTATTTACAGATAAATCTATAATTGCTTATCCAAATCCGTTTAACAAGCAGATTGATTTTAACTTAAATGCAAACTCATTCAGACTTGTACAGATTTTCGATTATACGGGAAAAATAATTTGCAGTAAGAATCTTAATAATTTATCCGGTCATTTTACCTGGTCAGGATTAAATAATAAAGGGATTAAAGTGTCTGATGGCTTTTATTTAGTAAAATTCATATCAGAAAGTAATTCCAAAATTGTAAAAGTAGTTTATCGGCAAAATGCCGTATATCAGAAATAATAATAAAAATTAGGTTACATATAAAATTAATGCATCATGAGGAAAAGATTGTTTGCGCTAATTCACAACAAGATAAAAGACATTAAATACTTTTTGGTATTTCCTGTATTATTATTACTAATGATTTATTCGTCGGGTCTGAAAGCCCAGAATAATGCCGTTGCACTTGATGGCAATGGAGATATTATTAGTATTCCAAATAATACTAATTGGGATTTTGGTTCTCAGGATTTTACAATATCTTTTTGGGTAAAATTCGGTGATATCAATAAAGTTCATAATGGATTATTCGGAAGAGATGATTTCCAATGGATAGCTTTGGAATATAATCATGATTTTGACCACCGTTTAATTTTATGGATTGATGCCAATGGCAGTTACAATTGGGAACTAAATAATCTTAAACCAACTAAAAATGACTGGGTAAACAACACATGGTATAATATAGCAGTTGTACGAAACGGCAATCAAATACAAATTTATATTGATGGTGAACCTGATGGCTCTGCAACTTATAATAGTTCAGTTTACAATCCAAGTGTACCTCTTTATTTTGGACGAAGTCAACTTTCAAACAGGTTTCATGAAGGTGAATTAGACGATATAAGAATATTTAATTATGCTCTGTCAGAAATTGAAATTAATGCTGAAATGTATACAGAGCTTACAGGAAATGAGTTAGGCTTATTGGCTTATTGGAACCTTAACGAAACTTCGGGTACAACAGCCAACGACCTGTCGCCCTCGGCTATTAACGGTAGTTTAATAAATGATGCTGTTTTTGTAAGTTCTACTTCACCCATATTGCCTAATAATTCAACTGTTCAACCATTTGCACCGGTTGACCCAACGGGTTTACCGTATTCATTTATTATTACCAGTGTTACAATAGATGGTGGTAATTTACCAGCCGGAGCATCTATTGCGATTTACGATGACACATTGTGTGTTGGTGCAGCTTTTTTTGATTACCAAAACAACACACAGATAGTTACCTGGGAAAAAGATAATTCGCAAGGTCTTTTAGGTTTTAGCAATGGCCATACTGCTATTTTTAAGATTCGCCTTCCTTGGTTTTCAGAGATGCAGATATTTACTGCAACTGCCAGTTTTACTCAGGGTGATGGTAACTTCGGTACAGGAACATTTTCTGTAGCAAGCCTTAATGTGAACACCGGTTTATCACCCGACATAGTAATTTCCGATACATTATTTAATTTCAATGCATTACCAATAAATACAAGTTTATCAGACACATTGATAATTACAAATAACGGTAATGCCGTTTTAAATGTAACAGGTATTAGTACATCTGCATCTGTTTTTACTTTATCAGCAAGTTCATTTTTAATTGCTGCCGGTTCGTCAGATACCTTAGTTGTTACATTTACCCCGGACCAAGTACTTGCCTATGCCGAAACCTTAACAATTTTAACTGATCACCCTGTACTTACCAGTTTACAAGTTGATTTATATGGTTCGGGCTTACCTACGCCTAGTCCGAACATAATAGTTAATCCGGGTTATCTTAATTTTGGAGGTTTGGCTGTTAATGACACATCAACATTATCATTTTACATTTTAAATGGAGGGAATGGTGATTTGGAAATTACTTCTGTATCGTCAAGTGATGCTGATTTTACATTTACCGGACCAACAACACTCACTCTTCCACAAAATAATACAGAGGAGTATTATGTGCATTTCAATCCTCTAAGTACAGGTTATCATAGTGGAACTATTACTATTGCATCAAATTCCGGCAATGTATCAATTCCTGTAGTGGGTAATGCATCTATAGGTAATTTTAATCCCGTAGCTGCTACCGGTCTTCCTTATCAAGTAATTGTAAATAGTGTTGAAATTGACGGAGTACCTTTAAGTGTAGGTGATGAATTAGCAGTATTTGATGATACAACAGTTGTTGGAATGACAAATATCAACTCAAATGGTTCTGCATTATCTTTTGACGGTTCAGGAGATTATATGGGTGTAACTATTGATGTTTCCGAAACAAACTATACGGCCGAAATGTGGTTTAGGTCAAACTCAAGTGGTGGAGGGATATATTCCGTTGTTGGTGGTGGACACGACAGACATATTTATCTTAATAATGGGAATATTTGTGTGAGAACTTATAATGCAGGAACAATTTGTACATCAGGTAATAATTATGGTGATGGACAATGGCATCATGTAGCACATACTTTTGGTGGTTCCGTAGGTGGACAGAAAGTATATGTTGATGGGCTACTTCAGGCTTCAAGTAGTAAATCACAATCAGATTTTAACACTCAAACAGGTATCAATATTGGATATTCTGCCGATTATGGTTACTTCAATGGTGAAATAGATGAAGTAAGAATCTGGAATATTGCCCGAACACAAGCTGAAATTGTTTCAACAATGAATAGTCAACTTAGTAGTAATACTCCCGGGTTACAAGCTTATTGGAAATTCGACAACATGAGCCTTTATGACTATAGCGGTAATGGTTATACTGCTAATATTTATGGTAACACAAGTTTTGGAATAAGTGGAATATTTACAGGACAATCATTTAATGTAATTACATGGGAAGCTGATCCTGCTAATGGGATGACAGGGTTTACTTCAGGTGATACGATGAGCTTTATGCTTTATGCAAATATTTACAATTCGTGGATTGAATTAAATGCCACACCAACATATACTTATGGTGACGGTACATTTGGTTTTAATCCTTATACAGTTGTTGACTTAAGTGCAAACTCAGGCTTACAACCTGTTTTCGGAATATCTGACACATCAATATATGTCGGGCAGGTTCAGGTTTCGCAAAGTGCCTCCGATACTATTTATATTTATAATACAGGTAATGCCGAGATGAGTGTAAGTTTAGCCGAAAACAACTCTGCTTTTTCATTAAATAGTTACTCGGCAAATATTGCCGCAGGCGATTCGGCAGAAATAATTATTACATTCTTGCCCGGCTCACCCGGCAATTATTCAACATCTCTTATTGTTACATCAAATGACCCTAATAATCTGGAAACCATTGTTACTATTGAAGGCTTTGCTTTGCCAAGTCCACAGACAGATATTAATGTTTCGTTAAACAGTTTAAATTTTAATGCTGTAATTATAGGTAATTCTAAATCTTTATTCTTTAATGTAATTAATAATGGAACAGCCCCACTTGTAGTAAGCAACATAGTATCCGACAATGGAAACTTTGTAGTTTCACCAACATCTTTTACTCTTCAAAACACAAATGACAATCAACTTATTGAAGTTGCTTTTACACCTAATAACAAGGGGACACACGAAGGGACTCTTACAGTTCAATCAAATGCTGCAAATACAAATGTTACGGTTAGTGGTATTGGCATTGATGGTCATTTTACTTCTGTACAACCAACAGGTAATCCATATAATATTATTATTCAATCTCATAACCTTAACGGATTTATTGAGCCCGGTGATGAGATTGCTGTATTTGATAATGGACTTTGCGTAGGTGTTAGTGCTGTACAAAGCGACACAGGAAATATTCAACTTACAGCATGGGAATCTGATCTTACAAATGGTCTTGCCGGCTATACTACCGGTGATACTATCGAAATTAAAATTTGGACAGCTTTAAATGGTTATGATAGCGAACTTGAAAGTGAATTAACATTTATTGTTGGTGATGGAACTTACGGCTTTGGTGTATTCTCGGTTTGTAGTGTATTGTTTAATCTTCCTCAAATTACCGTTGACCCCGGCAGTATGTTTGTTGCAATTGACGAACCTGATTCAACAACTGTTAATTTAACCATTACTAATAATGGAAATGATGATCTATATTTCAATTTAATTCCTCCTCAAACTAACTTCACTGCCAGCTATTATTATAGCCCGGGCTCGAGTAGCTCACCGGCAATTGGTAATTTTATCTTTTCTGTTGAAGATT
This sequence comes from Bacteroidota bacterium, assembly GCA_024762835.1. GTDB lineage: Bacteria > Bacteroidota > Bacteroidia > Bacteroidales > M50B96 > JANTGP01. Next base: position 19,531 of record JANTGP010000015.1, read on the forward strand.
CGGATATTAATGAGAACTGGGGAGGCGGAGGTCCCGGAAATGGTGTAGGGAATGATGATTTTCAGGTAATATGGACAGGTTTAATCTTTGCTGAACAAGCCGGTGTATATAACTTCAGAAGTTATTCTGATGATGGCATCAGGTTATATATCGATGGCCAGATAATAATAAATCACTGGTATGATATGGGAGGTACAAATTATTACGGTTCTATGTCATTATCACAGGGAATTCATAGTTTAGAATTCCAATATTATGAAAATGGCGGTGGAGCACTTTGCCAATTATATTGGACACCTCCCGGGGAAAGTGAATCATTGATTCCTGCTGCTAATCTTGGTGACTGGCTTACATACAGTCAATTAACAGACACAATAGCTCCCGGACAAAGCTCAGTGATTGAAGTAGAGTTTAACTCAACCGGACAAATAGATGGCTTATATCAATCATCCATTTTTATTAACAATAATTCTACAACAAATCCTCAGCTTGCAATTCCTGTTTCAATGAATGTAACCGGATTTCCTCAGATTTCCTTATCAAGCGATTCTTTATTTTATGGCGAATTAATAGTAGGCGAATCAGATACCTTGTCATATACAATAACAAATATCGGAACAGATTCATTAATTATCGACTCAATGTATATGAGTGTAGTAAACGATTTTAGTTTCTTAACATCTTTTACCTTGCCAATTGAAATAGCACCATTAAGTTCAGTCAGTTACGATGTAGAATTTACACCATCATCAGATGGAATTGTTAATGATACTATTTATCTGCTTTCAAATGCCTCAAATGACGATACTGCTTTTGTTTTCTTAAACGGAACCGGATTAACCCCTGCTGATATTTATTTGCCTGTAAACAGCTGGACGGGAACTATTGCAAGTGGTAATGTTATGTTAGATACTTTTTATATTTATAATCAAGGGCAAGCAAATCTGGTCTTTAATGTGAATAATACAGTACCATGGTTGTCATTAAATCCATCAATAGGAAGCATTTCTGTTATGGATAGCTTAGCTATTGAAATGAATATATCAGGAATAGGAGTTTATGCAGGGAATTATTCCAATAATTTTGATATTGAATCTAATGATTTAATTGACCCTGTTGTTCAATTCTTTTTAAATTTAACAGTTACCGGTGAACCTGAAATAACAGCACCAACTTCATATAATTTTGGTGTTGTAAATGTAGGTGAATCTGGTCAGTTTGAGTATGTCATTACAAATACTGGTTCAGATACTCTTACAATAGATTCTATTATTATTAACAACCCTGTATACAGCTTCGGGGGAAGTGGTAATTTCTATATTCTTCCGGGAGAAACAGATACAGTACCATTGGTATTTATTCCTTTGTCAGCAATATCTTATCCTGCAATTATGACTATATATTCTGACGCGACAAACTCATCGGTATATCAAGTTGCAATTCAGGGTACGGGTTACGAGCCTGCTGAAATAATTGTCGGCAATTCTGTCTTGTTTACATCAAATGATTTATTGCCAGGTAACGAAAATTTATTTATTTCAAATACAGGAGGAGATAATCTGATTTATAACATAAGCACTTCAAACGCAGGAGGTAATGCTTTAATGCTTGATGGAAACGGTGATTACCTTAATGTTGGAAATTCGCCTGAACTAAATCCCGATACTGCATTAAGTATCGAGACATGGATTTATCCTCAGGACAATACTCAAGAGTTTATAGTTGCAAAAGAATACTCTGCTGTTGGAACATATCGATTATTTATTAATTCATCAGGCAAACTACAATTTCAAATCAATAATAGTAAGTCAGTTACCTCATCTACAAGTATTGCAATAAACACATGGACTCATGTGGCAGCATCAACAAACGGGAAAGTATTACAGATTTTTATTAATGGTGTTCTTGATGCTGAGGTTGAATATGCCCCCTTTACAATAAGTACAAATACAAATAATCTTAGAATAGGACGATCATATTTCAATGAGTATTTCTATGGTAAGATGGATGAACTTAGAATCTGGGATATTTATCTTAACGAAACTGAAATACAAACTCTAATGACCCAGCATTTAAACGGCGACGAAGCTGGTTTGGTTCTTTATTATGGTTTTAATAACGAAACAGGAAATATAATTCAAGATAACAGCTTATTTAATAACGCCGGAACAATGTATGGTAATGCGTCGAGAGTAAGCTCTGATGTGCCAATTGATAATTTCTTTTCTATTCTGCCTTATTCGGGAAATATACCAATGTCAGGTAGCGAGAATGTAACTTTCAATTTTACACCATACGGATTTATGTCTAATAACACATATAGTTTACCTGTTTACATTAATTCTAACGACCCGGACAGTCCAGTAGATACGGTTTCCGTGAATATGCAGCTTAATGTAATACCTCCTGACTTAAGTGTTTCTTCAAACTCTGTTACTTTCGACGACACTTACATCGGAATGCAGGATACTATTCAGATATTAGTTACAAATAACTACAGATCGCCGATTAATATCAACTCCTGGCAATTGTCAGATACTGATTATAGTTTAGAATTTGAGTATCCTTTTGTTATGCCATTCTCTTCTAAATATATTAACATAATATTTACCCCTTCTTCAGGTGGTGCCCATATAGACACTTTAAGGATACTGAACAATTCAAACACAGCTGTATTAGAAGTGGAACTTATTGCAAACGGATTAGTACCCCCTGTTTTATCACTTAATCAATTAAGTTTTTCCGACACTTTAGATTTTGGAAATAGTGGTGCTTTAATGTTCTGGGTAAAAAATAATGGCGATGGTCCTTTAAATTATAACTTTACAGATATTCCTGCAACATGGCTTAGTGTACTACCTGTATCTGGTACTGTACCGGCTCATGATTCTATTCAGGTTATAATTAACTTTAACCCTTCATTATTAAATGACGGTGGAAGTTATCAGGCTGAAATATTGCTAAACTCAAATGATTTACTTAATCCTCAGGTAGCTGTCTCTGTTTCGATGTGGATAAACGGTGCTCAAATTAGTGTTTCAGCCGCAGCAATATCAGAATATGTTACATATCAGGATATGGGATACGACACTTTATATATTGTTAATAATGGTATTGGACCTTTAAGTTATAACATTACCGAAGGGGCAAACTGGTTAAGTGTTAGTCCTGCATCAGGAACAATACCTGTGGGAGCACATGATACCATAATTGTAACTTACGATGGTAATTTCCCTCAAGGAAACTACCAGGAAGATTTAATAATAACTTGCAACGACCCAATTACACCTCAGGTTACTATTCCTGTTACGCTTGATATTTTACATGCCACACTTGTAACAATACCAACAAGTTTAAACTTCGGATACTCAGTAGTAAATATTGGCGATTCGCTAAATCTTACAATCCTAAATAATGGAAATGTAAACCTGACTATTGACAGTATTTATTGTGTTGATCCATTTACACTTGATCCGAATTATTCAGTTTTCTTACCACCGGGTGCATCTATTGTTGTTCCTGTCCACTTCCTGCCAAATGCAACATTAATTTTTAACGAAACAATTTATATTGATACGGATATAGGCCAGTTTTCTTGTCCTGTTACAGGAACCGGAGAAAATGCCAATGCCGGATGGGCATATAGTTGGAGCGAATTTGACTTCGGTTTGGTTGACATAGCTGTTGGTGCAGTAAAAAATCTTACTATTTGGAATACCGGTAATATTCCTTTTACAATGGATGATTTCAATAATTCGGAAACAGACCATTTTGATGTTTCAGATTCTATTTTCACAATCTTACCCGGGCAAAGTCATACCGTACAAATTTTCTTTAACCCTGTTGCTGTTGAAACATACGAAGCAACAATGCTTTGGACAGTTAATGCAATTGGAACAAAAGAGATATTGCTTGATGGTTTTGGATATTTCTTGTCTCAGGCACCAACGCTCACTTATGTTGATGATTCTTACTACAATGGTACAGAAGGAGTTTATCCTCTTATTGGTACCTCATCAGAATATTTTGAGTATAAAGTAATTTATACCGATGCCGATAACGATGCTCCTATGGCAGGTTATCCTGTTGTTGGAATAGATAAAAACGGGGATGGCGACTTCCTGGATTCAGGTGAAGATGAATTTGTAATGTATGAAGCTGATCCATTAGATATTGACTATACAGATGGCAAACTATATATATTCTCTACCACTTTGCCCTTAAATATGGATTTGGGATACTCATTTTATGCACTAGACGAGCTTGGAAATATTCCTATTGGCGAAGGCGTTAATTACAGAAGCGACCCCTTTGTCAGTAATGACTTATTAGACTTGTCCATTTTTGCAGATGATATTACATTCTCAAATAATACTCCAGCAGTTGGCGAAAATGTTACAATTTGGGCAACTGTACACAATAATTCAGATTATCCTACAAGCAATGTCTCGGTTAAATTTTATGAGGAAGATTCTTTCTTGGTTGAATTGTTTATTCCATACATAGGAGCACAGTCACAGCAGACTGTATATATAAATCATGTATTTCCTATTGATGAGTTCTACCCAATGAAAGTTGTTGTTGATGAACAGAATTTTATTCTCGAAGATAATGAGTTAAATAACTTTGCAATCAGACCGGTTCTTGTCGGGGAATTCTCAGTTCCAGGAGCTATTGTTTCTACAGCAAACATAGCACCTGCAATGATTCTACCATATGGAACTCTTCACTATTGGGGACATGCGGATTACGTTAATTCTTACGACCCTAATGCAGATGTTTCAGGTGCTTTAGTTACAATGACAGTAGTTGAAACGGGATATACATATACTACTTACACAAACTCAGTTGGTGATTTTAGTATTTATTTTACAGCTCCGGGTACTGTTGGAACTTATACGGTAGTGGCAACTGTAACTGATTTTACACTTACCGGAGAAATGCCTGTCAGATATTTTACTGTTTATCTTCCTACCGAAGAAATTTTCGGTCCTGACCTTGCTATAACCTATTGGTGGGGAACTGATATTCATTGGACAAGCGAATGTCGAAAAATAGGTGATCCTATTGAGGTTACAGCAATTGTAACAAACATTGGAAATATGACAGCATATAATGCACTTGTTCATGTATTTCAGGATGGGAATCTGATACTTACACCCGTTTACGATTCAATACCTGCCGGTACAAACAAGGTTATTACTTTCTGGGTTACATATAATACCGTTGGATATCATTCTGTAAGTGTTGATATTGACCCCTTCGACATGATTGCCGAGCTTGCTGAATGGAATAACTACGGCCAGAAAACAAGATGGATTTATCCGTTAGAACCTGATTTGTCACCGACATATATTTGGTTTAGTGATTATTATCCACTTCAGGGACAGGCGATGAATATGACTTTTAGAGTAAATAATCTGGAGTGTGAAACTACAGGTGCAACTAATGCGGATATCTACCATATTTATGGTAACGATACAACTTTCTTGGCAAATCTTCCGATTGATCCAATAAACGGACTTAGCTACGATTATCTTTATCTATACAATCAATCATTCGATAGCTTAGGCTGGAACTATATAATGATTGTTGTTGACCCACAAGATCTTGTTGTGGAAACAAACGAATTAAATAATGTGTTAATTGCAGGTTTCTTTGTTGAAGAGGCGATAGCTGATTTATATATTTCCGACATTAGTTTCTCTGCATATAATCCCGACATTGGTGATCTGATAAACTTTACCGCAACAATCTGGAATAACGGGACAGCTGATGCAAGCGATTTTTATGTTCGTTTTTATGTTGATGGTTCACAAATAGGAGACTCAATATGGATAAATTACCTGCCCCATGGAGTAAATATGCTTGTGACCTCAAGTGCATGGCAGGTTGCTGATTGCGGACATACGGTGGTTGCAACTGTTGACGAAGATGATTTTATTAGCGAAACAAATGAATATAATAATTCAACTGACAGGCCTATAGGTACTGACCTGGTACCTAGCTTGTGGCCATATTATTATTCCAATTATATAAGTGTTTTGGTTGGAACCCCTATTGATATTTATTCAAGAATATATAATAACGGAACATTTGATGCTGATACTGTTTATGTTTCATATATAATTAATAGTACTATGATTGCATTTGATGGTATCCCTCAAATTAATCATGCCCATTCTCAACCAAGTCATATAATTCATACTTTTAATAATACCGGCGATTATGACTTGTTAATTTATGCCGATATGCTATGGCCAGATTCAACAAGATTCTGCGAATTAGACGAAACAAATAATACTGTTACTCTGCATGTTCACGTTTATGGCGAAGACCCTGATTTAGTTGTTCATTCACAACATATCAGTCCAACAGAACTAAACCCTGACCCGGGAGAAACAATTGATATATTTGGTTCTTTTGTAAATGAAGGAAATGTGCCTGCAAGTAGTTTTTATGTTAAGTTTTTTGCTAATTCACAGCAATTGGGAGATTCAATCTATATAAGTGGATTGGCAGCACACGAAGACTCAACAGTGGCTTGTACAGAGCAGTTCTCCTCTAATCTAATAGGTACTCATATTTTACGTCTGGAAGTTGATGTATTTAACGATGTAGTAGAATACGATGAAATGAACAATATGGCAAGCCGTGCAATAATTGTGGGTGATGCTCCCGATCATACGTTCTCCGATTATGGAGCAGGAATATGGTTGAGTGATACATTCCCAAGTTTAGGCGACACTATTGTGATAAATGGAATAGTTGAAAATAACGGAGGGGCTACCGGTATGGCAGATTTGAATTATTATTATATTTTCATGGGTGATACAACTCTCATTGAAACTGTACCATTTACATCTCAACCATACGATTCAACTGATTTCCCAATAGATTGGATTGTAACTGTTCCATATGGAAGAATTTATGCAAATATTACAAATTCAAATCCTGAGGAGTTTAATATTTATAATAACGATACGCATATTAATTTCGGTAATGAACTTGACCCTCTCATAGTTACAATTGATCCTTCGTCTGCATTGATTTGCCATGGGGAAAGTGTTTCACTGACAGGTACAGCAACTGGTGGCACAGAGCAATTTACATATTCCTGGTCTTCTGTGCCTGTAGGTTTTGTCTCTACAAACTCATCTATTGTCGACACGCCTGCTGAAACAACAACTTATACTTTAACTGTCAACGACGGCTTTAATTCGGCTTCGGCGTCCTTTACTATTCAGGTTTATGAAGTTGATGTTGACTTAGGTACTGACCAGACAATTTGTGGAAGTGATAGCATAATACTTGATGCCGGTGTATTTGACACATACTTATGGTCAACAGGCGCAACAACCCAGTCAATTACAGTTACAGATAACGGATATTATTGGGTTAGTGTTCAAATGCTTAATTTTGGTTGCTCTGATGCCGATACTGTATTAATTTCCATATCACCGGGACTTGATTCTGAAATAGCATCCTATAGCGTTTGTGATCCTCAGGCAATAATAACTCACCACCCTGCAAGAGGCTCGGGGTATACTTATGAATGGTCAAATGGAACTTCTGCCGACACACTGCTGCTGACAAATGGCGGAACATATTATTCTACTGTTACCGATCAGTTTGGATGCTCAACAAACGATACTGTTATATTTATTGTTGATACAATTAATGTTGATTTAGGACCAAATCAAACGGTATGCAATGGCCAAAGTGTTATTCTTGATGCCGGACAAGGTCAGTATTATTATTATTGGTCGACAAGTGAAACTAACCAGATGATTAATGTTATTCAATCGGGAGTTTATTCTGTTACCGTAACAAATGCTTCTCAATGTTCAGATTCAGATACAATTGAAATCGATTTCATCTCGGCCTTAACTGTAGATCTTGGCGACACTATTCATCTCTGTCCGGGCGACAGTACAGTTATTGATGCCGGTACTCAATATGCTTATTACATGTGGTCAACACAGGATACATCCCATGCAATAACCGTTGATGATGGTGGAATTTATTATCTGACAGTAACCGACCAATCGGGATGTACAGGCACAGGACAAGTTGTTGTAGATATGGCAAGTGTGGTTGATGTTGATATTCCTAACCAAAATATTTGTAATGATCCAATTACCGTTTCAACCAACGAAGGATACTCATGGTTGTGGTCGACTGCCGAAACAACAAATTCAATTAGCCTTACAGACGAAGGTGAGTACAGCCTAACAGTTACATTTGGCAACGGATGTATTGATCTTGATACCTTTGATGTCTTTAGCATTGCTCTTCCAATTGATTTAGGTAGCGATACATCAATCTGTGAAGGCGATAGTATAATATTAAGTGTGCCAAATAACTACACATTGTTTACATGGTCAACTCAGGATACATCAAATTCAATTACAATTGACGATGGTGGAATATATTATTTAACGATTTATAATCCAGATTTTAATTGTCCTTCGGTTGATAGCATACAAATTACAATGAATTCTCTTCCGGAAATAGTTTGGAATGGTCAACTCAATATTTGTGGTGATGATACAATTTTGCTTACACCTGGCATATTTACTTCATACTTGTGGAACAATCAAAGTACAAATAGTTCTATTGAAGTTTATAATCCGGGAACTTACAGTGTTACCGTAACTAACCAAAATGGCTGTGAGGCATCATCATCGCTTACTGTTAATCAATTTGCAAACCCAAGTGTTGATTTGGGTAATGATACTTCTGTATGTGAAGGAGGAAGTCTTATTATTACTGCAGGTCAATTTGATTCTTATTTATGGAATACACAGGAAACCTCATCTTATATTGAAGTGTCTCAGGCTGGGAACTTTTCAGTTATTGTTACAGACCAAAATGGATGTTCAGCTTCTGATGAGATTAATATCTCCCTTCTCCCAATTTCAGTTGATTTAGGAACAGATACTTTCCTTTGTCCGGGTACGTTAATAACTCTCGACCCTGGAGTTTATTCAAGTTATATGTGGTCAACTCAAAGTACCGACCAAAGTATTACAATTTCTTCATCAGGGACGTATTCTGTTACGGTAATGGCTAATAACGGATGTTATGCATCTGATGATATTAGTGTTTTACCTGTTCAAGAACCGCTTATAAACTTAGGCCCCGACCAAAGTATTTGCGAGGGTAATATGACAACTTTATTTGGGGGATATTTTAGTTCTTATAATTGGTCGAATGGTAGTACAGATCAAACTATAACAATTACTTCACAGGGAACTTATAGTATTACGGTTAGTGATAATTTCGGATGTTTAGCTTCCGATACAGTCACAGTTAATATTAACCCCTTGCCTATTGTTAACATTATCGGTCTCAACCCACAGTATTGCAGTAATGACGATTTAATTCAACTTCTAGGTGCACCTTCGGGTGGCAATTTCTCAGGACCGGGAGTTGCACAGTCATATTTAAATCCTGCTATAATAAACCCCGGACAAGTTGTTATAAATTATGCTTATACCGATACAAATGGTTGTTCAAACAGCACAACGGATACTACAATTATTTATGCTGCACCAAATGTGTCATTTACAGGTTTAGAAATAGAATATTTCTCTGATGACCTTGCCGATACTTTAACAGGAATACCTGCGGGTGGTATCTTTACCGGAGCAGGTATGGTTGGTAACGCATTTAACCCAATAATTGCGGGTATAGGACCACATGATATAATGTACGAATACACTGATAATAATGGTTGTACAGATGTTGATATTCAATCAACCTATGTAACTACAGTACATAATATTTCGGGAACTGTTCTTTATGCAACCCAGCAAGGGGATATTCCTATAAATCCGGTTGATGTATATCTAGAGAATGTAAATCAACTTATAACGGATACAGTACAAAATGATACGCTCGGGCAATTTATGTTTACACAGAATATTAATGGTACATATTTCTTATCAGCATCAAGCGTAAATAATCCAAATGGTATTAATGCAACCGATGCATTAAACATCAGAAGACATATTGTTTCATTACAATTATTGGAGGGTTTGCAATTAGAAGCCGGTGATGTTAACGGAAGTGGTACAATCACATCTGCCGATGCCCTGCTTGTTCTTAGGCGAACTGTTGGGTATATTTCAACATTCCCTGTAGGCGAATGGATATTTGATCATCCACAGGTAATTGTAAGCAATAGTGATGTTATTCAGGATGTTTACGGAATGTGTTACGGTGATGTAAACGGCTCATATATTGCCGGAGGTGCAAAAAATGATAAAGTAAATGTATTGCTCGAAAAATCAGGCACTTTATCTATTGAAGATAATAATGAGCTTGTTGTTCCGCTAAGTATGAAATATTCCACCGAAGTAGGAGCAATGACTCTGGTTCTAAAATACCCAACGGAGCAATATGAATTTATCGGGATTGAAAGTGAGATTCCCAACTTATTATTCAAGGCTCAAGGAAATGCAATTCGGATAGCATTTGAGAATGTTGAAGGTATACAGTTCAATTCAGGTGATATTTTATTCTCCTTAAATCTTAAAAAGATTTCGGATAAACAACATGGGGAGTTAATGTTAAGTTACGAAACAGAATTTGCAGACAAGCTTGGGAATATCTTGTATGATATTGTTTTAAATGTTCCAAGTTTAAATTCAGAAGAAAATTCAAAAGAATTTAGTCTTGGGAATAATTATCCTAATCCTTTTAAGGAAACTACAACAATAAGCTTTAATCTGCCGGAAGATGCCTTTGTGCGATTAGTTGTTCAGGACATACTCGGACAAGATATTGAAGTTTTGATTAATGACAACAGGGCAGCCGGTGACTACGAAGAAGAATTTAGTGCTTCTAAGCTGGCTTCAGGTGTTTATATTTATAAAATTGAGGTAAAAGGTAAGAGCAATGACTATACTTCATCACGTATTATGCAAATTATTAAATAAAATATGAGGACACAAATTATGAAAAGGTTAATAACGGTTTTTCTGATAATTATAACTTGTTCGGTGTTTTCTTATTCACAGAGCTTAAGTTTTAAAATCGATTCGGTATCTGCTGTTTATGGTGATAGTGTTATTGTTCCTATAAACATTACAAACTTTACAGATGTTGGCTCCTTTACTCTTTATATAGAGTATAATAATTCTATTATCTCTTGGGGACGAGGCTTAAACTGGCATCCGGATATTGTTGCTGATGCACCTTTGATAAATGCAAGCAATGGCATTATTGCTCTGGCATTTGCAAATGTCAACGGACTTTCTCTCAGCGATGGGAAATTGCTGGATCTGAAGTTTCTGTATAACGGAACAAGCTCCACCTTAAACTTTACCTCATCATGTGAAGTTACTGATAATTTAGGCATTCCTCTTGCAGTTAATCCTGAATACATCAACGGTGTAGTTGTGCCAAGAATAGAGATTAGCCTAAGCACATCCAATGCAGAAATTTGTCTTTTAGATTCAGCACAGCTTACTGCAACAGTAAGTGGTGGATTTGGCAATACAACTTATTCATGGACATCAGAGCCTTTAGGTTTTACCAGTAGTATCCCAAATCCCAAGGTATCACCTGCTGTAGCCACAACATATACTCTCGTTGCAGATGATGGTTACGATACAGACACAGCAACGGTTTTTATCGATATAATTCCGGCAATACAACCAGGTGTAGTTAGCAATATGATGCCGGTACAAAATGAAATTGGTTTAGATATTCCTGTTTCATTTTCATGGATGCCGGGTGCTAACTCTACAATGTATGATGTTTATATTTGGGAAACAGGAACAGCTGTGGGATTACCACATTTTGCAAATACTGAAAATATTAATCTTACTTATAGTTCTTTACAATTCGGGACTTCATACAACTGGAAAGTAAATGCAAAGAATGCATGCCTGTCAACAATGAGTCAAACACAAGTTTTTGAAACAAGATTTCTTCCTGATTTGGAAGTAAGCAATATTTTAACTCCTTCAACAATATATGCAGGACAAAATCTTGCCGTTTCGTGGACAGTATTTAACTCCGGGCCAGGTGGAACTCATGCTACAACATGGAAAGATGCCACATATTTATCTGCTGATACAATATTAGATTACTCGGATATCTTACTTGGAAAGATAAATAACCTAAGTGCTCTCGATACAAGTGAAAGTTATGTGAACTCACACGAATTTACCATTCCTGTTAGTCTCT